>CALHOU010000119.1 GCA_938035945.1 uncultured Granulosicoccaceae bacterium
TCCAGACACGCATTATCATATTAGTCGGCTATGGGCCGATTTAGTCTACATATGTATAGTCAGCTTACTTAATTTTCTATCAACATCGAATTATTTACAAAGCTGATAAGTTCAACGAGTGTGTTGCGTTGACCGGTTGAATCCGCTCCCCCATTGCTGTCATCGCAGCATTTTGGTAATGTCGCTAGTAATCAGCCCTTGTCTATTCGCCATTTTTTCGAAAAACCCATCCATCGACATCCGGCAAGCTTGCATGAATATGTTCCATGATATTTGCCTCACTGAATGTAAACATTTTCATCACAGTGACTGTGATGGCCAGTGGGGCTAACATACCATCGCCAACTTCCTTTTCTGCTATCCACACTTTCTTCACCAATTTTGACACAGACAAAGCCTGCGCTATTGCTTCGCGCTTACGGCTAAAGCTTCGGCTTTTTTTTAAAGCGCTTCGTAGTCTGAACGATTCATTGGCAGCTGAGTCCGTCCATTTGCGAGGGTCGCATATTGGCAGCGATTGCGGCGAATACTGTTGATATCGTTCACCTGCGGCGCAGCCTGTTGTTCTTATACGGCTATTTCAAGTGAACTGTGATTGCCATAAAAATATTTTCGTGGCATGGAACTCAGACGATGCCGCGACCAATCAGTCCTAAAGTAGTTGCTGCGCTTAAGTCATTGGGTTAATGAAATGGTTGCCGCAACTTCAACGCCATCACGCAACAGGACCAGTTCCAGTGTTGGTGCCCTAACGGCATTGCGCAGCGCTCGCATCGCTTGCTTTTGACTAATTAACGCTATGCCGTTTACGCTCGTGATCACATCTCCGCCATAGATACCTTGAGCTTCAAGAATTTCTGGATTCTGTTTTGGTGTTATTTGGTACCCAATTAATTTTCCATTTTCTTGATAAGGCGCAGTGGCAACCACTCGGCCTAACAGAGAGGGCTTTTCGATAAATAATTGGCGTAACTCTGTGGGCGTGGTGGGTAAATCGATCGCAGCTGTTTGCTGCAATGCTTGTGTTGGCTTGATCGGCACTTGAGTTGTTGGCCGAACCGTAGTCGCCGTTGGCCCTTCAGACAAACTTAGTTTTTCGAGTTTACCGGCATTATTGATAATCACGTGGTCTTTGAATACCTCTACCAGTGTGACCCCATTAAGGAGCTGGTCTCCAATGCCAAACGCGCTTTGATCACCCGCACCCTCACTTATAATGGCGATCGCTCTTTCGGTAGGGGTGTATGCAAAGATGCCAGTAAGTTTAAAGTTTAACGTTGTTTGCGGTAGAGGACCAGGTGGTTGAGGCGGAAGCGGTGGTCTATCTGCGTCAACTACACCAAACAGATGCAAACCTGCGGTTAGATTAGCTTGTTCTAATGGATCGCTACTATTATTGGTTGTGTTGACACTCGTAGCCAGCGAGCTACTTCGGTAGTTGATCTCTGACTTGGGTAGAAACTTCAGGGTTAACACAGCGAGTGCCCAGCCCAATGCAATAACCAACAACACATTCGCCCACTTGGGATGACGAGCAACTACGTCAGCTGCGCGAAAAGAGTTTACTACTGCGTCCATGTCGATAAACCTAAGCGTTTTGTTATTTATCGACCATGTATACCCCCAAAATAAGCCAGCGACAGTGACATTGAGGAAAATTAAATACTTTGCGAATCATTACCCGCTAACGGCTAGTTTTTTACCGTTCCATCCTTGACCCAGCCGTCAAATATTTCCAAAACTTTATCTGCAAACGCTTGATCATTGATATGACAATCCAGTTCAGTAAATTGAATGGGGTCGGTCATGACCTTTCGCATTTCATCGCAAAACTCAGCAAACGCCTCTGGGTCGTGCGCAACATCACCTGGCTTATCCCATTCTTCAATGCCTTGATTCGTTAAAATCACATGCGCTATCGTGTCTGATGCTTTCAGGCGTTTTGCTATTTCCTGCGCGGTGGCACGACGCTCTTCAGCGTTTAAACCCGACGATTTAATCAGCCGATTATGTTCATGGAACGGACGATCTTGATATTGTTCTGGAATGTCTTGCCACCCAGCGAAGTCGATTAAGTCTAAACAACCTGGCGCTATGAGTTGCGGTATACCGGCTCTACCAGCATTAAGCATCCGATCACTTCCACCGTTAATCACAGAACCGGCCATCAAGTTTCCAAGTTCAGGCAACGCGAAATCCATTACACAGGCAAAGCCACCATCGGCAGCAATACTCTCATACGCCATTCCACCCATACCGGTTGCGTGAAAAATGGCAACCTCAAAACCGCGCTCTTCTAACGCAGGTTTTAGTAGCTTCATGTATTTCAAACACGAAGAACCTAAGGATGTCATACCAACCATTGGTTTATCTGAGTTTGGTGCTTCGACCGCGCGGGCCGAGCCAAGTACGGCACCTGCAGCTTGTGACAAAGACGCTTTGCAAACTGAATTCAGACCATATAAACCACCGGCCCATAAAATCATTTGAATGTCGGCAGACAATCTTTCCGGTGGAATGATCGGAGAAAAAGACACCGTTGACACTACGTACTTTGGTACGCCTAGCGGTAAGGCTTGGCAAATATCGAGCGCGGCATCCGTGCCCATTGTGCCACCAAGAATGACCACACCATCAAACTTCTTTTCGTCAAAGAGCTGTTTGGCTAAGGCTGATGCACCTTTGGCCATGATTTGCATAGCGGTATTTTCATCACCACTGTCAATGGCTTCTTGAATGGAACTGTTGGCACTTTTTGCAACGTCGTGCTTAGAGATGTCTGCGGGTTTTTCAGGGTCACCCAACACAGACATGTCCATGCTCAGAACACCACCACCTAAGGACCTAACACGCTCCGCCATGTATTCGAGTTCATCGTTCTTGGTATCGTAGGTTCCTACAATAAGAATGGTTTTATCGCTCATGTCGGCTTTTTCCGTGAATACACTTTAAATTTAAGCGGCAGAAAAGCCTGCGTCCAAGGCTTTGAGAATCTGCTGCACATCGTCACTGGTTAACACTAACGGTGGTGACAAAATAAGATTCGGACCCGATACACGAACCATTACGCCGTTCGCATAAATAGTTTCATGGATTTTAGCAATGGTCGCTGCATCCAATGGGGTTTTTGTTTTTGCATCCGACACTAACTCCAGTGCATTCATCAATCCTTCACCACCACGCACATCACCAATCACATCGTGTTTTTTGCCAAGCTCAACCAAGCCTGCCATCATTTCATCACCCCGTGCTGCGGCATTCTCATTGACCTTTAAGCGCTCGGTTTCTTTTAGGCATGCAATGGCTGCAGCTGCTCCAACCGGATGACCTGAATACGTGTACCCACTGCCAATCGCCGCTTTTCCAGTCTCATCGTTTTCAAACACTTCAACAACTTTGTCGGAAATCATGACCGCACCAAATGGGAAGTAACCATTAGTAATCGCTTTTGCCGTACAACTAAAATCAGGCTTAACACCCCAATGGCGTGAACCAGACCAACTGCCGGTTCGACCATAGCCCGTGATAACTTCATCGGCAATTAACAATATGCCGTGCTTGTCGCAGATAGCGCGTATACCCGGCATAAAGCTTTCGTGCGGCACAATCACACCACCCGCTCCGAGCACCGGCTCCATAATAAAAGCTGCGATTGTGCTCGCGCCTTGAAACGCAATTTCTTCTTCAAATGCAGCCAAACACATCTGCGTAAGTTTTGCCGGGTCGGTTTCGTTAAATTGATTTCGGTAAGTGTATGGCGCCGGGATATGAAAACAGCCTGGCATCAATGGTTCATATTGGGTACGAAAATTTGCATTACCATTGACGGATGCACCGCCTGTATGGGTGCCGTGGTAGCCCTTCTTTATTGAAAAATATTTAGTACGCCCAGTTTCACCGCGAATCTTATGGTATTGCCGCGCCAGACGCAGTGCAATTTCCACACTATCAGAACCGCCGGAGGTGAAGAACGCACGCGACAAACCATCGGGTTCAAAAAATTCGCGCAGCATATAGCTAAGTTCAATAACCGCATCGTTCGATGTACCACGGAAGGTTGAGTAGTAAGGTAGTTGTTGGAGTTGTTGCGTTATTGCATCTTTAATAACATCAGCCGAATAACCCAGGTTTACGTTCCACAAACCGCCAACAGCATCAATGGTTTCTGAACCATCCACATCCGTTATTCGAACACCTTTACCGCCAGTGATAATCTTTGGTTCATTTTTCAAGCTGTCCGCCGGATGCACCATTGGATGCCACATGTGTCGCGCATTGTTTGCTTTAAGAAAATTTTCGTTTTTCATATGGCGGGAAACCTGTTATTAATGTGTGCAATTGCCGCGTGAACAGAACGCTCGCGACCGGCAATAATGTTGACAGAAAGCCGTTTTTCGGTCAATATAATTACACTGGTGGTGACAATAGTGAACCGATAAATCACTTACATTAAGCAACATCACTTGCAACTTGGAGATCAAAAAATGAAGAAGTTTTTACTTGCAGCGATCGTTGCGTTTTCGGCATCGTTGCCCGGCCTTGCATTGGCTGAGTATCCAGAAAAACCTGTAGAGTTCGTCGTGCCTTGGCCACCGGGTGACCTAGAAGACGTGGTTACTCGCATGATTGCTGAAGATTTTCAAAAGAAGTACGGCGTACCTGCGGCAGTTGTTAACAAGCCTGGTGGTGGTGGTGGTCCCTTCCCCGGTGCCATTGAAGTTGCCAACGCACCTGCTGATGGTTACACCGTTGGTTCGTTCATTATTGCTATCCCCGTAGTTGGTCCAAACATCGGCATTCCAGAATTAAACCCTAACCCATTCGAACCGCTGGGTGCGTTTCTGACCTACCCGTTCGTTATTGTTGCTGGTGCCGATGCACCTTATGACGATATAGACGGTCTAGCCGCTCACGCCAAAGATAACGAAGTCGCACTTGGACATTTCGGTGCTCCACTTATTCCTACTAAAGTTACCTTTGCACTCGCCAAATCGAAAGGCTTTGAATTCGCCTCAGAAGCAGCGTTTGATGCATTGGACTGCAATACACTAGCCTCTGGCGATGTGGATGTCATGAACACAACCTTGCAGTTGGTTCTACCTTGTCTTAACAACGTTAAAGTCCTGGCATCAATTGGTGGAGAGCGTATTAGCATCACGCCAGATACACCAACCGTTGCCGAACTGGTTCCAGAACTTAACATCGCACTGTGGAACGGGTTGTTCGTTCACAAAGACACACCCGCTGATGTTCGCGAGAAAATCATTGCTGTCGCTCAAGAAACTTTAGCCTCAGACCGTGTAGCCAAATTAGCCTCTGAAACCGGTGCATTGTTGTACTGGCAAGATGCTGCTGCAACAAACGCTCAAATCGAAAAGGACATTGAAACCTTTGGCGCCGTTAACGCCATGCTTGAGTAAAACATTGTTTGGGTCGGCTCATTAAGCGCCGACCCATTCCTACCCGCGTCGTGCCCACCTACTTCTTGCATTCGTGATGAAAGCCAAGACACTTCAAGATTTATTCAAGCGTTATCGAAAACCTGGCGACCTTGTCTTCAGCTTGTTGTTTTTGGCGATGTGCCTTTTTTTGGCGCTCAACGTTCAAGATCAAACGACTTGGTCAAAAGGTACAAAGCTACCATCGCAACCTGCGTTTTGGCCGTATTTGTCGATTGGTTTAATGACGTTTTTCGCTGTGTTGCATTTCGTCACCGGACTAATGACACCGGCCATGAAAGGTCGCTGGATGGAAGTTGGGTTTTGGTTGCGCTCTTTTGAATATGCGATTTGGTTTATGGCTTATGTTTTTATAGTTCCGCGCCTAGGGTATTTATTAAGCACACTTTTGTTTACTGCACTACTCACCTTCAGACTCGGTTATCGCTCCAAAAAGAGCATCTTATTTGCCATGTTATTTGGCTTGGCGGTAGTCCTGCTATTTAAAACCTTTCTTCAAGTTAAAGTACCCGGTGGTGAGCTCTATGAGTTCTTACCTACAAATCTTCGTTCATTCATGCTCACTTATTTCTAAGCACACTATTAAATTATGGATACGCTGCTTTCGGGTGTGAGTTTGCTAATGCGATGGGATGTTTTCATCGCATTGCTGGTAGGTTCTATCGGTGGTGTTGTCATTGGTGCCATTCCAGGTGTTGGTGCCGCCGTAGCCATCGCAATTCTTTTACCGGCAACATTTTCCATGGACCCCATTGTGGGATTAACCGTATTGCTTGGCATCTATGGTTCCTCCATGTATGGCGGCGCCATTCCGGCCATCTTAGTCAACACACCAGGCACCGCTGTTAATGCCTTAACAACCTATGACGGTTATCCAATGACGCAGCGGGGTGAAGCGCGAAGAGCTTTATCTATCGCGTACTCCGCCTCATTCTGGGGTGGCATATTTGGCATTTTGTGTTTGATTTTTTTATCGCCACTGTTAGCGCTAATCGCACCGCACTTTGGCAGTCGCGAAATATTCTTAGCCGCACTGCTCGGCATGGTTTTAGTGGTACTGGCGCACCGTGGACAAGTGTTTGCCGCTGGCATGTTGGCAGCGTTTGGCATTTTGCTGCAAACCGTGGGTTTGGAGCCTGTTAAATACACCAAGCGTTTAACCTTCGATCAAAGCTGGCTAGCCAGTGGTTTCGATTTAATCGTCGTGGTGTTGGGCTTGTTTGCATTGAGCCAGGCCTTTTTATTACTGGTAGATAACGACAAACAACCAAAACTTGAACCGGTTACAGGCTCGCTGTTTTCAAGCATGAAAGAGCTCTGGATTTACAAACGCATTGCAACTGTTGCTGGCGGCTTTGGTGTGTTGATGGGGATGATTCCTGGAGTGGGTGAATTTACCGCGCAGTTTTTATCCTACACGTATGCCCGCAAAACGTCCAAAGCACCAGAACAGTTTGGCAAAGGCTCACCTGAAGGCTTGATTGCATCGGAAGCTGCGAACAACGCAGTTCCTGCGGCCGCCATGATTCCCTTGCTGGCGCTAGGCATCCCGGGTGAGGCACTCACGGCGATGATGTTGTCAGTGTTCTACGTACACAATGTGATACCCGGGCCAGGTTTATTTCAAAATCAACTGGATTTTGTTTACGCTCTATACATAGCCATGTTGCTGTTGAATATCATTGTTATTGTTTTTCTATTGTTCTCCACAAATTTGATGACGAAGATCATTCAAATCCCTACTCGATTTTTAGGCATGATGATATTGACCTTGAGTTTTGTTGGCGTGTATTCCTTGCGAAACTCTGTAACAGACTGCGCTATCGCATCTGCCTTTGGCGTGTTTGGACTTATTTTAAAACGATTAAACTTGCCGATTGTGCCCATTGTGTTAGGTATGGTTTTGGGCGGCATTATGGAAGTTAAATTGCGTACCTCTATGACGCGGGTTAAAACACCGCTAGACTTTGTTGATCGCCCAATAGCGGCCTTTCTCGCAGCAGCTATTGTGTTCGTCATTGTCTTACACATTCGTACTCTTCGTAAAGAACATCTTGCTCGCTTAAAAGGCGAAACAGATGATGATCTTGATTCTCAACTCAGGTAACTCGTAACGTGCTAGATCAAGCTAAGATCGATTTGCTTCGCAACACCCCCATCGCATCGCGCGGTTTATTAATCGACGGGCAAATGTCACCCAGCAGCTCTGGCGAATCTTTAGAGATCGTGTCGCCTATTGATGGGCAGGTGCTAACCACAACCGCATCTGGCACAGCTGAAGACACTGCGCGTGCGATTGCTTCTGCGCGCAGAGCATTTGACGATGGACGATGGCGCAACATGGCCCCGGCGGCGCGTAAGAAAATCATGCACAAGTGGGCTGATCTGATCGACGCGGAAGCTCTGGAACTGGCCGTTCTAGGCGTGCGTGATAACGGCACGGAAATCAGCATGGCCATACGCGGCGAAAGTGGCTCAGCTGCTGGCACGATTCGTTATTACGCGGAAGCGATTGATAAACTTTACGGACAAATCGCACCAACAGCGCCCGAGTTTTTGGGCTTAGTGCACAACGAACCGATTGGTGTTGTTGGGGCAATCATTCCTTGGAATTTTCCCTTGATGATTGGCGCCTGGAAACTGGGGCCCGCTTTAGCCGTTGGGAATTCGGTTGTTTTAAAGCCCTCTGAAATGGCCTCCTTGTCGTTGCTTCGCTTGGCTGAATTAGCTTTAGAAGCCGGTATTCCAGAAGGTGTGTTTAATGTCGTTACCGGTAAAGGTTCGGTTGTAGGCGAAGCGATGTCTAACTCGATGGATGTAGACGTTATTGTATTCACAGGCTCCGGTACAACGGGTCGGCGATTACTTGAAGCATCCGCTCGATCGAACATGAAGCGCTGTTACTTAGAGCTTGGTGGAAAATCTGCAAACATTGTTTTTGCTGATACGAAAAATTTGGCCGAAGCTGCCAAGGTAAGTGCAGCGGGAATTTTTCGAAACTCAGGTCAAGTATGTGTTGCCGGTTCACGCCTGTTGGTAGAAGCGTCGGTGCATGATGAGTTTGTGGAACTGCTTGGCAAAGAGGCCGCAGCCTTGAGAGTCGGCGACCCGCTGGATGTGAATACAACATCAGGCGCAATCAACAACGGCGCACAATTGAATCAGAATTTAAGCTTTGTAGAAACCGCGCAAAACGAAGGCGGTACGCTCTATCAAGGCGGCAATCAATTGTTAGCCGATAGCGGTGGGTTCTATATGGAGCCAACCATCATCACCGACGTGCAGCAACAACACACCCTCGCGCAGCAAGAAGTGTTCGGCCCCGTACTGGCAGTCACCGCGTTCAACGACGAAGCCCACGCTATAGAACTCGCCAACAGCACCGACTTCGGTCTAGCCGGTGGTTTGTGGACCGCCGACCTTAGCCGCGCACACAAAATGATCCGCGCCATGCGCACAGGCGTTGTGCATGTAAACACCTACGGCGGCCCCGACGTCACCGTACCCATGGGCGGCGTTAAACAATCCGGTAACGGCCACGACAAATCACTACATGCGTTTGATAAGTTTATTGATTTGAAGACGGCGTGGATTAAATTGTAAACTCAAAAAATGTCGCAAATAGCCGCCGCTACCTTAATCATCAAAGGCCATTTTCCTAACGATACGTTCCCTGAATGGATAATCAATCGTGCGCAACGTCTCAACCTAACCGGTTGGGTTGAATCAAAAAACACGTCGCAGGTAAAAATATTCGTCAGTGGCGACCCCATCTTGATTGACGCTATGGAGGTTGCGTGCAGCCTCGGCCCGATAGATGCGCAAGTTGACTCTATTAAAAAAATCACAGAATCAACTCAGAAAGAACACTATCGACAACCAGCTCGATTCGTTAGATACTGATCACCCATCGAATAGAGAAATTAAGGGAACGGTCAACCGATGACTACTGAGCCCATTGGCTTAGCGCAAGATCTTGCACCAAAAGGCGTCATGCGCGCACAAATTGGGCACGCAGACATGGCAATCTGGCGCAGTACAAGCGGTGTTATTTCTGCTTGGGAAAACCGGTGCCCTCACCGTGGCATGCGTTTGTCTCATGGGTTCGTGCGGGGGGAATCGCTGGCCTGTGCTTATCATGGCTGGCACTATGACTGCGATGCCAAGTGCCACTACATCCCAGCGCACCCAGAACTCGAACCTCCAAGCACTATTCGACCTGCGATCTATAGTGTTGTTGAGAAGGCTGGCATTATATGGGTAAATACGGCCGGCACTGCAACGCCGGCAGAACTTCCTGATCGCCTGTTAGGACTAAGAACGATTACCATGCAATGTGATCTTTCCACAGCCGCTCATGCTATTGCCTCTGCTGCGCAGACTAACGCGGCCCTATTCAATGGCTCGGTCAATGATATAAATTCCGATCAAACTATTCTTTCGCTAGCCAATCCTAATGGAACTGATGGCATATGTATTTTGTTCCAACAACCACTGGCGCAAAGCACAGTCATACACGTACTAGCCCACGATAGCTATTCACAAAACGAATTAATTGCAATCTCGCGATGGTGCGAATCTGTCCGTCGTGAAGCTGAACGTATCATGCAATCTTCCAACAAAGTTGAACCTGCAAAATGACAGGGCTAGAGCACGCGCAAAAGTATTGGTATCCAGTCGCCATGTTGGGTGAATTAAACGACGGTCAAACAAAAAATACACAATTACTTGGCACCGAGATAAGTGTGTGCGGTAGCAACGAAGAATCCGTTACCGTTAGTTCAGCAGGCCAGTTACTCGCAGTACAATGCCAATACGATCATGTATGGACAACATTCTCGGACGACCCTTATCCACTATTTGCTATACCCGAGGCAGAAGAACCAGGTCGCAGATTTGTACCATGCGGTGTCGTTCGCGTTTCATGCTCACCGCTTCGTGCCGTAGAAAACTTTCTGGATATCGCTCATTTTCCATTTGTACACACCGGTGTGCTTGGCGCTGAACCACATACTGAAGTGTATAAATACGATGTTCAAATAGATGAAAAGCACGACGAAGTATTCGCTACAAACATCAGATTCTTTCAGCCCCAGGCATCAAAATCTGCCGAAGGCAGCATCGAAACCGAATACATTTACCGCGTACCAGCACCAATGGCAGCAATCCTTTATAAAACCTGCCCTCCAAAACCTGAAGCAATGGATGTTATCACCCTGTTTGTTCAACCAATTGATGAAGAAACATGCGATGTTTGGCCGTGGATGGCGCTTTATGACGATACCAGTACCATGGCTGACTTGATTCAATTTCAGCAGCTGATTTTCGTACAAGATCGATCAATTCTAGAAAATCAACTACCACGCAAACTGCCTATCGACCCCGGACATGAAATCCCAACCAAGGCTGATTTAACTTCCATCGCCTATCGACGTTGGTTGAAAAAGCGCGGCGCTTATTACGGGGCGCTTGAGAAAATCTAATGTCGATTACGCTCTACAACTATGTGCTCTCCGGCAACTGTTATAAAGTGAGATTGCTGGCAAACCTTCTCAATATAAAATACGAGACAGTTGCCATCGATTTCCACCCCGGCAAAGAACATCAATCCGAACCGCTACTCAAACTCAATCCAGCTGGCACTCTGCCAATACTGGTTGCAAACGGACAAGTATTTACTGAAACCCAAGCCATGCTGGTTTGGTTAGCTCAACAGCACGACCCAAGCTGCAGTTGGTGGCCGATCAACAATGCTAATCAACTGGCAGCGGTGGTTCAATGGCTTGGGTTTTCATCACGTTTGAGCGCAACCATCGGTGAGCTGCGCTTACATTCCATGCTAAATAACACGATCAACATCGATTCAGCACAGCATGGCGCAAAGATTTGCTTACGAGAACTCGAAAGCCACTTAACCGAACAACGAATAATAGGTCAACAATGGTTAACGGGTGATCAACCAACCATCGCCGATGTCGCCTGCTTTCCATACACGGCGCTTAGTCCAGACGCAGGCATCGAGCATGACGAGTACCCCCTTATTCGCGGATGGCTACATGCGCTTAGAAGTCTCGATAATTTTTTAACCATGCCAGGCATACATGAATTGCATGAGTTAGGCAGCACGATAAGAGACAAGACATGAATAACACATTGTTTAAATCTTGCGATGCCGTTGTCAGCTGCGATGAGAACAATACTGTTCATAGAAATACTGATGTGTTAGTGCTTGGAAATGCGATTGCGAATATCGCTGTTAATATTCCAGATAGAGACATTCCACCAAACACCGAAGTCATTGATTGCTCTGGTCATTTCTTATACCCGGGGTTGATAAATACGCACCACCATTTTTTTCAGTGTTTTGTAAGAAATCATGCACATCTGGACTGGACAAAATACTCGGTCCTTGAATGGTTGGATCTGATATACCCGTTATTTGCCAAACTGGATGAAGCCTGTTTCTACCACTCTTCAGTGGCGGCTATGGGTGAATTGATTAAACACGGGTGTACCACCGCATTCGACCATCAATACAACTACCCAAAACACGCAGGCAAAAATATCGTCGATAGGCAATTTGAAGCAGCCGAATTACTGGGGATGAGATTTCACGCTGGCCGGGGTGGTAACACACTGCCAAAATCAAAAGGAAGCACAATCCCTGACGAGATGTGCGAGTCCACTGACGAATTCATTGCTGACTGTACACGGCTTATCGATACCTATCACGACGATCAACCGTACAGCATGCGTCGAGTGGCCATAGCCCCGTGCCAACCCGTCAATTGTTACGCTGAAACGTTTAAAGAATCCATCGAATTAGCACGCGATAAAAACGTATTGCTGCACAGCCACGTCGGTGAAGGCGAAAGCGAAGTGATGCGGCAACGCACAGGCATGCGCACGGTCGATTGGTGCGAAGACATTGGTTTTGTTGGCCCAGATGTATGGCTGGCTCATTGTTGGGAACTGAACGCTACGGAAATTAAGCAACTCGCTGCAACACAGACTGGCGTGTCACACTGCCCTGAACCTGTGTATTTAGTTGGCGCCGAAGTCACGCCCCTTGCACAGATGCAAGCAGCCGGCGTGCGCATCGGTCTGGGTGTGGATGGTGCCGCTTCTAACGACAATTCCAATTTAATGCATTGCATTCACAGTGCGTATATGTTGCAAGCACTCGTGTCATCACAACACAATTTTCAGGTACCGGACCCAACAACGTTTTTGAACTATGCAACTCGAGGAGGAGCTGATTTACTGCAGCAACCTGAACTCGGTTCTCTAGCCGTCGGGCAAGCCGCAGACCTTTTTACCATTGATACAAGAAAAGTCGAGTATATAGGTGCCTTGCACGACCCAAATAGCTTAATAGCAAAACTCGGAATTTCTGCCAATGTCGATCTCACGATGATCAACGGGCGCATCGTTTGGCGCGATGGCGAATTTCCAGGCCTTGACGAACATAAACTGGTAGCCGATGCCCAGTCACATGTTCACCGTGTGGTATATGAAAACCTTTAATCACCCTTTTAAGGGAAACCGCTTTTATCCAAAGGAGATTTTTACATGAATGTTTTATCTAAGACGCTGGCGGCTGTCGCTGTTTCCGGCCTACTATTTCACTCAACAGTGAATGCAGACACACTCGAAATTGGTCTGCTTACACCATCCCCCATTGCCGACGTCGGTTGGTCAAAAGCGCTGGTTGATGGCGTCGATGCCGTGAAGGCGAAGTATGGCGATAAAGTGAATATCAATATTATTGAAAACATACAAGAAGGACCCGACGCCGATCGCATCATGAATAAGATGGTTGGTGACGGTAACGAATTTTTGGTGCTCGGTTCGTTCGGCTTTATGAATGGCGGGTTGAAGCTTGCCAAACGTAACGCTAAACGCACTTTCCTCCACGCCTCGGGTTATAAGACTGCGAAGAATTTCTCGCCGTTCACCGCAAAATATTATGAAGGGGCCTACCTAATGGGAATGGCCGCCGCCGAACTAACCAAAACTAAGAAGTTGGGTGTGGTTTCGGCCTTTGCAATTCCGGAGTTGATTTCAACCATTAACGGATTTACTTTAGGCGCTCGAAGCATAGACCCGGAAATTACCGTCGATGTCATCTGGATAAATTCTTGGTTCGACCCTGCAAAAGCACAGGACTCGGCAAAAGCACTGCTTGCCGGTGGCGCTGATATTCTGTTCTCCAATGCACAAGACACTCCTTCAGTAGTCACAGTTGGTGAAGAAGGCGGTGCTTATGTCTTTAATTTGAATGGCTCGATGAAAGAGTATGCACCAACGAAATACTTAGGCGTTGTAAAAACCGATTGGGCGCCGTTTTTCGTGGCATCGGTGGACGCGCACCTTGCCGGTAACTTTGAAGGTAAAAATGAGTGGTTAGGCATGCAAGACGATGTGGTGGTGGTAGATGATTGGAACGCAGACATCAGTGCAGAAATGATGGCGAAGATTGAAGCAAAGAGAGCTGAAATCGTGTCTGCAGCCGTTCATGTTTATGACGGGCCACTGATTAATCAAGAAGGTAAGGAAGTCATTCCGGCCGGTGAACGTTTGGAAGACGGTGCAATTTTAGGTATGGATTGGCATGTTGAAGGTGTCAATTCTCCGCTTCCAAAATAACCGGATAAGTTGATCACTTAAATAGACGCCGCAGACGGTCATGTCTGCGGCATACCCCAACACAGATCTCACCATGCCTACAGACCAAAGCAGAGCGTTATTGTCACTGCGCAATATTACTAAGCAGTATCCCACTGTTATTGCCAATGATCGAGTCAACCTGGACGTTATGCCCAGCTCTATTCACGCCATTCTAGGTGAGAACGGAGCGGGTAAATCAACTTTAATGAAATTGGCTTACGGCCTGGTTGAGCCAGATGCTGGGGAGATCTATTGGCAAGGGAAACAGGTTGACTTGCCTAACACCGCGGCTGCCAGGAAACTGGGCATTGGGATGGTGTTTCAACATTTCTCACTGTTCGAAACCTTGAGTGTGGTAGAGAATATTTCCCTGACCATGCGAGGAAATCGTCAAACTCTCTCTAAACAGATTAGAGAAATTGGCGAACGCTATAAACTCGATGTGAATCCAGAGGCCTCGGTACATTCACTCTCTGTCGGCGAGCGTCAACGAGTCGAAATTATTCGTTGCCTTATGCAAGATTTAAAATTACTTATTCTTGATGAGCCAACATCGGTGTTACCACCGCAACATATAAATTCATTATTTGATGCACTACGAAAACTTCGCGACAACCACGTGGCTATCCTCTATATATCGCACAAACTAGAGGAGATTCGCGAGCTGTGTGACACAGCAACCATACTGCGTGCAGGCCAGGTGACCGGAACCGTAAATCCAAACGAAAAGACAGCGAAAGAGCTTGCAACCTTAATGGTGGGCCATGATGTACCCAGCATACAAGGGCAGCACCCAAAAAAAACAAGTGAAACGCCTTTTCTAAAATTATCTTCACTTTCAGTGGAGAGCCACGACCCGTTTGGTACTAGCTTGTCCAACATAAACCTGGATGTACATGGCGGTGAAATTGTCGGTATCGCCGGTGTTTCGGGTAACGGTCAACAAGAACTCTCACGAATTATTTCAGGCGAAGTAATCAACAAACAATTGTTGCCGAACGCGATTAATATTATGGATCAGCCTGCAGGCCACTTAAATCCAGCCGCTAGACGTCTGCTTGGTTTCTCCTTTGTTCCTGAGGAACGGCTTGGACGTGGTGCTGTGCCGCCTATGCCCCTGTCGAAAAATGCCTTATTAACCGCGTTTGAAAAAGGCATGTTAAACATTGGATTTTTGAAAAACGATACCATCAATAAATACACAGAAAAGTGCATTGAAGAATTTGATGTCCGTTGCGCTGGCCCAAGTGCAACAGCAAATTCTTTATCGGGTGGTAACTTGCAAAAATATATTGTCGGTCGCGAACTGATGTTGGCACCAAAATTACTTTTTGTTGCCCAACCTACGTGGGGTGTTGATATTGGAGCAGCCACAGCCATTCGTCAACGACTACTCGATTTACGCGAATCTGGCGTTGCCATACTCATAGTTTCGGAGGAACTTGAAGAGTTGTTTGAAATCACGGATCGACTCCACGTTATAAATGGCGGCACACTCTCACCCTCATTGAAAACATCTGAACTTACGCCAAATGACATTGGCGAATATATGATCGGTAACCATCAATCGAGCATCGAACGATCAGGAGTGAACCATGCAGTTTAAGCTTGATCGCCGTGTTCACTACTCCAAGCGTATGTTGATTGCAACACCCGTCATCGCCATCGCGCTTGCCGTGCTTGTCAGCTCGGTACTACTTGTTCTCCTCCAAAAACCAGTACTGCTAACATTTCATTCTTTTTTCATTGCTCCATTTGAAAATTTTTATTCCATCACTGAAATATTCTTGAAGTTTGGCCCACTGTTGCTCATAGCCCAAGCCTTGGCTGTTGGCTTTCGAGCAAAGGTTTGGAATATAGGGGCTGAAGGGCAAATGATTATTGGTGCGATAACGGCCAGTGCCGTGCCTGTCTACTTGGTTGACAGCACATCTGCGCTTTTGCTTCCCGCAATGCTGATTTTGGGAGCATTGGGTGGAATGGGATGGGCTGCGATCGCGGCGTATTTAAAAACTCGATTTAACGCCAATGAAATCCTCGTCACTCTCATGCTGTCCTCTATTGCGCTGCAAATCTTGTATTACTTATTGCTTGGACCGTGGAAAGACCCCATGGGATTTAACTTTCCGCAAACAGTCATGTTTCAAGACGAAGCATTATTTCCTGCCTTGTTCGAAGGTGTGCGTTTAAACACGTCGATTTTTATTCCGATTATCTTCACCATCGGTATTTGGCTATTCATGGAAAAGCACTTTGGCGGATTCAAACTGGTGGTAGGCGGACTTGCTCCCAATGCAGCAACGTACGCAGGCTTTAGTTCTAAGAAGGCGGTTTGGAGTAGCCTACTTCTGGCAGGCTTTGCCGCAGGTATAGCTGGTATGAGTGAGATCGCGGGTCCCATTGGACAACTACAACGATCAGTTACATCGGGATATGGATACTCAGCAATTATCGTTGCCTATCTTGGTGCACTAAACCCAATCGGCATCATATTCGCTGCATTCTTTTTAGCGGTGTTACAAATTGGTGGCGATGTCGCCTTGGTTTCAGCCGATCTACCTATCAGCGCAGTGCATGTGTTTCAGGGTTTGTTATTAATTTTTTATCTAGCCACCTATACTTTCGTAAACTATCGACTGCGAATTATCCGCCCCCTTACTCATTCAAACACAAAGCCAACGCCGTGAGCACAATTGAATTTTTTCTAGCTGGAACGCTCAGTGCGGCCACCATCTTTTTACTTGCAGCGTTAGGAGAGCTGGTCGCTGAAAAATCAGGCGTTCTAAATCTGGGCGTGGAAGGAATGATGGCTGTCTCAGCCGCTGTGGGTTTCGTTGTCACCTTTGAATCTGGGAGCCACTTGCTGGGATTTGCAGTGGCTGGTGCCGCCGGCGTTCTGGTTTCACTCGTGTTTGCAGTGATTTCAATATCCTTTTTGGCAAATCAAGTTGCATCTGGGTTGGCGGTCGGTATTTTTGGCTTAGGTTTGTCAGCGCTAATTGGCCGAGACTACGAGAGCCGCACCATTGCCGCAACGGAAGGTATAGCTATCCCTTTTCTAAGTGAATTACCACTTCTAGGTCCAATTCTTTTCCAACAGAACATTGTTGTATACCTAACGTTCGCTTTAGCGCTGTGTATTGGGCTCACGTTTAAGTACACCCGACTTGGGCTTGCAATTCGTTCTACTGGCGAAAATCCACACGCAGCTCAAGCATTGGGATTCCCGGTATTCCTTATTCGCTATTGCGCGGTCGCATTCGGTGGCTTATTGGCCGGTTTTGCTGGCGCGTACGCATCAACAATCTACACCCCATTATGGGCCGACGGCATGATTGCGGGTCGTGGTTGGATTGCTGTCGCGCTGGTGGTCTTTGGTACGTGGAAGACAGGTCGCATCGCGTTCGGCGCAATTTTATTCGGCATGGTCTCTCTGGGTGAGCTTATCGCACAGTCCATGGGTGCAAGAATCCCATCTCAACTTCTGTCGAGCCTGCCCTACATCGTGACCATTGTCGTCCTAGCAATGATCTCCACAAATACCGCACGAATGCGACTGCACGCACCCTTCTCCCTAGGCGAAACATTCGACGGGGTCGGACCACGCTAAGTCATTCAATCCAATAGTATTTCAGTGAATATTATCTAAAATATGAGGCTTAAAAATGCTTTTTAACCCTAAAAACTTCGTCTAAAGTGATCTCGCGTAGTCGTTCCCACTTCATCCGATAATTTCTCAGGCTTCTTGGTTGTGGTGAGTGACTATGAAAACTTCGCCTCACTATTCAGAGCAAGCGAGTCTAAGGACAGCATCTGCAAATTCCAGCGGATTTTCTTGAGGCAAATTGTGCCCCACACCCTCGACTATTTTTCGTTCGAACGCATTGGTGAAGTGCTTTTCTGCACTGTCGTTTACATCAGGAGGATCTACAGCATCGTCACGACCTTGAAGCACGATAGTGGAAACCGTGATTTTTGGTTGCAAAGCAAGACGAGCTTCTATTTCATCGTAGGATGGGTCACCTGCACATTCACCCAACCTATGACGATAAGAATGAGCAACAACATCGGCGAAGTCTGGATTTTCAAATGAAGTGGATGCAGCTGTAAAGCTATCGCCATTAAAATTCCAACTTGGAGACCACAGTTTCCAAATGTAATGGCACAGCTCAGCACGATTATTAATGAGCGCTTGTTTACCGCGCATCGTATTAAAATAATATATATACCAGTACCGCGTTTCCTCTTCGGGCGTGACCGGAATAACAGCATTCTGAATATCCTGAATATTATATCCCTGCCCACAACTAACCAGTCCTAAAACGCGCTCAGGCCAAAGCGCCGCAACAATACATGCAGCACGACCGCCCCAGTCATAACCAGCCAGCGTTGCCTGCTCAATATTCAATGCATCCATAAAAGCAAGTAAGTCAGCAGCTATGGCGGCCTGCTGACCAGAGCGCATAGTGTCAGAGTTCAGAAAACGTGTTGGCCCAAATCCACGAAGGTAAGGCACGATGCATCGCATGCCCTTAGCCGCAAGAATTGATGCAACCTCCGCGTAAGAGCTCGGATCGTAGGGAAAGCCATGAAGCAGCACGACTGCAGAGCGATCTTGCGGACCGTATTCGTGATAGGCGATCTCCAGCCTATCGGTCTGAATAGTTTTAATCATGTCTAAACGTAAGGCAGTCATTCTGTCAGTGCTTGATGATGAGCATGTTAAAGGTCCTTTTTTACGCTAAAAACGCGTTTTAAGCGCTCTATTCACCCCAATTTACTACGAAAGATCAGGCTAATGAACAACTTAGCTTGGTCCGACCCCGGAAGCGGGGTATTATTGGGGGGATATGAATATATATGGGGGATGGGAAATGAGAAAGGCGGTATTGGGTGCGGCGTTGGCAGGTGTTGTGTTGGCAGCGAGTTCTAATGTTTATGCAGCCGAGTGTGCGGCAGGCAAAACCATGAAAGACGGTGTGCTAACCATAGCCACAGGCAACCCAGCCTACTATCCTTGGGTGATGGATAACGATCCATCATCGGGTAAAGGCTTTGAAGCCGCAGTGGCCTATGCGGTTGCTAATAAAATGGGATTTGAAAACGACAAGGTTGAGTGGACTTCAGCATCCTTTGATCAATCCATCCAACCCGGTGTAAAAGATTTTGATTTCAACCTACAACAGTTCTCAATCACCGAAGAGCGTGAAAAGGTTGTCGATTTCTCAGCGCCCTACTATTCAGCTCCAATGGCCGTGTTAGTGCGCAAGTCGTCAGTAGACAACGGGGCCACTGCAACCGTTGATTCACTAAAAGAGTTGAAATGGGGTATCGACTCCAACACTACCGCATTGGCCATGCTGCAACAAACCATTAAGCCAAGCAGCGACCCGCTTCTTTATGATGACAACGTAAACGTGATTGAAGCGATGAAAGCCAATCAAATCGACGCTGGTTTGTTCGACTTACCCACTGCACTCTACCTAAGCGCAGTTGTATTGGAAGACGGCGTTGTTCTAGGCCAATTCCCAGCTGATCGTTCAGACACACCAGACCAGTTTGGATTACTGATGGAAGATGGGAGTGCGCTCAAAGAGTGCGTCGATGAAGCCGTACTGGCAATTACTGAAGATGGCACGTTGGCAAAAATTGAGGCACAGTGGTTACAAGAGACCACAGGCGTACCATTGATCAAATAAATACAAAAGAAATGCTAGCGATGGTTAGTATGAGCATGCCCTACGCGCCACTATGATCAATCGCAGTGCTGCGCGTGTAGCATACAAAAAAAAGCAAAAACGTAAGGGCGCAGTCGTCGCTGCGCTCAGCTCTTTTTTCGTGCTTGCCGCTCTTATCATATTGGTACCACAAACACCCGGCTGGGAGAAAGTGCAAGCCAGTTTCTTTAATGGCGAAATTCTGGTATCCACATTCCCGTCCCTTTTAAAAGCGTTCCTACTCGACGTAGCCATATTTTTGTGGTCGCTACCGGCCATCGCCCTGCTCGGTTTATTGGTAGCACTTGCGCGAGATCAAAAATCACCAGCCATGTTTCCCCTGCGCGCCTTAGCCATCGGCTACACCGATATCTTTCGCGGCGTGCCCGTGATTCTCACTATTTTTCTTATTGGCTTTGGGATTCCCGGCTTAGGTTTACCTCGCCCGTGGAATAGCCCTTATATATGGGGCTCTGTCGCATTGGTTCTGACCTACTCGGCCTACGTTGCCGAAGTGCTACGCAGCGGTATTGAATCAATACATGAAAGCCAACGCAATGCGGGAAAATCGTTAGGCTTAAGCCAACGCGATACCATGAGATACATCGTACTACCACAAGCACTACGCCGGGTTGTGCCCGCCAACATGAACATGTTGGTAGCACTACAAAAAGACGTCGCACTTTTATCCTTTATCGGCCCGGTAGAAATCCTTCGACAAGCCGGTGTACATAAATCCCTGCTCGCCAACTTCACACCCTATGTTGGCGCAGCAATCATATTTCTTGCCGTGACTGTTCCAGCTACGCGCTATGCTGACTACCTGCTTGCGAAGCAACATCGGGAGCGAACCTAATGGCATTGGAACGCTTAAAACTTAAAGGCGTAGAAAAAGCCTTTGGCGATGTACCTGTTCTTAAAGGTATCGACTTATCGGTAAAAGAAGGCGAAATGGTGTGCTTAATAGGATCGTCTGGCTCCGGGAAATCCACACTACTGCGCTGCATCAACTTACTAGAGCCAATTGATAATGGCCAAATATTTTTTAATGATGTCGACATATCTGAACCCGGTCTGGATCCGCAACCCGTGCGACAAAAAATTGGAATGGTATTCCAAAGCTTCAACCTATTCCCTCACATGAGCGCTCTACAAAATGTGATGCTGGCACCGCGACGAGTATTCAAGGAACCCAAAGAGCAACTGCTTGAAAACGTCACCGCCCTGTTTGAAAAATTCGGTTTGGCTGATCGTATGCATCACTATCCCGATCAGCTCTCTGGTGGCCAACAACAACGTGTAGCGATTGTTCGTGCATTGGCGATGAATCCGCTCATCATGTTGTTCGATGAAGTCACGTCGGCGCTGGACCCAGAACTCATTGAGGAAGTACTCGATGTCTTACGACAACTTCGACTGCAAGGGATGACGATGATATTGGCGACGCACGAAATCGGTTTCGCACGCGAAGCGGCAGATACAGTATGCATGCTCGATGATGGAAAAATAATTGAAAAGGCATCACCCGATAAGTTATTCACCGACCCAACTGAAGCGCGCACTCGGCAGTTTCTATCCTCGGTACTTAAATAGATCAACAACATGCGAGTACAAGTTGCAATAATCGGCGGTGGCCCATCAGGACTCTTACTAGGCCAACTGCTCCACAATGCAGGCATCGAGGCTGTTGTACTAGAGCGCCAAACACGCGAATACGTGCTAACACGCATTCGAGCGGGTGTGCTCGAACGTGGCACGGTCAACTTGTTAGAGCAAGCCGGTGCAGCTGATCGATTGCACGCCGAGTCATTCACTCACGACGGCACAGTGATCTCGGTAAACAACAAGCACTTCAATATCCCATTTCATAAGTACGTTAACAAACCGGTTACCGTTTACGGGCAAACCGAACTCACTCGCGATTTGTACGACGCACGCGAGCTAGGCGGCGCCGCCACGTTGTTCAATGTGGAAGACGTGATTATAAATGATGTAAAAAGCGACTCCCCCAGTATCGACTGCAAAATAGCCAGTGAATCCATTCATATCGACTGCGATTATGTTGCGGGCTGCGACGGATTCCATGGTGTTAGCCGACAACATATCCCAAGCGATGTCCGACGCGAGTATGAAAAGGTGTATCCGTTTGGCTGGCTGGGAATCATTTCTGAAACAAAACCTGTGCATGAAGAACTGATATATGCAAACTCTGACAGAGGCTTTGCACTGTGCTCCATGCGCACCGATCGACTCAGCCGCTACTATGTCCAGTGCGATGCCAACGACAGTATCGACAACTGGAGCGACAGCGCATTTTGGGATGAGCTGAAACAGCGTATACCAGAGCAATTCGCCGACACGATAGAAACCGGCCCTTCGATAGAAAAATCGATAGCGCCACTACGTTCGTTCGTGTGTGAACCCATGCAATATGGAAAACTATTCCTATGCGGCGATGCGGCGCATATCGTACCGCCGACGGGTGCCAAAGGATTAAATACAGCCGCATCAGACGTACACTATCTTTACAATGCATTCAAACAACGCTATCAACACAATGACGACGAAGCACTGACCTCGTATTCACAAACAGCTTTAAAACGTGTGTGGAAAGTACAACGCTTTAGTTGGTGGATGACTTCCATGTTGCATCGATTTCCTGATCAAAGCGAATTTGATATTAATATCCAACGCGCTGAACTGGATTTTTTGCGTGAATCAGAGCCTGCGCAAGCAAGCCTTGCTATTAACTATGTGGGTCTACCTTACTAAATTAGTTTTTCTAACACTGGATCCACGAATCGCGATTTCTAATCGTTCAATGGCTTCGCTTAGCAATGGCAACAACTCGCGCTGCTTCGCTTGGGTCATTTTCTCATCGGGTAACGCGATAGAAATCGTACCACTGGGATCGGCTTGATCAAGAAAAAATGCCATCGAAACACTGGCAACACCTTCCTCAAACGTATTGCGCGTTTGCGCATAACCATCATCGCGTGTTTGCTTAATCTTTTTAAGTAACGCCGCTTTGGATACGATAGTGTTTGGCGTTGATCTTAGTCGCTTAAGCGTAAGCAATTTTTCCGCTGTTTCAGGCGTTGCGGCTGCCAGGTAGCTCAGCCCCGAACCAGTAGCATGATATGGCAGCCCTTGAGTAGGTTCTATATTAATAATATTGCCCCGGCGTGGAATTCGATACGCAATCGTTGTCATACTCTCGTTGCCAGGCACACTGATGTGTGTTGTTTCGTCTGTTGCCACAAACAACCAATCAATCACTTCCTGAACGGCTTGCGTTAGAGGTACAGTGGCCTCACGTATGCGAGCAAGGCGTAAAAAACCACAACCCAGCCGGTATTGTTTGGTATCACTTAACTGTTCAACGTAACCATGATTACCGAGGGCAACCAATAGTCGCCGCGTGGCCGCTTTATCCAAACCGGATAATCGCGCAAGCTCACTCAAACCAATCTCTGTTCGGTCGAATGAGAATTGGTTAAGCACATGCATGGCCTTATCGACGGTTTTCATTCAATGGCGTTAGAATTAGATGACTGCCCAAATCTTACTATTAACACTATAGTTGTCAATAGTGAACCGGCACTTGCTTACTATCATTGAGGGTTTACGGCCTTCTAGGCTTACACCAAATACAGTTGCTAGATAAGCTATAGCCTATCTACAAACGCCAAAACCTGATGTAAATCATTGCTTGTAAAATCAGCGTAAACACAGAGTTCGTCATCGGCATCTTTAGGCACGTAGATGGTTTGCATACCAGCTTGCTTCGCACCTTTAATATCAGCTATCGGATTATCGCCGATAAAAACCGACGCACCAATCTCTGCATTCAATTGTCGGCAGGCCAATTCAAAAATGGCCCTTTCAGGCTTTCTCATATCAACAGCTTCAGACACAACAACGCATTCGATTAATGCAGAAAATTCCAAAGCGTTCAAGTTATTTTCTTGAAAAGGCGTTTTACCATTCGTGACCACGCCAATCTTGTAGCCGTTAGAAAGAAACTGATCGATCAGTTCAGAAGCACCCGAGCGCGCTTTACAAAACCTGCAAAAATCGTTTAAGTAAACCTTTAACAATTGCGGCACAGACCACGGCGATAAGTCGAACTCATCAATCAATATTTGATAGACAACATCCTTCCAAACTTTACCACTTTGATCAAGCTCAATAAACCGCTCACTAAATCGCTCCCTATCATCAACAATCAAAAGCTGTGCAGCCTGCCACTGAACGAACTCTTTTAACGAAGCGGTTCGATCGAGAAGAGTTTCGTCTAAATCAAATAATGCAGCTCGTCGCATAATGGGCTCACCGGAAAAATTCGGATGAGTAGCTCAGCAGATTATGTGTCCTGGGATGCTTGATTAAACATTGGCCGAACACGAACATTTTTTAGCTAGTGGCTATTAAATACTTAACCAGCAACCAAATAGCCAATAGAAACAACAAGGTACCCAGCAAGCCACCAATAATAAAGTGTATGGGCTTGCCATGCGTAAAATCGCGTTCTTTATTTTTAGCTGACTGAACGCCGATCATGGCCGCTGCAACGCTCTGCATCACAGCAAAGAAACCCGTTCCCGAACGCGCAGAAGGCGCATCTTCGGATGCGCCTTCCTTGTTCTTATTCGAATTGGACGTGTGCTTAGAAACGGAAACCTGCCTTTAAACTACCTGAACTGTAGTCTCCAGTTTTATCAGCTTCCAAGGTCAAATTTAACAAGCCAAGATTGATATTTAAACCTGCAAACATTTTCGTTTGACTCAAAGTCTCTTCTTGTAAGTTTGGTGCATCATTGGGGGTTACAGTGCTTCTTACAATACCAACACCAGCATAAGGCGTTGCCATCAAAAAACCTTTAGATGCGGAGATATCCAAACCAATATTTTGCATATCCATCTCATCAACGCCTTGCAACATTGATGCGCTGGCGCGAATGCCCACGGCGGGCAAGGCAACATTGCCTTTCAACAAGGCATAACGCACCTCGGCTCCGAGTACTTGAATATCGGTACCTGGCGCACCACTGATCGATGCACCAACATCGATACCAAAGGGCAAGCCTTTGTGAACAGTTAATCGTGGAAGCGCTATGCCGGATACGTCGAAATCACCTTCGCTCGCGATATCGAACACATCGTCAACTTCGATGGTGGTATACGACACGCTCAATCCAACATCAAAACCAATAATTCCTAAAGGCTCTGGTGGAGTCACGCCTTTGTATTGCGCGGCAGCGGCTACATTTTCAGATAATTGAACGAACTGCTCCTGCGTTAAAAGATTTAATGTATTAAACGAGGCAGCCTGCGTGGCAGATGCGCTTAACAACAATAGTAATCCGATCAAGCGAGTCATTAACTTCTCCTGTGCTATTTAATCTGCAGCGCCGTCAGTCTCGGCCTGCTCAAGTGCCTGCATATTCTCCAGAAGCTCATCTTCCAGTTGCGCCACTTGCTGTTTCTGCTCAGCTTCGAGAGCTAATAGCTCCGTCAACTTTGATTTGTTCTCAGAATTGTATAGCTCATTCGAGGCCAATCTGTCGCGCGTATCTGACAGTTGGGTTACCCATTGTTCCAATTTTCGTTCTGATTGCTCAATTGCCCTGGTTAGCGGGCGCAACTTTGCCCGTATAGCGGCCTGATCACGCTTTTGTTGCTTGCGATCGATGCTTGAGACGGTATTTGTGACGGTTCCGTCATCGTTCTGTCTCTGAGTGCTCAATGCTGCATTTGCGTCGGCATTGGTTCGGCTTCGGTAATCACTTAACCATCGCGCATAGCCATCCAAATCGTCGTCGAAGGGTGCCACCGCACCATCAGATACCAAAACAAGATCATCGACGACGGAACGCAATAAACTACGGTCGTGCGAAATCACCAGCAATGCGCCACCATAATTTTGTAGCGCCTCAGCCAAGGCATCACGCATTTGAATATCCAAATGGTTGGTCGGCTCATCGAGTAACAACAAATTGGGTTTCTGATAAACAATTAAAGACAAGGCAAGTCTGGCTCGTTCCCCACCCGACATTGTTTTGGCGCTTTGTAGTGCTTGATCACCAGTAAAACCAAATCCACCTAAATAGTTTCGGGCTTGCGCATCACTCAATGCTGGGTCTACCTCCATGATCGCATCCATGGCGGTGTGCTCATCGCGCAATTGATCGACTTGGTGCTGAGCAAAGTAGCCCAGCTTTAGTTTCTGTGCAGGTAAGCGCTCGCCAGTTAACAACTCCAAGTCACCAACAATGGCTTTGATCAAAGTTGACTTACCCGCACCGTTTGCTCCCAGCAAGCCAATACGATCACCGCTTTGGATATTCATGGTGATGTTTTTCAAAACAACATTGTCGTCATAACCAATATCCGCTTCACTTATCAACACCAAAGGGTTCGGTAGGCTCTCTGGTGCGCGAAACGAAAACTTAAAGGGTGAATCTACATGCGCAGGTGCGATCGAGGTCATGCGTTCAAGCATTTTTAAGCGACTTTGCGCCTGTTTGGCTTTTGTGGCCTTTGCGCGAAAGCGATCAACAAACGATTGCATTTGCGCCATCGTTGCTTGTTGCTTAACGTACATGGCTTGTTGATTTGCAAGCCGCGCCCCACGCTGCTGTTCAAATGCTGAATAATTACCGGTGTACAAAGTACCGGCTTGCTGCTCTATATGCAGCGTATGCGTAGTAATGCGATCAAGAAATTCTCTGTCGTGTGAAATCATTAACAACGTGCCTTCTCGTGCACGTAACCAATTTTCTAACCACAATACGGCATCTAAATCGAGATGGTTGGTTGGCTCATCAAGCAATAATAAATCGCTTGGGCTCATTAAGGCTTGCGCAAGGTTTAGTCGCATGCGCCAACCGCCGGAAAAATCAGACACTGGCGTATTATGTTGCTCGGTTAAAAATCCTAGGCCGTTTAACAAAGAACCAGCCCGCGATTTAATCGTGTAACCACCAGCCTGATCATAGTCAGCCAGCAGTTCTGCATGCTTCTCACCGTTATCGGCAACAGCCTGCAATTGAGCCTCTATCGATCTTAATTTCCGGTCCCCATCGATCACGTATTCAATCGCTGGAGCATCTGAGCTGTGCGATTCTTGCGCGACGTGGGTGACTGTGATGTTTTGCTGCAACGAGATATCACCATCGTCTGGCTCGAGTTCGCCTTGAATCATGGCAAAAAGCGAAGACTTCCCACAGCCATTGGCACCGGTCAAGCCAACCTTCTGGCCACGGTGGATGACCAAACTGACACGGTCGAACAGTAAGGCGCGATCGCGTCGGCAAGCAATGTTGTTAAAGCTGAGCATGGGGTATTGTTACATGCTTGCGACACTCTGGGCTCATGGGTTTGCGCTTCAATGTTATTATTGTGTTAATAGTTTGGAGAAACATCTTATGAACACCTTCGTTGTAAAATTGCCTGCAAAAATCGCACTCATGCTCAGCTCACTACTGCTGCTCAGCGGTTGCGGCATCAACAATATCCCCACGTTTGACGAAGCTGTGGACAGCGCCTGGAGTGAGGTCCAGAACCAATATAAGCGTCGTGCTGATTTGGTGCCAAACTTGGTCGAAACCGTAAAAGGTTTTGCCGAGCAGGAAAAGGAAGTTTTTCTTGAAGTCACCGAAGCACGTGCCAAAGTCTCACAAATGAACGTATCTCCGGAGATGCTCTCTGACCCTACCGCCTTTGAGATGTTCCAACAAAACCAGGCTGGTCTCGGCGGTGCATTGTCTAAGCTTATGTTGGTGGCAGAAAGATACCCGGATTTAAAGTCGAACGAAAACTTCTTGCAATTACAAAATCAACTGGAAGGTACCGAGAACCGTATCGCGGTTGCTCGCGGTGACTATATAAAGGCTGTACAAAAATACAATACCGAACTGCGCACCATCCCAGGACGTTGGTGGAGAAAATTTATGTACTCTGAAAACACGGCTAAAGAAACATTCTCCATCAACGAGGCCGACACTCAGCTACCTAGTGTTAATTTTAACAATAACTAGTTAATCGGCTTAGCCTTGGTTATTGCGATGAATCGTTTTCTCAGTATCGCCATGCTGGTTCTAAACTGCATGGCGAGCTCCATAGTATCTGCACAATCGGAACCCACGTTTCCTACCCTCACGGGACGCGTTGTCGATCAAGCCAATATCCTCGACCAGGCCACGGAGAAAAAATTAAGCGCACAACTGGCCGAACACGAAACACAAACCAGCAACCAAATCGTTGTGGTAACGGTTAATTCACTACAGGGCTATAACGAGGCTGACTATGCGCTTCGCTTAGGCCGCAAATGGGGCATTGGTACCGAAGCGAAAAACAACGGCGCCATCTTACTTGTTGCACCTAATGAGCGAAAAGTGAGAATAGAAGTGGGATACGGACTCGAAGGCGCGTTGCCGGATGGTCTTGCAGGGCAAATCATTCGCCGAGATATTCTTCCGCAATTCAAAGAACAAGACTACCCAGGTGGTATTGGTAACGGTGTGAACTCCATATTGCAAGCCGTGGTTGGTGAGTACAAGGCAGAACCCATACGTTCCAACAGATCACCTGGCACCCATGGTCAGCCATTTGATTTTATTCCGCTGTTTTTTATTGGCATTGTTGCCTTGCCAGCGCTGTTGCGCAAACAACGCTTGTACCGTGCAGCCAACGCCGCCTTCCCGGCAGGCTTTACCGGTTTAACCGCCACACTAATGAGCGGACATTTTCTGATTGGCATAGCCGTTGCGATTGCCGTATTTATTGCCGTCTATTTTTTAAGCTCTAACACTGGCGGCGGCAGTAGCGGAGGCAATGGCCGGCGTGGAAGTAACCGCATGGGTGGTGGAATAGGTGGCGGACTAGGCGGTGGTTTTGGCGGTGGCGGGTTCAGCGGCGGCGGCGGCAGTTTTGGCGGCGGCGGTGCATCAGGGAGCTGGTAATGAGTTTTTTAACCCAAGAGCAAAAAGACACACTACGCGAGCAAATCCATCAGGCCGAGAGTAAAACCACCGGCGAAATTGTTACGGTAATTGCAAACCAAAGTGATAGCTACCGATACATCCCTTTACTGTGGGCGGCACTGATCAGCTTAAGCATTCCAGGCTTTTATTATCTATATCAGTTCCTGACCACAGGCGGATGGAGCGATCCTGGTGAAGCAATGGCCCCGGCACGCTTGTACCAAATCCAGGTGTTGGTGTTTTTAGGCTTAGGCACCCTCTTTCAAATTCCCGCTTTACGCTTTTTCCTAATACCCAAATCAGTCAAGCTCCACCGCGCGCGCCGCCACGCGCATGAGCAGTTTTTTGTACAAAACCTGCATCTGACCGATAACAATACCGGCGTTTTGATCTTTGTATCGGTTGCTGAACACTATGTAGAAATCATTGTTGATAAAGGAATCGCCAATGTCGTTGATAATTCGGTGTGGGAAGAAACGGTTGCAGAATTTATTCAACATATGCGAAACGATGATATCGCTACAGGTTTTGCCAGCACGGTAGAGCATTGCAAAGATGTGCTGTGGGAGCACTTCCCTGCCACCCATGGCCGACCAGATGAGCTAACAAATAACTTAATTGAAATACAAAACTAAAGCCCCCGATCCATCGCTTAAGCTCAAGGTTTACCAACCACCGATTTATCAGGGCCAACTTCTGATGCTAAATACACAGTGGTTAAAGCCACCGGCGCTAGCAACAACAAGGCAATACGCAAACTAAACGCTTCCGATATAAAACCAATTAGTGGAGGCGCTAATAAAAACGCGGTAAAAGACACCATCGTTATCGCCGCGACATTATCGGCAGCAGTTCCCGGCCGTCTTGCAGCAGCTGTGATGGCTAACGGATACACGATCGCCACACCCATCCCGCTTATCGCCGCGCCGACCATGGCCATAAACTGATTCACGGATAAAGCAAATATGGCAATCCCCAAAGCCGCAGCCGTACCAGACACTCGCACGATTAACTTCGCCTCATAGCGATCCCCAATCGCATCACCACATAATCTTACAGTTGCCATAACAATGGCAAAAAACGAATAGATAACACTGATCAACAATGGTGATGCGTTTAACTCTGAACTCACAAATACGGCAGACCAGTCAATAAACGCACCTTCTACGACCATAATGCCCATCGGCAAAAAACACAGCAGTAAAATTGATGCCGATGGCAATTTAAATAATGGCGAAGTATCTTCAACAGGCTCTTTGATCAGCTGTTTAGTTTTCGGCAAACGCGAGGACATCCAAAACCCAAGCAGCGCAATCAGTGGCATAACAATCAAAAAATGCAGTCCCGCCGTCATACCCATGTGTGCCAAAGCGCCTCCCATCAGCGCACCGGCCATCGACCCCAAACTCCAAAACCCGTGGCAACGCGACATGATACGTTTCTCTAATACCAGCTCGATACGATCGGCCTCGGTATTCATCGCAACCTCTACCAGCCCAAGCGTTACCCCACTGATAAACAGCAGAGCGATAAATGCAATCTGCGTCTGCGCAAACGGTAGCAACATAAACGAGCCCGCCCAGGCAGGTAGAAAAATCTGACAAGCACGTCGCAATCCAGTGCGCTCGATCAAACGGCCTGCGACGAGTAACCCCAACACGGTACCTAGTGGAATTGCGAGTAGACAAACGCCTAAAGCGGCATCACTTAAAGCCAAGGCGGTCTTGAAATCGGGTATGCGTGGAATCCAATTCCCCAGCACCGCAGATTCGAGGAAAAACACGCCGAAGATGGCGCTGATGGCTTTAGTGGAAGGTGTCATTAAGAACTGAGGGCCAATTTGTGGATGAGTCAGGTGTGCAATTGCTTAATTTGTCGCTATAAGTTAATCCAATCTGGTTCCTGACCACAGAAACACGACATAATATTGTAAACCTTAATCACTAACCTTTGGATCTGTAACGCGATGGCTGATGCGAAAGTACTAATTATTGGCGGCGGTGTCGCTGGATGTAGCACCCAATATCACTTGGCCCAACGTGGCTGGACTGACACACTGCTGCTAGAGATGGATGAACTCACCTCTGGTTCAACCTGGCACGCAGCCGGTAACATCCCCACCTTCTCTGGTGCGCGCAATATCATCAAATTGCAGCATTACAGCACACAGCTCTACGCTGAACTTTCACAAGACCCCAACTACCCCATTAACTATCACCAAACAGGCTCTATCCGTCTGGCGCAAACTGAAGAACGCTGGCAGGAATACCTGCACGTCGCCGACATGGCTAATGCGATGGGTTTGGGCTATGAGCTATTGACTAACGAACAGATGCAGGAGCGGTGTCCATTGATGAGCACCGATGGTCTGGTCGGAGGATTGTGGGACCCACACGATGGCGACATCGACCCAAGCCAGTTAACCCAAGCCTTTGCCTCAGCTTCGAGAAAATTGGGCGCTGAAATCAAACGCTTCACACGGGTAACGAAAATTGAACGCATCGGCAAACTTTGGCATGTCACCACGCCCGAACAAAGCTACACCTGTGAATACGTGGTTAACGCAGCCGGTTACCGCGCGGGAGAGGTCAGCGAATTGTTCGGACAATACTTGCCAGTGGTTTCAATGCAACACCAATATTTGGTTACCGAGTCCGTGCCAGAGCTTGAGCAAATGGATTCGCTAATGCCACTGATTCGTGACCCAGACGACTCCTATTACCTGCGTCAGGAAAAGACCGGTCTTATCCTTGGTCCATACGAAAAAGATGCTCGCCCACACTGGGCTGATGGCAAGTTACCTGAGAACTTTGCCTATCAGCTCTACCCAGATGACCTTGAACGTTTGGAATGGTACATCGAACAAGCCTGCGAACGTTTACCTATCCTGGGCAGTGTCGGTGTGCAACGGGTTATAAATGGCCCTATTCCGTATACGCCTGATGGCATTCCAAATGTTGGCCCGGCGGCCGGTTTGGAGAACGTATTCCACTGCAACAGTTTTAGCTTTGGTATTTGCCAAGGCGGTGGTGCTGGCAAAACTCTTGCCGAATGGATTGTTGATGGGCGCCCTGAATGGGACATGTGGGCTATGGATGCCAGACGTTATGGCCACTATGCAGACCAAGACTACGTCGTTGAAAAAGCCACAGAACTCTATGGTCGTGAATACGCAATCATGTTTCCACATGAAGAATGGCCGGGCGGTCGTCCGCGCTTAACCAGTCCACTGCACGAAACCTTAACCGCAAAGGGTGCGCAGTATGGTGCGCGTGGTGGTTACGAGCGTCCACAGTGGTTTGCACAAGATGGTGATGATGTAAATTCAACCCCCGGTTACGGACACGGCGGTTGGTTTGAAGCGGCAAAACGCGAAGCACTACACGTTGCCACTCATGCAGGTGTGCTCGATCTTTGTGGCTTTGCCAAATTTGAATTAAAAGGCGCGGGAGCGCGTGATTGGTTGGATAGCATTATCGCTGGTCGTGTACCGTCAGTTGGCCGCTTATCGCTAAGCTACTTTTTATATAATAACGGTGGTATCGCTTGCGAGATGACTATCACCAGCGTAAGCGAAGAACACTACATTCTTATCGCAGGTGCGCCATCACGAGTGCACGATTTAGATTGGTTAGAAAAAGCCTTACCTGAAGATTCCAAACTAAGCATTACCGATATCACTGATCAGAACAGCACCCTTGTGTTAGCAGGCCCTAAGTCGCGCGATGTGCTCGCCCCAATTTGCGATAAAGGGCTAAGCAATGACGACTTCAAATGGCTAACCATGCAGCAAGTCAATGTAGCTGGGCATAAAGTTATGGCGCTGCGCGTGAACTACATTGGTGAGCTTGGTTGGGAATTACACGTAGCAAATGAATCAACCTTGGATGTCTACAACGCCTTGTTTGATTCGGCTACCAAGGTCGGTGTTGATTTGCGTGATTTTGGTCAATACGCGATGGACGGTATGCGACTAGAAAAAGGTTACCGCGCCATGCAGGCCGAAATGGACCACGAAACATCACCACTCATGGCAGCACTCGATCGGTTTATCAAACTTGATAAAGATGCAGACTTCCCAGGCAAAGAAGCTTTATTGATTGAAAAGCAACACGGTTCGCCACAGCTGTTTGTTCAGTTACAACTGGATGACACTGAATACGATGCGATCTACGGCTGCAGCATTATGGATGGCGACAAGGTGCTTGGCTATACCACCAGTGGCGGCTTTGGTTATCGACTGAATCAAAGCATCGCACTTGGCTATGTCGATGCTGACAAGGCCACACCGGGAACAAAGCTTGAGGTGAGCGTGTTGGGCAAACGAGTTAGTGCAACCGTAGTTGCTGAACCCTTGTTCGACCCGAACAACGAAAAGCTTCGCGCATAAAACGCATTCTATAAGACACAAAAAAGCCGGCTCAAAACCGGCTTTTTTGTTTGATCTATTAAGTTATGCAACTTAGCTTGCTTTACCTTTCTTAGCTATCGGCACAACTTTGCCACCGCTGCGCTGATGTAATTCTTCCAGATACTCAGCGAAATCTGCTCCCACTTCCTCATGCTCAAGCGCGAACTCAACTTGGGCTTTCAAGTAACCGAGCTTACTACCGCAATCAAATCGACGACCTTCAAAGTTATAAGACAATACACGCTGCTCGGATAGCAGCTCAGCAATAGCATCTGTCAATTGGATTTCGTTACCAGCACCACGCGGTGTGTTTTCCAGAAAATGAAAAATACGCGGATTTAGAATATAACGACCAACCACAGCCACATTACTTGGCGCATCGGCAACGGCAGGCTTTTCAACGATGCCAGACACTTCCATCAATCCAGGCTTTACTTCATTACCGGCCACAATACCGTAAGAGCTTACGTCTTCTTTAGGAACCGGCTCAGTCCCTAACACTGAACAATGCTGATAGTTGAATACATCTACCATTTGGCTCAGGCAAGGTTGCTCAGAAAAATTAATCAAATCGTCGGCCAAAATAACGGCAAAAGGCTCGTTATTTACAACAGGCTTTGCGCATAAAACAGCATGGCCTAAACCAAGCGCTTGCGACTGACGAATGAATACGCAGTTCACATGATCTGGCAGGATATCTCGCAGAACCGCCAACATCTTGTCTTTGCCTTTGGCTTCGAGTTCGCGCTCCATTTCGTAGGCAGTGTCAAAATGATCTTCAATCGAACGTTTGTTTCGACCAGTGACAAAAATCAATGTGTCGATACCGGCGGCGACTGCTTCCTCAGCGGCATACTGGATGAGCGGCTTGTCCACCACAGGCAACATCTCTTTCGGATTGGCTTTGGTCGCAGGTAGAAAGCGTGTGCCCATACCAGCAACAGGAAATACGGCTTTTTTTATTTGTTTCATTTCAACTCCACCCTAAACGGGCGATAAAACTCCAAATTAGGCTAAAAACGTAGCGACCATGCTGCGCCTGCTCCACACCAAGCAATGGACAATTTTTGTTACTATCTGCAACTAGCAAGCCAAAACCATAGAGAGAATAACCATGACCTTCGTCGTTACTGAGAACTGCATCAAGTGTAAATACACCGATTGCGTCGAAGTGTGTCCAGTTGACTGTTTTCACGAAGGGCCAAACTTTCTGGTTATAGACCCTGAGGAGTGCATCGACTGCTCCCTGTGCGAGCCTGAATGCCCTATCAACGCCATTGTCGCTGAAGAAGACATGAAACCCGAGGATGAGCCTTATCTAGCGCTCAACGCCGAGTTATCTGCTATTTGGCCCGTCATCACCATCCAGAAAGATCCTCCGGAAGATGCCAAAGAATGGGAAGACAAGCCAGATAAGCTAGCACTATTGGAACGATAACAAGTTCCAACAGAGTATGGTAGTTCACAGCGGGTAAGTCACATTACACGCAACAAAGCTTAACCAAATACTCAAGCAAACAGATGGGATATTGACCGATCAGGCGGGTAATTAAACCGCTTGATGGCATTAAATATAGTCGCGCGGGCCCCGAATTGACGTCATTAATTCGTAGCTAATGGTATTTGCCGCATTTGCCAGTATGTCTACGGGATGCTCAGGTCCCCACAACACCACTTCATCGCCCATTTGTACCTCGCTTACCAGACTCAGATCAATTGCGATTGAATCCATAGAAACGCGGCCCAGCACTGAGCACATTTTGCCGTTGCAATACACGCTAGCCGAATTATTTAGCACACGAGGCAAACCATCTCCGTAGCCAATGCCCACATAACCGACGCTCATCGCGCCAGAACACACATAGCCGGCAGCGTAGCCGATTGAGTCCCCAGCTTTGTAGTCCTTGATGGAGATCAGTGGCGCGCTTACCCGCATAACTGCTTGCAACGCTGGTTCGCCATGCTCAGTGCCCGCAATCGGATTTGACCCGTACAACATAATGCCAGGCCTTGCCCAGTCAGCCCTGGAAGATGGCCAAGCAATAACGCCAGCAGAGTTGGCTAAACTTTTTGGTAGGCTCAGACCCTTGGTTAACGCATGGAACAATTCTATTTGTTGTTGAGTTTGAACTCGCTCAGGCTCGTCCGCGCTGGCAAAATGCGTCATCACGCCAGCCCATTTCAAGCCAGAGTTGTTTGCTAACACTGCGCGCGCTTGTTCTGGCTGAAAACCCAATCGCCCCATACCCGTATCCAGTTTTAGCCACGCCTGTAGCTCATTTTTGTCGAGTAAGTTTTCAAACCAAACCAACTGTTCCTGGCAATGAATAACGGGCCACAAGGCATGTTTTATAAACGCCTCACATTCAGATTGCGCACGCGCACCTTGTAAAACCAGAATCGGTTGCGTGATCGAGGCGGCGCGTAGTTCTAAGGCTTCTTGCAAAGTTACAACAGCAAACCCATCAGCACGATCGAGCGCTTGCGCAACGCGCACGGCACCATGCCCATAGGCATCGGCTTTGACCACGGCGAATAGCTTTTGGCCACCGGCAAGTGTACGTGCAACTTCTAAGTTTGCTTTAAGCGCTGCTAAATCAATTGATATGCGAAGTGCGCGCTTATGGGAATGGGTAGATAAGTCTTCCATGCAAAACGACTAAGCAAACGATTAGCTAAATTCGCCCGAATACACTTCAGGAGAATAATTCTCAAAGCGAGTGTATTTCCCCAAAAAGGTCAACACAACTGAACCGATAGGACCGTTTCGTTGCTTACGAATTAGAATTTCAGCCTTACCTTTGCTTTGCTCATCTTCCGGGTTATAGACCTCATCTCGGTAGATAAAGATGATGACATCGGCGTCTTGCTCAATCGCACCCGACTCACGCAGGTCTGACATAACTGGTCGTTTATCGGGACGCTGCTCAAGGCTACGGTTTAACTGCGAGAGCGCAATTACCGGCACAGAAAGCTCTTTGGCTAGTGATTTTAACGAACGAGAAATTTCTGAAATTTCAGCCGTTCGATTGCCATCTCCACCTGAAACCTGCATAAGTTGTAGGTAATCAATCACGATCATGCTAAGACCATGCTCGCGTGCAAGTCGTCGACAACGCGCACGCATTTCAACAGGTGTTAATGCTGGCGTATCATCAATAAACAAATTGCGCTTTTGGTTGAGTAAAGTAATCGCTGAAGTGACACGCGGCCAATCCTGCTCTGCCAGGTTGCCCGTGCGCAGTTTTTGCAGTTCTACTCGCCCCAATGACGAGATCATTCTCATACCCAATTGTTCTGCAGGCATTTCCATACTGAACACGGCAACAGGCTTGTCAGCTGTTAAGGCCGCATGTTCAGCTAAGTTCATGGCAAACGTGGTCTTTCCCATCGAAGGACGACCGGCAACAATGATAAGGTCAGAATCTTGCAGGCCGCTGGTTTTTTCATCCAACTCATCGAAGCCAGTTGATTGACCTGTGATGGCGGCGTCAGATTCATAGAGTTCATTGACGCGCTCAATCGCAGTCGCCAGAACCGATTTAATATTTGTGAAACCACCACCAGATGATCGACTGGTTTGATCAGCGATGGCGAAAACTTTGGATTCTGCTTGGTCGAGCAAATCTTTGGTGCTACGACCATCAGCATCAAATGCGCTATCGGCGATTTCGTTCGCCACCCCAATGAGTTGCCTTAACACGGAACGTTCGCGAACGATATCCGCATAAGCCTTAATGTTGGCAACACTTGGGGTTTCTTGTGCAATAGCACCGATGTAATGCACACCATTAGCATCTTCAAGCAATCCCATCGTTTGCAGCTGACCTGCAACGGTAACAACGTCCGGGACTTGGTTGTCGCTTATCAGTGAATTTATTGCGCGAAAAATTACGCGATGGTTGTATTGATAGAAATCGCTTTCAACAACAGTTTCTGAGATTTTATCGAACGCTTCTGCATTGAGCATCAAGCAACCGAGAACAGATTGCTCTGCTTCAATTGAGTGCGGCGGCATACGCACCGAACTGAGCTGTTCAGCCAACTGACTTGTCGATTCAAAATCAACAGCAAAGTCGTCGGGGGTAAAAGCCATCTGATGAGCCTCACAGCGGTGGAACTGAGTCAGTGCAGACATGTGGCTACACTGTTGGAACACGGTATGAGCAACTCTATCAGTTGCTCAAGCAGATTCCAAAAATCGACACAAACGGTGACCTAACTGAGCAACTTTAGCCCAATAGTTACCAAGTGCGCAGGAGGCTTAGTCTGCCTCCTCTCCTATCACGATCACTGTGACCTGGGAATCTACATCGGTGTGCAGATGCAAGCCCACTGGGTGCTCACCAATGTTTCGTAGTGGTCCATCCGGCATACGGATTTCTTTCTTTTCCACTTCAACGCCCGCTGCAACAATGGCAGCACGAATCTCTTCTGTACCCACTGAACCGAACAGCTTGCCTTCAGTACCACTGCGTGAAGTGATGGTGACACTCATGCCTTCAAGCTGAGCTGCACGCTGCTGGGCCGCTTGTAACGATTGTGCCTGTTGCTTTTCAAGTTCAGCACGTCGAGCCTGGAAAGCTTCGATGTTTGTCTTGGTAGCCATTTCTGCTTTGCCTTGTGGCAACAAGAAGTTGCGAGCAAAACCAGCTTTAACGTCAACCAAGTCACCAAGACTACCGACGTTATCAATTTTTTCTAAAAGTATGACCTGCATGTGTATCCCCGATACAAATTCAAATTTTGCGTAACCGGAAAATGTTGTCCGCAATTCCCAATACGCTTAATACCAACATTGTAGGTGGAACTATTAACAACACATAAATTCCAACTAACCAATTCTTGCTCATCCCACGTTGCTTTACCAAGCAATGCACAACGGATAGTCCCTGTATAAAAAAAACCAAAATCATCACCGATACGGCTGATGAAATTAGTATCGACCCAGAAAACAAATGAGCCAGTGCAAACAAGGCAACGAACGCAAATACAAACTCGCGCCCTACTCGCAGCGAATGGAATTCTTTTTGAAATCCACCCACATTAAACAACTGTGCCTGCCAAAACCGCGCAAGCAACACACCGCATAGCACCACAAAAAATGCCCAGCTACCCGCCGATACAACCAAGGCTGTTGGTAGGTCGGTGTCTAGTACAGAGAGCTTGTCTGTGCCAAGCTTCTCGAGCTCTTGTGGCGGTATTGCTGAAAGCATCTGACTTAGCTGATACTGCCAAAAGTGTAAAAACTCAGCTTTAAACCAGTTTGCCACCGCACCAATAATCACCGCGGCTGGTACGGTTATCTGTACGGCTGCTTTTAAACTAATTGTGCCTCTTAATACACTGGCAACAAGCATTGCAGCCGCCCAACACAAGTATGGAAAGACCAGCACTTGTATTGCGTTTTGGCGCAGAGCCAGCGATGCAACCAACATCACAAACCCTGCCAATGCCGCGCTCGTAAGACCGGCCTTTTCACCATGTCTTAGAACAACAAAGGCCAATACCGCTGAACTAACCATGCTGGCCACTGGCAATGCCAACAAACCTAAAAACATATTCATGTCGAATGACATGACACCGAGAAAGGCAATTGCCGCTGTTATCGCTGCAGCGGCAATGAGTCCTTTCTCAGCGGTTCGCGCAATCCCTAACACGACACGCGATTTACAACCAACGCTTAGTGTTGATCAGTGTATGGCAGCAACGCAATATAGCGAGCGCGCTTAATCGCTGTAGACAACTGGCGTTGATAGCGTGCCTTAGTACCAGTAATTCGGCTGGGTACGATTTTGCCAGTTTCTGTAACAAAGCCCTTGAGTAGTTCAAGATCTTTGTAATCGATTTCGGTAATACCTTCTGCGGTAAAACGGCAGTACTTGCGACGACGAAAATAACGAGACATTTTATAACTCCAATTCTTTAAGAGGCCGGTACAGCCGAATCATCAACTGCGTCATCCGCATCGGCCACAACCGGTGCATCATCGTCGTCAGATGAGAATGAATCGTTGTCTGCACTGCGTGCACGACGCTCTTCATCACCACGCGTTTCTTCTTTCTTGATCAATGGTGATGGATCGGTCACGGGTCCTGATGTGGATAGAACCATGTGTCGAATTACCGCATCAGTGAATTTAAACGCGCTAGTGAGTTCATCAAGTGCAGCTTGATTGCACTCGATGTTCAATAAGGTGTAGTGAGCTTTGTAAACTTTATTGATTGGATAAGCCAACTGACGTCGACCCCAATCTTCCTGGCGATGGATAACGCCTTCTTCAGCTTCGATAATGCCGCGGTAGCGTTCTACCATGGCAGGCACTTGTTCACTCTGGTCCGGGTGGACGAGGAACACGATTTCATAATGTCGCATAACTGCTCCCTATGGGTTTTGTCCGGCTTCAACTCGTGTCGTTGGCCAGAACAAGGAGAATGGCAATATTGCCGCACTGCTTAGCCGCACAATGCTACAGCAGAATGACATTTGTGGCAATAATTCTGGTAGCAAAAGCCTTTCGAATTACGTGTTTTTGCGGCTTCGACGGAACATTTTGTGGCCTTCTCCAGTGCGCAGCGCAAGCTGAGGGCTCAACACGGGCAATAACCTTATTTAATTTAGGGTAATTCGATCTAGTACATCGAATTGCGATAAATCTCGTCAACCGCTTCCTGACCCGCATCTTCAATCGGCGTGGCCGTGTGATCACGCAACATTTCAAGCAAGGTGGGTACCGGGCGTGAGTTTGGCCATTTGCTTGGCGTCCACAGTCCACCGCGCAACGGTGCTTTACCGCAATGGGTATAAATCTCAGTGGCGGTAATCCGAGTAACAGTTTTTGGAGCGCGCCCGTTCACCGCGAACCGATCACAAATTGCCCGGTCATCTGTGATCTCGGCCTTCCCATTAACACGCAGCGTTTCATCAACAGTGGGAATCAAAAACAACAACGCAACCAAGGGGTTTTCCACAATGTTCAATAAGCCGTCGATACGATTATTGCCGGGGCGATCTGGCAGCAATAACGTCGTATCGGACTCAACTTCGACAAACCCTGCAGGGTCACCTTTTGGAGAAATATCCAGTGATGTGGTGTCAGTTGTTGCCAATACCAAAAAAGTTGAATGTTCGATAAATTGTCGGCAATGATCATCAAATCGTGAAATAACTTTTGCAGCAGCTTTGCCATGCACTTCACCGTAAATGCTGCGAAGTTTCTCCATCGTCATTTTGTCATTGCTCATACCGCCCCCTTAACTTTATTGTCGACGCTGCCTACACACTTCAAATAAACTCACTCCAGCGGCTACTGACACGTTCAAACTACTCACCGTACCATGCATGGGTATCGTGTAAAGGCCATCACATGCCTCGCGGGTTAAGCGACGCAAGCCCGAACCTTCCGAGCCCATGACAAGCGCTACCGAGCCGGTTAAGTCAATGTCGTATAACGGTGATTCAGCCTCACCAGCCGCACCGTAAATCCAGATACCGGCGTCTTTGAGTTTTTTAAACACGCGCGCAAGGTTAGTGACTTGAAACACGGGCATGGACTCCACCGCACCGGACGCAACCTTTCGCACAACAGGTGTAATACCGACGCTATTATCTGATGGAACAATTACAGCATCAACGCCAGCTGCATCTGCACTGCGTATACAAGCGCCCAGATTGTGCGGGTCTTGTAAGCCATCGAGTATTAATACAAGCAAAGCTCCGGTGCAAGCATCCAAATGCTCAAACAAAGTTTGCTCACTGCCAACAGGCTGACCTTCAAACTCGGCCAATACTCCTTGGTGCTCAATGGCACCACCAATTTCATCGAGCTCGTGCTTGGAGACTTCGCGTACTGAAATGCCAGCCTTCTGCGCCAAAGACACAATCGCACGCATGCGCGAATCTCTTCGCCCTTTTTGTATCAGCAATAAGCGCGTGTCGGACGCATTGGCCTTTAGCAATGCCTTTACCGCATGCATACCACCCACATAACTCGAATCACCCACCTAGGTTTTCTTCCCACGGCGCTTGGATTTATTCTTTGCTACCTTCTTTTTTGCAGCTGATTTTTTCGCAAGCTTTTTCTTAACGACGTTCTTGTTCGAAGCCGATTTTTTTGTCACTTTTTTCTTCGCCACCGCTTTTTTAGAAGCCGACTTTTTCTTGGCCGTTTTCTTGGCCGCCGTCTTCTTCGTCACTGATTTCTTCGCGACCTTTTTCTTCGTCACTATTTTTTTCTTGGCCGTTTTTTTCGCACTCGTTTTCTTCGCCGTAGGCTTTTTAGACGCGACCTTCTTCGACACCTGTTTACTCGCCTTTTTCTTAGAGCTTACTTTTTTAGCGGTGGTCTTCTTGCTCGTCTTTTTCGCCGCTACTTTTTTCTCAGCTACTTTTTTACTCGTGGTCATTGGCTGAGTCGACGCCCCAGAACTGGCTGTTTTCGCGACTGCCTTTTTCGCCGTGCTCTTCTTTTTACTTATTTTCGGTTTCGTTGCAGCGGGCGCATCCTTCACTGCAACGGTAGATGCAGTATTGCTCTGGGCTGCTTCCCAAACAGCACCTGTATCAGATTGCCGGTGCTGCGCTGATTTAGCCTTGTGCTTTGGCTTTTTCGGTTTTTTGCGTTTTTTATTGGCATCACTATGCACCTGAACATCTTCTACCGCATCGGCCTTGTCGAATTTCTTGTTTTTATTTTTCTTCGGCTTACCCTTACTGCTCTTTTCTGTACCCAGCTCGGCAAAGTCGATTTTACGATCTTCCAAATTAACCGCGTCTACCCGCACCATGATTTCATCACCCAGACGGTACTGCTTACCTGTACGTTCGCCAACCATAGCTTGTGCGGCTTGTTCAAATCGGTAGTAATCGTGCGAAAGATTAGTCACGTGTAGCAAACCTTCAACGTGAATACCGGTCAGCTCGATAAACAAACCAAACGAGGTCACCGCGGTTATAACACCTGGGTATTCACTGCCAATATGATCTTGCATATACTCACATTTAAGCCAGCTGACCACATCACGCGTTGCCTCCTCGGCTCTGCGTTCCGTGGTTGAGCAACTCTCACCCAAGGTCGCCATGTGCTTTGGTGAATAACGATAATTAATAATAGTGTCGCGCTTCAACACATGCTTAATGGCACGATGCACCAGCAAATCGGGGTATCGTCTTATTGGGGAAGTAAAGTGCGCATACTGCGATAAGGCCAATCCGAAGTGACCTTCATTCTTGGGTTGATAAACCGCTTGCTGCATTGATCGCAGCATCACTGTTGATATTACGGCCCGATCTGGCCGCTCCTCGATCTGGTTGCTTAACACAGCATAGTCGAGCGCGGTCGGTTTATCCCCGCCACCCAGGCTTAAGCTTCGTAAAGCCAAAAATGCTCGCAAGTCTTCCAGTTTGTCGGACTTTGGACCATGATGCACGCGGTACAATGCAGGTACACTGTGTTGCTCTAGAAAACCCGCCGCCGCAACGTTCGCTAAAATCATGCACTCTTCGATTAGCTTATGCGCATCGTTTCTAACGATAGGCACGATCTCGCTAATCTTTTTGTTTTCATCAAACAAGATTCGAGTTTCAGTGGATGCAAATTCAATCACACCGCGTTTTGATCTGTTATCCGAAAGTAATTTATAGAGTTCGTGCAGCGAGCGCAGGTGCGGTACCACTTCACTAAAAGTGTTGTGTAACTCGCTTGACTCATCCGTGAGGATTTCATTCACTTGTGAATAGGTTAAACGCGCGTGCGATAACATCACACCGTTATAGAATCGCGTGCGTTTAATCGCACCGCCTTCATCAAGCGACATTTCGCACAACATGCAAAGACGCTCCACTTCAGGGTTGATTGAACACAATCCGTTCGACAACACTTCAGGCAGCATCGGCACAACTCGTCCGGGAAAATAAACCGAGGTGCCACGGTTCTCTGCTTCTTTATCCAATGGCGAATCAATATCGACATAGTGAGCAACATCGGCGATGGCAACTAACAGACGCCACCCGCTATTGGTTTTCTCACAATAGACGGCATCATCAAAGTCGCGCGCATCCGCACCATCTATGGTGACCAACGGCAATCGGGTCACATCTTTACGACCCATTTTGTCCCGCTCTTGCACGCCAGTGGCAAAACCATCGGCTTGATCAAGCACATCTTGCGGCCATTCGAATGGGATATCGTGGCTGCGCAGGGACATATCAATTTCCATACCCGCTTGCATGTGCTTACCTAGCACTTCAACCACTTTACCCACCGGAGGGTTATGTCGGTTTGGTTGCTCCACAATCTCGGCTACGACGATGTCACCGTGCACAGCCTCACCGCGTTCTGCTTCAGGAATCATCAAATCTTGATGAATACGCTTGTTATCAGGCGCAATAACTATCACGCCCTTTTCTTCAAGAAATCGCCCAACAATCGATTTGTTCGCACGTTCAACAACTTCAACAATACGACCTTCCCTACGGCCGCGTTGATCGACACCAAGAAGGCTAACAATGGCGCGGTCACCATGTAACACCAAACGCATTTGTTTGCCGCTGAGGTATAGATCTCCTTGGCCATCGTTTTTCTCTGGCACTAAAAAGCCAAATCCATCTGGGTGGGCATTGATGCGGCCGGCGATGAGGGAATCTTCATCAACCGGCACGAGCCCACGTTTACGATTTTCGATAAGTTGCCCATCACGCATCATTGCGCGAACACGTCGGCTCAGCGCATCAAGCGCTTTTGCATCATCAGAGAGGCCAAGCCGATTGGCCAAGGCGTCGAATTTTAGTGGGGCTTTTTCTTTACTGAGCAGCGACAGGATATGTTCGCGGCTGGCGATAGGCTCCCCGTATTTGGCTTGTTCGCGTGCCAAGTGCGGATCACGGGGATGTGAGTGCTTTTTATCTTTGTTTTTCTTAGTATTGTTCTTATTTTTAGGTTTATTCATAGGTATTTAATTCAATTAGTGCGACAAGAATACGCTAAAGTGATTTTTCAATCCGATAGTTATTGTCATCGGTTGCAGCAAGAACAGGTCGATCACTCGTCAAGTCTTAATAGCTGAACAACATCGTTCATGCTGCTAAAACATATTGCGCCATTTTCTTCTAGGCGTTTGTCAGGACCTTCGGGGGCAAAGCCCAGACAAGGCATTTTCGCATTCTTTGCGGCCAAGGTACCCGTACCGCTATCTTCTATCACAACGCAATTCTCCGCCCTGGTTGAAAACTGATTGGCTGCGTGCAGAAACAAGCCGGGCTCAGGTTTCCAGATATTCACTTCATAAGCGGAGAACATGCGGTTTTCGAAATTCTTTAACAGACCGGTTTTCCCAAGCGTTAATTCCATTTTATGGATAGGGCCATTCGAAGCAACGCAATAGGGTACGTCCAGGTCGATCAGACGCTCAATGAGTTCAGGTATGCCTTTGACAGGGTCAACGCCCTGCTCAAGACGTGCCAGCACTCTGGCATACACATCAGCAACCCACGCTTCGGGCAGATCAATGCCGCGCGCTTCCACGGTGCTTTGCACACTTTCCATAGACCCGCCAACAAACAAGCCCATGGATTCCTTCAAGTTAACCTTGAATCCACGCTCACCCAAATATTCAACCAACACTTGGTTGAATATGATTTCAGAATCGACGAGTACGCCATCGCAATCGAAAATGATTAACTCAGGCTTATTCATCGTGTTTACGCAAACGGGTGCACGCTAATCACGTTTTGATTCCGTTCTGGCCCGGTGGAAACTATGTGTGCCGGAATGCCAACTAAGGCTTCAAGACGACGAACATAAGCCACCGCCTCTGCCGGCAGATCTTCAAGCTTAGTTGCGCCTGCCGTATTTGACTGCCAACCAGGCATTTGCTCGTAGATGGGTTTGCATCGGGCCAAATCATCCGCGCCAATTGGTGGGTGATCGATGGTTTCACCGTCAAGTTCGTAACCGGTACAAATACTGATGGTTTCTAAAGTATCCATACAATCAAGCTTGGTTAAGCACATGCCGGTCACGCCATTGATTAAGCAAGCCCTTTTAACGGCTATGGCATCAAACCAACCGCAACGACGTGGCCGCCCAGTGGTTGCACCAAACTCATTGCCAAGCTTAGCAAGCTCAGCACCGTTATCATCAAACAACTCGGTTGGAAAAGGCCCTTCTCCAACACGCGTGGTATAGGCTTTAACAATACCCAACACGTACTCAATTGCATTCGGTCCACAGCCCGAACCACTACAAGCCGCACCTGCCACTGTGTTCGATGATGTTACGTACGGGTATGTGCCGTGATCAACATCAAGCAAAGTACCTTGTGCACCTTCAAACAACACGCGGTTGCCGGCCTGACGGTGCTCTTCCATTAATCCGGGTACATCACATACAAAAGGCTTTAATAGTTTGGCGTAATCTCTTGCACGCTTTTTCAATGCATCAAGATCATCGGTTTCGACATCGTAGCGTTTTAGGTTTGCTTCATGGTGGTTATACAGCGACGTAAGCTTTTCATCAAAACGTTCTAAGTTAAATAAATCCTGAACGCGCAAAGCGCGACGTGCAACTTTATCCTGATAAGCTGGCCCAATACCGCGACCGGTAGTACCAATAGCATCTTTTCCCGCAGCTTTTTCCCGCGCTTGGTCGAGTGCACTGTGCAGAGGTAAAATTAACGGGCAGGCACCACTAATTCTTAAGCGATCGGCAACGGGTACACCACGCTTCTCAAGCATAGCAATCTCGTCGGCCAGGGCATCTGGCGACAACACCACGCCATTGCCGATAACGCAAATAACACCTTCACGCAGAACTCCGCTGGGTATCAAATGCAGTACCGTTTTCTCTTCGCCTATAACCAGGGTGTGCCCAGCATTGTGTCCACCTTGAAAGCGAACCACCAACGATGCTTGCTCGGTTAGCAAGTCAACAATTTTTCCTTTGCCCTCATCTCCCCACTGGATGCCGAGCACTAAAACACTATTTGCCATTTGACTGCGTTTTCCTAGAAATGGATGTTGAATTCAAGTTGTTTGTAATTGAGTTGTTTAAGTGGTGGTATCAAGCGAGTGTTTGCAGCGTCCAACCGCTTTGCGTTTGTACCAAAACTCTGTCGCATTGCGACGCCTGCTGCGCGTTATCGATACCCGGCAATTCGGTCATGACACGCTCACCGCTTTCGCGCAAACGAACTATTTCACCCCATGCCGCATCTACGATTCCGGCACTCACAAAAATACCTTTCTTTGTGACCACGTTGTGCTGCGTGGCGTCGGCTAACATTTTTAAATCACCACTAAAACCTGTAGCTGGCCTTGGATGACCGAAAGCTGCACCCACCGCATCGTAGCGACCACCACGAGCAAGCTCATCACCCGCCTGCGTGTAAGCGGCAAACAATACGCCAGTGTGATAGCTGTATCCGCGCAGTTCAGCCAAGTCGATATTTATTTCAATATCTGGATACGTTGCGCGTACACCATCAATAACCGCTTGCAAAGAATCCAGCGCAGTGAGCACGGCGCTCGACGCATTCGCAAACACCGAACGCGCTTGCGACAGAATGGCAGTATCGCCACGCAATTGCATTAAGCCGCCAAGTAATTGCGCCGTGTTATTTTGAGTCGCTTGCGGCACTTGCGCCAACAAGGCTTGCACATCAGGCAGTGAACCACGTTGCACGCTGCTAAACAATGCTGTGCCAGTGCCATCATCTAAATCCAAGGCTTCGACTAAGGCGCGGTAAACACCGACATGACCTAAATCAAGAATCAATGTATGTGCTGCCAGCTGTGCCTCGGACAATGTTGCCAGCATTAAACGAATAATTTCTATATCACTGTGTGCGCCTGAATGCCCGAACAGCTCAGCGCCAAACTGCAATGGGCTACGACTACCGCCAAAACCATCCGTTCGCGCACGCAGTACACTTCCGGTATAAAAAAGTCGATTCGGATGGTCACCGCGCAATGCATGTGCATCCATCCGCGCCACTTGTGGTGTCATATCGGCACGAACGCCCATGGTTCGTCCATTTTGCTGATCAACCAATTTAAAGGTTTGTAGGTCCATGGTTTCACCGGTACCGGTCAGCAGACTATCGAGGTACTCGATCATCGGTGGCATGACTAACTCATAGCCCCAGCTGTGGCATCGATCAACGATACGCCTGCGCAATGTCTCTACCCGCCAGGCAGCATCAGGGAGCAGCTCATCGACGCCGTCGGGAAGCTGCCATCGATCGGGGGAAATTTGAGTCACGGTTTCTAACGTACGATGGTTAATAACAAAACGCCCACAATCATACTGGACAAGCCAGCAATGCGCATAGTGTTGTCGCTTCTGGACAGCAGAAGATGCATAGCCTGGCGAAAGCTATTTGGGCTTAAAAACGGAAGAAGCCCCTCTAAAACAAGGACTAAGGCGATGGCGGTGAGTATTTCGGTCCACATAATAGGTGCCATGGGTGCCAGATGTGGGCGCCAGATTTTTCAACAATTCAGGCATAAACCACCTCCGCTAGACCTTTATCAGGCCTAGCGGCGGTGGTTCGATTACTTAGCCGTGCTGATAGGGCTGTTGAAATAGCGGAAAAACTCCGAGTCAGGCTTTAGTAACAACACGTTGTTCTCACCACTAAACGCTTGCCGATACGCGCTTAAGCTTCGATAAAGGCTGTAGAACTCTGGGTTCTCTTTATAGGCCTCTGCATAGATTCGAGCCGATTCCCCATCACCAGTACCACGAGTGGCCTCTGATTCTGCGTAAGCGTTAGCCAAGGTTTCTTCACGCACACGATTAGCGGTTGCGCGAATCTTCTTGGAACTCTCTTCACCTTCCGAGCGAATCTCACGCGCAATTTTTGCACGTTCTTTTTTCATTCTTTCGTAAACCGAATCACGAACATCTTCTGGTAGCTCCACCTTCTTGATTCGCACATCAACAATTTCGATGCCCAAGCCTGCAGCTTGATCACCCAGCTTGCCGCCGATTTCAGTCATGAGGTCAGATCGGTCGGTAGACACCACCTCTCGTATGGTTCGACTCTTGATAGCGTTTCGCACTTCGTTGTTGCCAAGCTGAGTTAACCGACTATCGGCTCTTGATTCAATAGGCCCGATACGTTTGTAGAACGTTCTCGCATCAGCAATGCGCCATTTAATAAAGAAATCCACAATTACGTTTTTATTTTCACGTGTCAACATGCGCTCAGGATTTACATCAAGCGTAAGAATACGTGAGTCAAACTTATGGATTTTGTGCAGCACTGGCACTTTACTGTGCAAGCCAGGAGGGAGTTCATCGTCGGTGATTTCACCAAGCCACACCTTTATCGCCAACTCACGCTCATGCACGGTAAACAGGAACGAAGAGATTAGCATTGCAGCCAAAACCAGGAACAGCAAGAAAAACGGATTTAGTAAGCGGCTCATCGCGACGTTCCTCTTAGTCTTGAGCGCGAATTGTCGCGGTTCAACTCAGATTGGTCTAGCGGCGTATTCGTAAAGCGCGGCGCGTCAGACGTGGTGCTATTTAAAACATTCGGTTTAGCTGCGCCTGTATTCGACCCACCCGACTGATTAATCAGTTTATCGATCGGCAAATACATCAAGCTATTACCCTCATTAGAATCAACCAGCACTTTACTGGTGTTAGTCATAACACTTTCCATCGCTTCTATATACAGACGCTCGCGCGTGACGTCTGGCGCTTTTTCATATTCTTTCAACAAGGATAGAAAACGTTGAGATTCACCCAATGCAGATTGCTCTACACGCGTTTTATAACCTTTTGCTTCTTCAAGTATGCGCTCAGCATCACCACGTGCGATCGGCAAAATCTCGTTCTCGTAAGCTTCTGCTTCATTGATGATTCGTTCTTTATCTTCTCGTGCTTTTATGGCATCAGAGAATGCAGCCTGTACTTCATCAGGTGGCTGAGCTTCTTCCAAGCTGACCGCAGTAACGATCAAACCCGTTTGGTATTGATCAAGTATTTCTTGCACCTTGCTCGACGTGGTCGTTTGCAGCGCATCTGTATCAATGACCGGAGCATCATCACCCTCGACCACCAGCGCCGTTGTCAAAATAGATTCCATATCAGCTTGGCCGATAGCCTCACGTACCGCACTCTCCACCACTTGATCAAGCGTTAAATCGGGGCGTTGCACTCTGAACAGGTAGTCTTCAGCGCTTTTTATGTTGTACTGAACTGACAGCGTGATTTTGACCAGATTCTCGTCTTGCGTCAGCGTCAGTTGCTGATTCATCTTCGCTGTTCGTGCTTGTTCAACATCAACTTTTTCAACATTTTCTATCGGCCACGGCATGTGCCAATGGATACCCGGAGCTGTGGTAATGGTGTGGGCACCAAAACGCGTTTCCACACCTGCCTCAGCAGGCTCGACAATGTAGACTCCCGAGCCAAGCCACAGCAGCAACGCCAGAGCACCGATCACCGCCAGCCCGACACCGCCAAGCTTTCCGCCAGGCATGCCACTACCGCCGCTACCGCTGCCGTTTGAACCACCACCTTGCTTACCGAACAAGGCATTGAGTCGTTTTTTTAGGTTTTTGAAAACTTCATCAAGATCGGGTGGGCCGCCATTATTATTGCCGCCACCACCACCGGAATTCCGGTTGCCCCAAGGATCGTTATCGTTTCCACCCGGCTCATTCCAAGCCATAGGTCATTGCTCCACTGCCGATGTAATGACGGCGTTAATATTATGCGCGTCCAGAAGACGCAAGTTTAGGCGAATCTGGCGTGAATTGGTCGCTTATCTCGTACTCACGTTCCATTTTGGCGAAGTCGATTGCATCCATATCGATATGGAGCAAAGAACTACCGTCGTTTTCAGTCCGCTCCTCGAGTACAGCACTCATATTGAATAGCTGCGCCCTTATTTTTCCCTGCGCTGGCGACAAGCGCAACCAGCCAATGCTGCGCTGCTTCGATACCCGCTCAGTGATTGCTTCCAGTAATAAGTCGAAGCCTTCGCCACTCTGTGCAGAAACCCAAACCGCCACCGGTTCACCAGTCTCTGTACGATCAATACGCGCTACGTGGCTGGTTCGATCAATTTTGTTGTAGACAATAAGCTGTGGAACAGAATCTGCGCCGATTGTGTCCAAAACTTCATCTACATCGCGTATTCGCGTGTCTTTTAAGTCATCGCTGACATCGATCACGTGCAACAGCAAGTCCGCCTCGCGTGTTTCTGTCAAAGTTGACAAAAACGCCTCAACCAGTTGGTGAGGAAGATCTGAAATAAACCCAACTGTATCGGCCAACACAGCCGCGTTTCCACCTAACAATGTAAGGCGTCTTAGCGTTGGATCAAGAGTGGCAAACAATTGATCAGCAGCGTACACCTTTTCAGATGTTAATCGGTTAAAAACGGTCGACTTGCCCGCATTGGTGTAGCCCACCAAGGCAACCGTGGCTATACCGGATTTATTGCGCTTGCTACGACCCTGCTCGCGCTGCTTACGCACTTTGGAAAGGCGCTGCTTGAGCATTTTCACGCGATCATTGAGTAACCGTCGATCAGTTTCTAGCTGTGTTTCACCCGGACCACGTAAACCAATACCACCTTTTTGCCGCTCTAAGTGAGTCCAGCCGCGCACAAGGCGTGTGGATAAATGGGTGAGCTGTGCCAGCTCTACCTGCAATTTACCCTCGAAAGTACGCGCACGCTGGGCAAATATATCGAGTATGAGTGCCGCACGATCAAGCACCCGCACCTTTAGCTCAGCTTCAAGGTTTCGTTCCTGACTGGGTGAGAGTCGCTGACCAAATAACACAACATCCACTTCATGCTGCTCAAGCAGAAATCGGATTTCTTCGATCTTGCCTTTACCAATAAAGTGGCGAGGGTCAGGTCGTTGTCTGGATCCGGTGACCAGATCGAGCACCGACAGCCCTGCCGAACTGGCAAGTTCGACAAATTCGTCTCTGGTGGCAACTAAATCAACTGGCTGTTCATCTTTTTGATTCCGTTGTTGGATATCAATATGAACAAGGAGAGCATTGTCTCCGGAATCGGGTCTTTCAAACAAAGGGGCAAAGCTCTCCTGGGCGGTTAGCCCGAAATCTTGTACAAGCTTTGAAGCCGCAAGCCAAAGTTAGGCTTTGGCTGCTTCTTCTTCTTCGCCTGGAATAGCTATCTTCACAGGCCGGCTTGGCACGACGGTTGAAATGGCATGCTTGTAGACCATTTGATTGACCGTATTTTTTAACAATACAACAAACTGGTCAAATGATTCGATTTGACCTTGCAGCTTGATACCGTTTACCAAGTAGATAGAAACTGGGACCCGCTCTTTGCGTAATGCGTTCAAAAAGGGTTCCTGAAGTGACTGCCCTTTCGCCATGTTGTTTTATCCTTCTTAAGCGTCAGTTATTCGATTGGCTGCGTAACGAATGGTAACGAGCTCACCAAATCAAGTGGAACAGCTGCTTAATTGTGCGCTGTTCGTGGGTGCTGTGTCAATGTGGATAACTGTAAAGTCTGCTTTTACATCAACTGCTTAGCAAAATAAGTCTAATTTCCGTAAGTCATAAACCTGTCACAGAAAACTGATCGGCGGTTCAGCGTCCGTTCAGTGTGTCCTACCTAGACTGCACTCATCGTACTACTCACGAGGAGAAAGCATATGAAAGCACTACTTAACCGCAGCAAAATCACTATTTTCGCAACAACCATCATCGCCGCCATTGGCGCAAACAGCGCTTCAGCCAACACGCTGGTCCGTTTGCAATCGAACAATGACGCGTCCTCAATCTCCGAAGGATATGCACTGAACGTTGAAGAGTTCACGGCGCAAACAAATTTTGCGCGCAGTAATCTGAACACAGGTTTTCGTCACCAATCACAGGCTAAACCGGAAGTCTGGATCAGCGATGTCGGTACCCTGCTATTCGATGATGGCGACGGTGACGGCTACCACTCGGGGTTTAGCGTATCGCTTGATGTGGACAGTGAATATGGCGACACCGAGGTTTATGCCAAAATTTATCTAGAACCAAGCAATGGGCCGATGGCCTTATTGCACCAAACAAGCCGATTTTCAATCTATGGCAGAACCATTGGTGACGAGTATCGCGTGGATACAGAGCTGCGCGCAAACTACGAAGCCGACAACTACAACGTCATCATCGATATCCATGATGCCTGGTCCAATCAACTGCTCGACACAGCCAATGCACGTGGTTTCGACAATTTGAAAAAGCTGCCATTGGAATCGCGTGATCTGAATCAGCCACACCATGCTGACAACGACTATGGCTCAGATGACGATTACGGCTCGAACGATCAATACCATAATGACGAAAATTCTGATGTGCAAGTGACTGAATATGCGGGCGCGTTCAACCCGCTTATGCTGTTATTCCTGGCTGCTGGTGCTTTGGTACACCGTCGCCGTAAATAAGGCTGCCAATACGGGCATTTTGCCCCTAAACACTGGCACCCCAGAACCCTAGAGGCTTATACTATAACGCTGTCACGACTGACTCGCGGCCACATCTAACTGGTGTGGCCCGCTAAGCTTGAGAGCAATTGAATGAGCCAATATCAAAGCGCGTTTAACAGCGCAAAATCGTCGCCTGCCGAATTTTGGATGGAAGCGGCAAAAGACGTCCACTGGAACACTTTTCCAACCAAAGCACTCAATACCGACAACTCACCCTTTAACCGATGGTTTGAAGACGGTCATATCAACGCCTGCTACAACGCACTGGATGTGCATGTTGAAAACGGCCGAGGCGATCAGCTGGCGATCATTTACGACAGTCCAATAACTGACAGCAAAAGAAAAATCACTTATCGGGAACTGCGCGATGAAGTAGCTACATTCGCTGGCGCGATTGCAGCTGAAGGTGTAAGCAAAGGCGATCGAGTCTTGATTTACATGCCAATGATTCCGGAGGCGATTGTTGCGGTACTTGCGTGCGC
>CALHOU010000120.1 GCA_938035945.1 uncultured Granulosicoccaceae bacterium
CCCAGCACGCCTGTGAAGAGCAAGAATATTTTACGTATTGCTTTACTGCGGCTCAAAGGCGACTGGATGGATCTGGGCACGAGATTTATTCCTAATTGTTGATAAAAAAATCAGACTCAACAATGCTGGGAATGGTTCAAAAACGCAAGTTTGGGAGGGCAAATAAAGTGTGACTGACGGCCTGAAATTGGAGCGGGACACCAGGTTCGAACTGGCGACCTCAACCTTGGCAAGGTTGCGCTCTACCAACTGAGCTATTCCCGCACCGATCTGTGTATTGTGGGTTCACAAGGTGAAACTGTCAAGGCCTAGGGCGACAGTTTACGTATCTGTTACCGGCGCGAAAGCGGCACGCATGTAGCCCACCATCGACCAAATTGTCAAAGCAGTGGCGACATAGAGCGCCACCATACCGATCTGGTAAATCGGTAATCCGAACAAGTCGTGCAAATAGAGTAAACAAGACAAGGCGATGATCTGCGACGTGGTTTTAACCTTGCCTAGCCAACCCACCGCAACTTTACCGCGCTGACCCATTTCGGCCATCCATTCGCGCAGCGCACTGATCGTGATTTCGCGCCCGATGATAACGATGGCGGGGATGGTTAACCATGGACTATTATCGAATTCGACCAGCAAGATAAGCGCTGTGGCGACCATCAATTTATCGGCTACCGGATCCAGGAACGCGCCGAAGCGACTCTCTTGGTTCCACAGCCGCGCAAGGTAACCATCAAGCCAATCGGTGATGCCGGCCACGATAAAGATCATGCTTGATACCGGACGCGCCCATTCATAGGGCGAATAGAAAATCGCTATGATCACCGGCAACAATGCGATGCGCAAAAGCGTTAGCAGTGTTGGCAGCTTCATGACATTAGTCAATGGCAAAACAGTTACTCCTTTGTCTTCACATCCGATGACGACATTCGTGCCTCATCGGCTTGCGACTTTTCTTGCAATGGTGCTTGCACAGGTGCCAATACTCCACCCGGGTGCAATTCGTCATAAACCTTCGTCGCCAAGTCATTGCTGATACCAGGTACAGCAGCGATATCTTCAACGCCTGCTTTGGTGAGCTTTTGAATACCACCAAAGAAAGTCAGCAATGCTTTACGCCGTTTCGGGCCTAAACCTTTTATATCTTCGAGCGACGATTTTTGTCGCTTCTTTGCACGCTTTCCACGGTGGCCAGCAATAGCAAACCGATGCGCCTCATCACGTATCTGTTGAATCAGCAACAAGGCTGCTGAATCGTTGTTCAGTTGCTTCTCCATTTTTTGACGACACAAAATCAGCGTTTCATCACCCGGTCTGCGATCAGGCCCTTTGGAAACACCGACAACTTCCATACTGTCTATTTGCAACTCCTGCATCACATCGAGCGCTACGCTGATTTGCCCTTTACCGCCGTCAATAAAAAGTATGTCGGGTAAATCAACGTTCTCTTTCAACAAACGAGTATAGCGGCGAGTCAAAGCTTGTCGCATTGCAGCATAATCATCACCGGGCGTTATATCGCTGATATTGAACCGGCGGTATTGATCTTTCGCCGGTCCTTCCGCATTAAACACCACGCAGGACGCAACCGTAGCCTCACCCATGGTGTGTGAAATATCAAAGCACTCCATACGCCTGGGCATCTCTTCAAGTTCAACCAGCTCTCTCAGCGCATCCAATCGGGCCGCCATACCCGAGCGTGACGCCAGACGTGTGGCCAAAGACACATCTGCATTGGTTAAGGCCAGAGTTTGCAATTTAGCGCGATCACCACGTACCTTGTGCGATATTGTGACACTACCTGCCCCTCTACCACTGAAAATCTCTTGCAACAATTGGGAATCTGGTATCGGTTCAGAGACAATGATCTCTCGCGGCACGTCGTGTTCTAGGTAGAACTGCGAGATAAATGCGTTGAGAATCTCCGCACTGGAACTGTCGGCAGGGGTTGCCGGGTAGAACGCCTTATTGCCCAGGTTGGTCCCGTTACGAATAAAAAACACCTGCACACAGCTTTGCCCGCCTCGGGTGGCAACGCCCACGTAGTCCGCATCTTCACGCTCGCGCATCGACACACTTAAATCACTCACTGACTTTAAGCTACCGATTTGGTCGCGTAGTTTTGCGGCAGTTTCAAACTCCAACTCTTCTGATGCAGTTTCCATACGTGCAACCAAATCTTTTATCACCTCGGTTGATTTGCCCTCGAGCACCTTTACACTCATGGCCACATCGGCGGCGTAGTCTTCGGCGGATATGTGCTTAACGCAGGGCGCTGTGCAGCGTTGAATTTGGTATTGCAAACACGGACGAGAACGATTGCGAAAATAACTGTCGTCACATTGGCGCACACGAAATAATTTTTGCACAAGGCTTAGCGAACGTTTAACCGAACCGGCACTTGGGTAGGGACCGATATATTTTCCTTTCACTCGACGGGCACCGCGTTGGTAACTGATACGCGGGTATTCATCACGCATTGAGATAAAGATATACGGGTAACTTTTATCATCGCGCAGCACCACATTGTAGCGAGGTCGATGTTCTTTGATTAAGTTATGTTCCAGCAATAGCGCTTCACCCGCACTGGCGGTAACGGTAACTTGCACATCGGCAATTTGTGATACCAACACGCGTGTTTTTGCGCTATCAATATTTTTTTGGAAATAACTGGAGAGTCTGTTTTTTAGGTTACTGGCTTTGCCGACATAGATTATGTCGTTAGCCGCACTAAACATTCGATAAACACCAGGCCGGTCGGTAACTGTTTTTAGAAATGCGGATGCGTCAAAGGCTGGCGCTTCTGGGTTAGATGCATCGTTAGAAGCATCTGCAGATTCACCAATTCGATCTTCTGAATCATCGTTCATAAGCTGACCGAGTCAATCGTTGGGCTAACGCTAGTACTGTATCAGAGCCGAACCCCAGGTAAAACCGCCACCAAAACCCTCCAGTAGCAGTTTCTGACCGGATTTAATATCCCCTGCACGCACAGCATGATCCAGCGCAAGCGGAATCGATGCGGCCGATGTATTGCCATGCTTAGCCACGGTCATGACGACGTTATCCATCGACATACGTAGCTTTTTAGCGGTCGCCTTTATAATGCGAACATTAGCCTGATGCGGCACTAACCAATCAATATCTTCACGCTGAAGTCCGTTGGCTTCCAAGGTTTCATCAACAATGGCACCCAAGGTTTTAACCGCCATCTTGAATACGTCTGAGCCTTCCATCTCAACAAACGCACGGCCCTCTTGCACCGCTGGATAATTGTTCGAAACGCCACTAGGCACATGCAATAGCTTTGCGTAGTCTCCATCGGCATGAAGGTGTGTTGATAAAATACCTGGCGAGTTATCCGCTTTTAAAACAACCGCGCCCGCGCCATCACCAAATAACACACAGGTGTTGCGATCAGTCCAGTCAATTATGCGTGAGAAAGTTTCCGCGCCGACAACAAGCGCGCATTTTGAACTGCCGGTTTGTACAAATTTATCCGCCACCGATAACGCGTACACGAAGCCTGTGCAAACCGCCTGCACATCAAACGCCGGGCAACCGTGAATATCGAGTCGACTTTGCAACAAGCACGCAGTGCTTGGAAAGACCTGATCGGCGGTGGTGGTGGCAACAATAATAAGATCAATATCTGCTGAGGTAACGCCTGCTGCATCCATCGCCTGACGTGATGCGTGCTCCGCTAAGTCAACAGTGAATTCGCCTTCGGCGGCTACGTGTCGTTGTTCGATACCGGTGCGCTCACGAATCCATTCATCGGAGGTGTCGACCATTTTTTCAAGATCACTATTGGTTAATACCTTTTCCGGTAAATAACTCCCGGTACCAATGATTCTCGAGTGTGTTGCCACGATGATTAAGCAATGCTGCTTAGTGACTGGTTCATGCGTTTGGTGATCATGGAAGGTACGTCGTTAGCAATCTCTAACAATGCAATATTAATTGCATTGGCAAACGCAACCGCATCTGCACTACCGTGACTTTTTATCACCACACCTTTTAAACCTAACAAGCTTGCACCGTTGTATCGGCGCGGGTCTATCCTGTTTCCAAATGAACGCAATATCGGTTTGGCTAACAAACCAACCAACTTGTTCATCGGTGTGCGCATGAACTCTTCTTTCAAATACAAAGACACCATACGCGCAACACCTTCGCTGGTTTTTAACGATACGTTGCCAACAAATCCATCACACACAACCACGTCGGCGCGGTCGGTATAGATCTCGTTCCCTTCAACAAAACCAATGTAGTTAAGTGTGCTGTGGGTTAGTAGTTCTGCAGCTTCCTTAACTTGCACGTTACCCTTTATATCTTCCGAACCAATATTCAAAAGACCTACACTGGGTTGCTGTGCACCGTCAATCGCCTGCGCCAATATCGAACCCATGGCAGCGAACTGAAACAGGTGATCGGCACTGCAATCAACGTTTGCACCCAGGTCAAGCATGTGGGTGTGGCCATTGACAGCTGGAATGGTGGTACAGATGGCCGGTCGATCAATACCAGGCACCGTCTTTAGCACAAACTTGCTGATCGCCATTAAGGCGCTGGTGTTGCCGGAGCTCACGGCGGCGGCGGCACGACCGGACTTAACCTGATCGATAGCGATGCGCATGGATGATTTTTTCTTGTTGCGCAGAGCAATGGCAACACTGTCTTCCATGTTGACCACTTCGCTGGCAGGCACTATTTCCGCACGTCCTTGCGGCAGCGGATTGTTGCCGATGTGGCGATTAATTTCGTCGGGGTCACCCACCAGCAGCAGATGGGCGTCGCTGCGGGCATTTAAAACCTGTCGAACAGCATCGACGATGACGCCGGTGCCCTTGTCGCCACTCATGGCATCAACGGCAACCGTTAAATTCGCACTCATATCTGCTCTGGCCGCTCAATGCGAGCGGTATGCTGGCTCAGCAGTCCTCGTGACTTATAAGCTGGGTACACTAGTGTCACGACTGCTGGTGCTATTCTTCGTCGTCGTCTTCTACTTCTACCGCTTCTACAACTTGCTTGCCACGATAAAAACCATCTGGCGTGATGTGGTGACGGCGGTGCAATTCACCGGTGGTTGGATCGGTTGAAAGTGTGGTCGCGGATAAAGCATCGTGCGAGCGACGCATGCCGCGGCGTGATGGTGTTTTTCGGCTTTTTTGAACGGCCATGGTAATTCCAGTGAAGTAAAGTTAGTAATTAATGTAGATCAAGATTCTTCAGTACGTCGAACGGGTTTTTACGCTCACCCTTCGAATCGCTCTGTTTTTGCTCGCTCTGCTCTTGTTGACCTATTAGAGGTTCCGGTGCCCCATCCATCGACTCAGCTTGTGCCGCATCGATAAAGAGCACATGGCCGCTGGCCTCACACTCTTCAATTTGCTCATGCCGGGCAACCGTTGGCAGGTGCAATATAAGTTCGTCTTCGAACAAATCAACCACATGAATTTGCCCGTTCTCATCCAGCACGACCGGGTCTGGACTGGTGTCTGGTAATGCTTGCGCCTCTTCGAGCGATTTCGTAAACACGAACTCGAAAGGCTCATCAATATCGGCCTGCATGGGCTCCAGACATCGCTGGCATTCCAGCCGATAACTGGTTTTTAGAGTGCCCGCCACCAATACCGATTTCTTGCGCCGCGAGAATCGAAAAGTTGCGTTCAATTCACCCGAGTCATCCAGCAAAAACTCCTGCAAGCGGCTAAATTGCCCGAGCGGTAAAGTCACGCTATATTGGGTGGAATCTCGCGCCAGCAAATCCGGATTAAACCGGCTAGGGGTTGGCTTGACCATAACCCACGAAGATTAACTAAACTGACTAAAAGGTGCAAGTGATAGTTCTCGGATCCACATCAAAATACCGTGCAGAATTGCTCTCAAGGCTACATTTGCCCTTCACAACCACAAAACCGGTCTGTGATGAGTCACCTTTGCCCAACGAAGCGCCAAATCTGCTGGCCAGCCGCCTGGCACAAACCAAGGCCGAAAGCCTCAAAGCCCTGTACCCGAATGGCATCATTATTAGCTCTGACCAAGTCGCCGCCTTGGGCGATAGCGTGCTCGGCAAACCTGGTACCTCGGCTAACGCCTGTGAGCAGCTACGCACCATGCGCGGCCTGTCCGTGGTGTTTTATACGGCGCTGTGTGTGCTCGATTGTGCCTCTGGCCAAACGTTAAATTCAATGGATATCACAGTCGTCACGCTGCGCGATTTAAGCGATGAAGAAATTGAGCGGTATGTAGTACTGGAACAACCGTTGGATTGCGCCGGTAGTTTTATGGTGGAAAAGCTAGGGATAAGTTTGTTCGACCATGTTGAATCGAAAGACCCAACGGCGTTGATTGGTTTGCCGCTGATTAAGCTATGCCAGTCGTTAAGAAGCTTAGGCGTTGTGATTCCTTAGAAGTACTTGCTAACACTAAACGTCTCTAGCGGCACGCCAAAGTAGCTTAAGGTAAAGATGATTATTTGCATGCTTATAGCTGCAAATATCCCGGCAATAACATCATCGACCATAATGCCTAAGCCACCTGAAACACGCTTATCTGCCAATCCAATTGGCCACGGTTTGAGCACATCAAAAATTCTAAACAACACAAACCCGAGCGCTAAAAACCATAACGATTTGGGCACTGCAAACATAGTAATTAAATACCCTACCCACTCATCCCACACGATTGCCGGATGATCGTGCACACGAAGGTTGTTCGCACAGGTATCGCACAACCAGACACCGACCACAAACGTGGCTAAAACAATCAACGCATAGATAGCGAGGTTGCTTGGCATTAGCATAGCAAGTGGTATGGCGGCAACGGTACCAAAAGTACCTGGGGCAACGGGCGCTAATCCAGAACCTGCACCGAGGGCAAGGAAGTTGGCTGGGTGTGCAAGCAGCTGCTTAGGTGTAACTTTGGCGAATTTTCTAGCCACTTTTCTTCATTTCAGTGGCTCGTAATACCAGCGCTAGTTTATCCAGCACACCGTTAATGTATTTGTGCCCTTGATCGGCACCAAAACGCTTTGTGATTTCAATCGCTTCATTGATAACCACGCGCGCTGGAATCTCCAAGTGATGAGCGAACTCGCACGTGGCTATGCGCAATACGCTGCGTTCAATTGGATCCAAGTCTTCAATTGGGCGATCGAGAGCGGGTATTAGGCGCTCATCTATTGCATCGGGATCTTTGGCGATGCGCTCGAACAAGCTAATGAAATAATCTTCATCGACCAGCGACATTTCCTGGCGGTCTTGGATCTCTTGGCGCACGGTTGATACATTACCGCCGGAGAGCTCCATTTGATAGAGCGCCTGTAGCGTACGCTCACGAGCATAGCGACGGGCCTGAGTCACACTGGCGCTTTTTTTAGCCATCAGACAACACGCGTTGGAATAAACGAAAGTAGTGAAGTGACCATAACACTTAGCCCCGACGCCATGTGGTTTTTCCGCCCGTATCTTCGAGCACGATGCCCTCTTGCGCTAGCTGGTCACGAATTTCATCGCCTCGGCCAAAGTCCTTTGCAGCACGTGCCGCAATGCGCTCATCGATCAGTGCATCAATTTGTGCAGCACTTAATCCGCTCTGATCACCGGGCGAACCCTGTAGCGCCGCATCGGGGTCAAGTTGGAGTAACCCCAATCGATCACCTAAGCTGCGCATGGTATTAGCTAACACGGTCACTTCATCAGATTCGGGGCTGTTTAGCTTATTAATTTCACTGGCTAAATCGAACAACACAGCGAACGCCTCAGCGGTATTTAAATCATCGTTCATCGACTTATCAAAGCGATCAACATAGTTTTGCTCAATGCCCAAATCTGGCTTAACGTGTGTGCCACGCAACGCGGTATACAAGCGCTGCAACGCAGCCCGGGATGCATCAAGCTGTGCGTTGGAATAATTTAACGCACTGCGGTAATGCGAGTTGATAATAAAGAAACGAACTTCTTCACCGGTGTAATCTTTGAGCACATCGCGCACGGTGAAAAAATTATCCAACGACTTAGACATCTTCTCTTCATCGACACGCACAAACCCGTTGTGCATCCAGTAATTGGCAAACGTGCAGCCGTGCGCCGCTTCGCTTTGGGCTTTTTCGTTTTCATGATGCGGGAACTGCAAGTCCATGCCGCCGCCGTGAATATCAAACTGCTCGCCCAGATGACTTTTGGCCATGGCCGAACATTCGATGTGCCACCCTGGTCTGCCGTCGCCCCATGGTGATGGCCAGCTCGGCTCACCGGGTTTGACCGACTTCCACAACACGAAATCCATCGGATCTTTTTTGTTTTCATCCACCGCCACGCGTTCGCCTGCGCGCATGTCTTCTAATTTGCGCCCTGAGAGTTGGCCGTAGCCATCGAACTTGCCAACCGAATAAAACACATCGCCATTATCGGCCGCATAGGCGAATCCCAAATCGATGAGTCGCTCTATGAGCGCGATCATGTCGTCGATGGCACCAGTGGCACGAGGTTCATGCGTGGGTCGTAAAACTGACAGCGCAGCTTCGTCTGCGTGCATAGCGTCGATATAGTGACTGGTCAGTTCCGATACAGATTGGTTATTTTCGGCCGCGCGGGCAATGATTTTGTCGTCGACATCAGTGATGTTTCGCACATAATTGACATCGTAACCAAGCGCTTGCAGATGACGAAATAGCACATCAAATACGATGAACATGCGCGCATGGCCAATGTGGCAGAAATCGTAAACCGTGATGCCACACACGTACATGCCCACTTTTCCCGCCTCTCGCGGGGTAAAAAGCTCTTTTTTGCGAGTTAAACTATTATATATATGCAGCATTGATGAATCTGTTTGTTGGCGATTGCGCGGGTACAGCCAAACTGTAGCAGATTACCCGATGGATACTGCACCCAAGCTCTGGCACAAAACCCGCTAAAATCAGGCCAGCTTTAGAAAAACGGTACTTAGGAACATAAATGTCTTTGCCACGATTAGCCACATTACTGTGTCTGTGCCTCTCAACATCGATCGCTCTAGCCGAAGCACCCAAAGTTCGCCTGACCACATCGCAGGGCGACATGGTTATCGAGTTAGCGGCCGAACGCGCGCCGGTCACGGTTGAAAACTTCTTGCAGTATGTCGAGGACGGCTTTTACAACGACACGATTTTCCACCGCGTTATAGAAGGCTTTATGATTCAGGGCGGCGGTTTTAACGGCCAGTATCGACGCAAAGCAACCCGCTCCGCTATTCCTAATGAGGCCAACAACGGCCTGCGTAATCAGCGCTACACCATCTCAATGGCGCGCACGAATGCACCACATTCGGCTACTGCCCAGTTTTTCATCAATACTGAAGACAACCGCAACTTAGATCACACCAGCCCAACACCCCGTGGCTGGGGTTACGCGGTGTTTGGTCGTGTTGTCGAAGGGCAGGAAATCGTCGATAAAATCAGCCAGGTTTCAACCGGCCCCGGCGGTCCGTTTAGCCGTGATGCACCGCGTGAGCAAATAGTGATCACCAATGCTGCGCTTATCATGCCCGAGTCAGTCGAAGGCGATAACGCCGAGCCTGTCAAAACTGAAGAAGCAATTGCAGCTCAGTAGTTCCCGGCCGTAAACACCCAGTACTGTACAATTGGTGCTTTGTTACTTCTACAGAGCACCCTTGCATGAACGTTACGATTAAAACCAATAAAGGCGACATCGAGCTAGAGCTCGACACAACCGCAGCACCAGAAACCTGCAACAACTTCAAACGCTACGCCGATGAAGGCCACTACAACGGCACGATTTTCCACCGCGTAATTCCCGGTTTTATGATTCAAGGCGGCGGTTTTGACGCCGACATGAATCAAAAATCAACTCACGACAATATCAAGAACGAAGCGAATAATGGCTTGGTTAATAACACCGGCACCATCGCAATGGCGAGAACCCCTGACCCGCATTCAGCCAGCTCACAATTCTTTATCAATTTAAAAGATAACGATTTTCTAAACTTCCAAAACGAATCACAAGCCGGTTTTGGTTACTGCGTGTTTGGTAAAACCACGGCAGGTATGGAAACCGTGCGAGCCATAGAAAGCGTTGCCACGGGTTCTGCTGGGCACCACCAAGACGTGCCTGTTGAGGCAGTAATCATTGAATCTGTAACCGTTAGCTAGGCGATTTACTGGCTCGATGTCGGTCATAGATTTAAGTGGCTCTGCCACGCATAGCCATTTTATAAGTGACCTGCACCTCGACCCTGCTCGGCCAGAAACGATTGAATTAAGCCTGCGATACTTTGCCCATGTGCAAGGTGCGCAGGCTTTGTTCGTTATAGGCGATCTGTTTGAGTATTGGTTGGGTGATGATGGTGCCGACCCTCGGCTTAGCGAAGTGTACGCTGCCATGAAAGCGCTCAGCGATAGTGGCACAGCCTTGTATCTCATGCACGGTAATCGAGATTTTCTTATTGGTGAATCGTTTGCACAGCGTGTGGGTGGAACACTGATTCGCGACGACCATGTAGAAGTTGATTTTGGTAATGCGCGGTTTTCATTACTGCATGGCGATACTTTATGTACTGATGATGTGGATTACTTACGACTGCGTGCGATGGTTCGCGACCCGCAATGGCAACATAACTTTCTTGCCTTAAGTATTGAAGAACGCATTGCACAAGCACAGTCTTTAAGAGACAAAAGTCGAGAAGCCGTATCGAGCAAAAGTGCTGGGATAATGGATGTTAATGACGACGCCGTAGATGCGCACTTCAACGCGTTTTCAAATGACGGCTTGATTCACGGGCATACGCATCGCCCACACGATCATACTGGCGGGCAACGTCGCTTAGTGCTAGGAGACTGGAAAACTGATCATGCGATGGTGGCCAGATTTGATGGCGAGCAATTGGTTTTTGAACGGTTTCGTTAAGACCGTTATCGCTTATTGTACTCGGCTTCCATCTGCCTAATAATTTGCATTTCCTCAGTTGTAAACCCGGCCTGCAATCTCGCTTCGTCATTAAAAGGGCTGCGCAAGTATGCGCTCGATGGCCCCGCTAACAAATCGCGGAACACCGCCGCACCATCTAAATCACGCTCATTGCACACATGACGGAACCAGCGGTTGCCTATTTCTACATGCGTTATCTCATCGGTGTAGATGCGTTGGAGTATGTCGGCACTGGCATGATCGCCTTGCGCTTTTAGTTTTTCTATCATGGGCGGCGCTACATCCAAACCACGCGCTTCTAAAATGCGCGGAACTAAAGCCATTCGCACCAGAATATCGTGATCAGTACGACGTGCCATCTCCCACAAGCCATCGTGGGCGTTATGTTCACCGTAGTAACTGCCTAACTCTTTTAACCGATCCGCCACCAATAAAAAATGCTGACCTTCATCGCTGGCAACCTTTAGCCAATCGGTCACATAAGCTACTGGCACATCGCGAAATCGATAAATCGCATCAAGCGCCAAGTTGATCGCGTTAAATTCAATGTGCGCAAGCGAATGCAACAACGCAACACGCCCCTCTTTTGAACCCATGCGGCGTCGTGACAACAATTTGGCTTCAACCAACGCAGGCCTATCAGGTCGGCCTGCTTCTTCGAGCTTAATAACCGTTGAAGCACTTTGCGTGGCAAGCGCAGCTTGTTGTTCTTGCGCAGACATGCCCAACCACTGCTCGTACAAACCAATACTGTGATGAGCTTTTTCGGCAGGCGCTTGATGCAATAACACTTGCTCAACCGCTGCGAAGCAGTCACCCTGAAGCGATGGCGCTTGCACGCTAATCGCTCGACTTAGCGCGAGGTGGCGGAGGTGGTGGTGGCGTTAAGGATGCAAACAACTCGCGACTGTTTAAGGGTTTGTCACCCAGATGCATTGCAAGCACGCGACGCATAAGTGGCTTTAACTCAGCCAGTACGGTTTTGTCGTCGATATTAAATTCTGCTAAGGCCTTTAACGTTTTACCACTAACAGGCACACCCACATCCAAGGTTTCCCCATCGGCGTGATACATCGCAGGCGGCGTTTTTGTTTTAGGGATAGCAATGTGCGGGTCGGCGGTGGCTATATAGACTGCCTGATTAGAGCTTGGGTAAAACAAATAACGTTCATCCTCTTCGATCGGCTTGCCATCGTGCCGACAATGCGCAAAATCTGGTAATAGACCGAGCGTTTCGAGCAACTGCAGTTCGAAACTGCGCAGCACCGGCTCTGGGTTGTCAGGGTCAGCAGCCAGCTGTGCAAGCGCTAGCGAGTAATGCGCAAATAAAGTAGGTTGAGGTTGGTCTTTTGCCAGCAGCCGAATGATGATTTCATTTAAATAATAACCGCACGGCAAAGCCGAACCATCCAGGTTTAAAGACGCACCACTTTCTTCAATGCCGGTAAGCGTTCGCAATTCATGATCACCCCACCAGGAAATGAGCAGTGGGCGAAACGGTTGATACAGTGCACGGGTGCGTGGCTTAGCCGAGCGTGCTCCTTTGGCCATCAAGGGCACGCGCCCATGGTCTAACGAAAAGAAATCGACGATGAAATTGGCGTCACCATACTGTGTGTAATGCAGCAAATACCCAGCTTGCAAAGAAACCGCATCGGTCACGGTTTTTCATAACCTAATGATCGCAAGGCGCGTTCATCATCAGCCCACCCTTCCTTAACCCGCACCCATAATTGCAAAAACACCTTACATCCAAACAAGGTTTCCATCGACTGGCGTGCGCGAGAGCCAACCTCTTTTAAACGCTCACCACCTTTGCCAATGATGATGCCTTTTTGCGAGTTCTTTTCCACCCAGATAACCGCACCAATACGCAACAGCTCGGGTGACTCTTCAAATTGTTCTATTTCAACCGTTAGCGAGTACGGTAGCTCGGCTGATAGAAAACGCGTTAACTGTTCACGCACAGCCTCTGAGGCTAAGAATCGCGATGATCGGTCGGTTAAGTCGTCGGCGTCGAACTGAAATGGCGCAAAGGGCATGCGCTTAGCAACGGCATTTTCTATAAGCTCAACACCATCGCCTGATCGCGCAGATACTAACAACACATCTTGTAAGGCCTCATGACTTGGCAACTTGGTTAAAAACGGCAGCAAATCTGATTTTTTCTTTATGGTATCCACCTTGTTCACCACCAGGTAAAACGGCTGAGCGACTTTACTCACCAGTTCAAACGTGCGCTGATCGTCATCATTCCATACCATGGCTTGCACCAACATCAACACCGCATCAACATCGTGTAAGGACGACGATGCCGTTCGATTTAACACCTGGTTTAACGCACGCTTGCCATCAACGTGGATACCGGGCGTATCAACATAAATGATCTGCAAGTTATCCTCGGTTTTAATGCCGACGATGCTGTGGCGAGTGGTTTGCGGTTTGTGGGCTGTGATACTGAGCTTTTGACCAATCAAACGATTGAGTAAGGTGGACTTACCCACGTTAGGTCTGCCGACGATGGATACGGTGCCGCAGCGCGTTTTCTTGTTGTCATGATCTACCATGACGACAGTTTACCAATTTACTTGCTTGTTAAAGGCAATAACTCGGTTGCGCGGTCAAGTACTTTGGCAGCGGCCGACTGTTCAGCCTTGCGACGGCTACTGGCCACCGAGGATATCGTGAGATTATGTGATGGCACCTGGCAGGTGACGGTGAATTCGAGTTCGTGCGATTTGCCTTCCGATTTCACAACCGTATAGACCGGTCGCTCCAGGCCACGGCCCTGTAGTAGCTCTTGCAAGCGTGTTTTAGGGTCTTTTAATTCTTCGGCCGGCTTGGTGTTTAATAGCCTGTGCTCAAATAGCCTAAGCACCAGAGCTCTGGCGGTATCGAAATCTGAATCTCGATAGGTTGCGCCAATAATAGACTCAACTAAATCAGCTAAGGTGGAATCGCGCTTAAAGCCACCGCTTTTAAGCTCGCCCGAGCCCATCCGCAGAAACTGTCCAAGCTCTAGCTCGCGGGCAATATCGGCCAAGGTAGTGCCGCGCACGAGCGATGCCCGCAATCGGCTTAGCGCGCCTTCATCGAGTTCGGGGAATTTTGCGTGCAGCTCGTCAGCGATGACGAAGTTAAGCAGTGAGTCGCCTAGATATTCCAGACGTTCATAGTTGGTACTGGCAAAGGAGCGATGCGCTAAGGCTTCTTCGAGAAGGGACTCATCGGTAAATTCATAACCGATGAGTTTGTATAAACGGGCCAGCTCGTTCAATGACCACCTGACCCGTCATGTTTATTCAACGCCTACAGATTCCTTTTTGAATTCAGTAACAACCCAAATATTGCTAAACAAGTTAGCGCGCTTTTCGTAATCGATACCTACTTTATAACCTTTCGCACCGCTTTTAGTGAGCTTGATAGTATCTTCGCCACGAAGGTCCCAGAGGTTGTTCTGGCGATAAGCTGCGTTGATGGATGCCATCACTTTACTCTTCGGCGCACGCATGAGTTCTGCATCATTTTGTGTATCTTCAGCGATGGAAGTCACTGTCATGAATTCAACATACCCAGGAACAACTTTGAATGCGAACAGACCAATAAACATCAACATGGAAACTAAGGCAAATACACCCAAAAAGGACATGCCTGCTTGACGCTTTAAAGAACCCGCTGCAACACGGTTGATTGGTAGTTGGCTGTTGTTCTGTGAATCTCTCATGGGATTCGTTCTCCTAGTCGGCTCCATAGGATGCCATCGTTATAATGCATCCAAATGTACTTGGCCTTACCAACCAGGTTCGCTTCAGGCACGAAGCCCCAATAGCGGCTATCGTTACTTCTGTCGCGGTTATCACCGAGCATAAAATACATACCTTCCGGCACGTTCACACTATATTCGGCGACAAACCCGGTATCGGTTAAAACAACATCAGCGTCTGCAACCCTCAAGTTTGGATGAGGAGGATGCATTCGATTTGAAGTATCGACCAAGATATCGTATGCACCCTCTCCCAGATTTTCACTGCGAATGAATGCATTAGCCATAATATCGTCCGTCCCGGGCATGACATAAGTCGCTTTTTCGGAATAGTCGACCGCCTCACCATTTACCAGCAACTCCTTACCACGCAAGGTAATTTTGTCGCCGGGTATGCCTATAACCCGCTTGATATAGTCGGTGGTTGGGTCCTCTGGAAAGCGAAATACTGCCACATCGCCATTTTGCGGCTTGCCAGTTTCCAGAATTTTCGTGTGAATAACAGGCAGCCGTAAACCATAGCTAAACTTACTCACCAGAATAAAATCCCCTACGAGTAGGGTTGGAATCATTGAACCACTGGGAATGCGAAATGGTTCAAAAATAAAAGATCGTAGCAGAAGAACGATGAACAGTACCGGAAAGAATTGGCTGGCGTATTCAACAAGAATGGGTTGATCACCCGTTCGTTTACGGGCAAAAAACAGTGTATCGATCAACCAATACAGACCAACAATGCCTGTGCCTAACACTAGAAACGTGGGAAAATTTAATGGAATATTCATACGATAAGCCTAGTGACTCCAGGGCTGATTGTCATCATTTTCTATCCACCTGCAACACCGCCAGAAACGCCTCTTGCGGAATTTCAACACTCCCCACTTGTTTCATGCGCTTCTTACCCGCCTTTTGCTTTTCCAGCAGTTTGCGCTTACGAGACACGTCACCGCCGTAGCACTTTGCCGTTACGTTCTTGCGTAAGGCTTTAATGCTGGAGCGAGCAATGATGTGTGAGCCGATGGCCGCTTGCACGGCCACATCAAACATTTGCCGTGGAATAATGTCTTTCATGCGTTCGGCCAATTCACGACCGCGCGATACCGATCGATCTTTATGGATAATGCTGGCCAGCGCATCCACTTTATCACCGTTAATTAAAATATCGACCTTAACCAAATTCGATGCCTGAAAGCGCTTAAATTCATAGTCGAACGAGGCATAACCCTTACTCACCGACTTCAGTCGATCAAAGAAATCCAACACGACTTCACTTAATGGAAGCTCGTAAGACAATGACACTTGTCGACCAAGGTATTGCATATTCACTTGCACGCCACGCTTTTCAACACACAGCTTAATCACATCACCGACATAGTCTTGGGGTAGTAAAATATTCGCCTGAATGATTGGCTCACGGATTTCCGCAATGTTATTAACTTGCGGCAAGCCCGATGGGTTGTGTATGTAA
>CALHOU010000121.1 GCA_938035945.1 uncultured Granulosicoccaceae bacterium
GCGATAGATCACAACGTTTAGAAAGCTTCCAACAAACAGGCCTAAAAACGCAACAACGCCGTAGAAAAGTACGGCGTTGTCTTGTATTGCTTGGAACAAAATCATCAGGAATCTACCCGATAAAAAGACGTAAGCATATCAGAATGCATCACCCATCTTGAATATCGGTAGATACATACCAACAACCAGGCCACCGATTACCACACCGAGGAAGGCCATGATCATAGGTTCCATTAAACTGGTCATCGCATCGACCGCGTTATCGACTTCTTCTTCGTAGAAGTCGGCAACCTTACCAAGCATGTCGTCAATCGAACCCGATTCTTCACCAATTGCCACCATCTGTGTCACCATGTTGGAGAACAGACCAGAATTTTCGATTGAGGTTGTGAGTCGCTGACCAGTGGCGGCTTCTTCTTTCATCTTGTAGATCGCTTTTTCAAATACTGAGTTGCCGGCAGTGCCAGCAACCGAGTCCATTGCTTCTACTAACGGCACACCTGCTTTAGACATAGTAGAAAGTGTACGAGCGAATCGAGCGGTTGCCGCTTTTACCACGATGTCGCCAAATACTGGCGCTTTAAGCACGGCTCTATCAAGAAACTCTGCGAATTTCTTTGAGCGTTTCTTTGCTTGTATAAATGTATATACAACAACACCCACACCACCGAACATCACGTACCAATAGGATTGCATAAATTCTGATGCCGTGACGATCATTCTAGTAAATGCAGGGAGGTCGCCACCCATGCCGGCGAAGAGTGCCTCAAACTGCGGTACAACGAATACCAATAGGATGGCGGTTACGATAAATGCAACGATCAAAACGGCTACCGGATAGAACATCGCTTTCTTGATCTTCTTCTTTAGCGATTCTGACTTCTCTTTATAGTTAGCAATTTCGCCAAGTAGTGTTTCTAGCGTACCTGATTGCTCACCAGCCTCCACCAGAGAACAAAACAAGTCATCAAACTGTTCTGGGTACTTTCTAAGAGAGTTGGTTAGGTTACTACCGCCTTCAACCTCAGATTTCAAGCCCATGACCATGTCGCGCATGTTCTTGTTTTCCATACCATTGGCAACAATCTCAAATGATTGAACCATTGGTACACCAGCACCCATCATTGTGGTGAGCTGACGGGCGAAGATAGCGATATCACCAGCTGTGATCTTTGCACCACCACCCTTGCTTTTACGCTTCTTGCGAACTTTAGGGGACACAATCCCTTGGCGGCGTAGTTTTGCTTTTACAAGATCAGCACTTGGGCTGGAAGCCATACCCTTTTGCTTTTGGCCCTTTGCATCCTTGCCTTCCCATTCAAATAAATGGTTATCTTTGGACACCTTACTTGATGATGCAGATATGGTTGCCATGATTAGTCCTTAGTCACTCGGTTTGCTTCTTCAAGACTTAACAAGCCAGCCCTTACCTTCATCAAAGCTGATTCGCGCAAATCTGGTATTTTCTCTTTCTTTGCTTGTGCCGCAATATCGATAGCGTTACCACCGGCCATGATTAACTTACCGATGTCTTCGCTGATTTTCATAACTTGGTAGATACCAGTTCGACCTTTGTAGCCGCCATTACATTTCTTGCAGCCAACTGCCTTATAAACCACCAGGTCATCCAGCTGATCTTCTTCAAAACCTTCCGAGATCAGTACATCATTTGGTAGCTCATCTTCAACTTTGCATGCGTCGCACAATCTTCTAGCAAGACGCTGTGCGATGATTAAACTAACAGCCGTCGCAATGTTAAATGGAGGTACGCCCATATTGATCAGACGACCAAGCGTTTGTGGTGCATCATTCGTATGTAGCGTTGACATAACCATGTGACCGGTTTGTGCCGCTTTGATCGCGATACTTGCAGTTTCAAGGTCACGAATCTCACCAACCATGATGATGTCTGGATCTTGTCGTAAGAAGGCTTTGAGCGCTTCGGCGAAGGTTAAGCCTGCTTTTGGGTTTACGTTTACCTGGTTGATACCCGCTAAGTTTATTTCCGCTGGGTCTTCCGCCGTTGATATGTTGGTATCCGGTTGGTTTAATATGTTCAAACCGGTATACAAAGATACCGTTTTACCACTACCGGTTGGACCAGTAACCAGGATCATGCCGTAGGGGCTGGCCAAGGCGTCCATATAAAGTTTCTTTTGCTCAGGTTCGTAACCCAAGGCATCGATACCGAGCTGGGCACTGCTTGGGTCGAGAATACGCAGTACTGTTTTTTCGCCAAACAAGGTAGGGCATGTGTTGACACGAAAATCGATGGCTTTGGTCTTGGATATCTTTAGTTTGATACGACCATCCTGAGGAACTCGCTTTTCAGATATATCCATTCGGGACATTACTTTCAAACGAGCGGTGAGTCGTGTTGCCATATTCAATGGTGGGTTAACCACCTCTTGTAAGATGCCGTCAATGCGGAATCGAATTCTGAATACTTTTTCGTAGGGTTCAACGTGAATATCCGATGCACCTCGTTTGATTGCATCGAGCAATACCTTGTTCACAAAACGAACCACGGGTGTTTCGTCTAGCTCTGTGGAGTCGTCGTCTGAATCATTTGCTCCATCGCTGCCGTCTACTTCTAAGTCAAAACTGTCATCTAGTCCTTCAGATAAAGCAGAGTTACCTTCGAGTACGCGGGACTTTAGATCTTGCAGCTTGTCTTCTTCAACAACAACGGCTTCAACACTCAAGCCTGATGTGAACTTGTATTTATCTAATGGTTCGCTGTTAGTAGGGTCCGAGATGGCGACAAACAGTTTTGTACCGCGACGTGCGATCGGCACAGCGTTAAATTTACCGATAAGGTCTTCGGAAATTAAATCCACCGGAATACTGGTGGGTTCTAGTCCTGAAAGGTCATAGCAGGGTAGGCCGAAATCTGCAGCAACGGCCTGTGCGATTGTTCGGTGAGTCACATCACCGTACTCAACTAGTGAGTTGATAACGGGTTGCTTCTGATCCTGGCTATGCTTCAAAGCTTCCAATGCAGCTTCTTCGCTGATTAGGCCTTGATTGACTAGCTGCCGTGCTAAACCGCTCAGCGTCACTTCTTGGTCTGTATTGTCGCTCACATCAATACCCTATAATTGTTCTTGAAACGTTCTCCTACACAGATACATCGGCCATTTCTGTGAGTGCTGAAGGAAAAATCAGTGTGGATTGATTGCCAAGAGGGGTAAAACCAAATTCGTTCAAGGTTGATTCCAAAAACGAAAAATAGCTCACATTATGTGAGCTATTTGAACTTTTCTGTTTTCGCTAATTTACTAGCAGTAGCCCGCAGTGCATCCAGTGCCGCTCTCTATCCAGTCACTGATTGCACGATCTACACCTGTGGTGCCCGTAGTAACGCCGGTGATAACGTATGTTTCGCCAGCGAACCCTTCAACATTGGCAGCTGTTGCTTCAATGATTGGCTCAGTGGTCCCAACTAAGGCAACGGATGTAACTAATGCGGAAGAGGCTGCTCTGGTTAGAATATTGGGTTTAACTTGAGACGTGACTCCCACAACTGGTGCGGATGTATTGCAAGCATCGACGCCTGCTTCATTGTGATAGCAAAGTTCTACTGCAGACTTAATTGGGGCAACGGCTAACTTTACTTCGCTAAACGCTGCTCGTTTGGTGTATTGAGAATACTGTGGAACTGCGACTGCAGCTAAAATACCGATGATCGCTATGACGATCATTAATTCTATGAGTGTGAAACCGTTTTTTTTCATGACTAATTTCTTGTATTCTTGTTGATCTATGTGTCCTTACAAGATGAAAAATTGATTCGCATACCGCGTGAAACTAATTTAACGTACTAGATACTGAAAACTAAAAAAGTCGACCAGTTGCCTGGCCGACTCTTTGTACTACATCATACAACTATACTACTAAGCGATTAGCAGTAACCGTTAGCACATGCACCAGTAGCTTGCTCAGTCCAATCAGTGATAGTGTTCTCACCTAGGATTGGAGTAACGATAGCGATAGTAGTGTATACGTCAGCTGCTACGAAACCTTCGATAGCGTTTGGAGTAGCGTCGATACGTGGGTTACCAGAACCATCGTCCTGTAGAGTAACAGTGTTAACTAGAGCTGCAGAAGCTGCACGAGTTAGTACTGGGCCAGTTACTGGGCTTAGAGTGCCAACAGCACCGCCAGTTACGTTACAGCTGGCAGTTGCACCAGAGTTACGCTGGTAGCAAAGTTCTACCGCACTTTTGATTGGCGATACAGCCATTTTTACTTCTGAGAACTTAGCACGCTTAGTGTACTGCGAGTACTGTGGTACAGCTACCGCTGCAAGAATACCGATGATCGCGATTACGATCATAAGTTCGATTAGTGTAAAACCTTTTTGTACTTTAACCATTTTGGTTTATCTCCAGAGACTAAAATTTAGTTTTATAAGTTTGTTGTCAAGCCAAACCTACAAGCGTGTTATCGTCCGTAGGCTTGTTAGGTTAAGTGCATCTGCCATGCCATTGCATTGTTTACGATTCCCAACAATATTTATTGAGCAATTACAAGCACATACAACCTATGAGAACTGCGTCTCAGTGCGCTGGTTAACACTCCCGATTGTCACTTTTGTCACTAAGTGACAATGCCAATGTAACTACGATGACAAAGTGTTGAATGGTTACGCTAAGTAATGCGTAGACACACGGATAAGCGTTTAATCTTTGTTCTCATCGATGCCTAATTGTTGTATTCGGTAGCGTAATTGGCGATAGGTTAGTCCCAGATCTTCTGCTGCCGCTTTTCTATTCCAACGCGTTTTATTTAAAGCAGCAATTAATCTCGATGTTTCATCATCTTTTTGACTGCCACTTTTTGTTTGTTTAACTGAGCTGTGTTTTGTTGTTGATTGTTGTGTATTATTCTGTACGTGTAGTTGTAAGTCATTTGCGGTTATCGTATCGCCATCAACTAATGCGATTGATCTTTCCAATAAGTTCTCCAATTCTCGCACGTTACCTGGGAAGTGATAATTCGCCATCGCATCCAATGCATCATCACTGATTTTTATTACTGTGTTGTTGTTAGCTTGCACGCTAAGTCTTTCCATAATGCTTTTGCAGAGTTCGGGTATGTCTTCGCTGCGATCTCTAAGGCTTGGTGAGTGTAAGCTAATAACATTCAATCGATAATATAAATCGTGACGAAACCTTGCAGCATCAACTTCATCGGCTAAGTCTTTATGACTTGCGCTAAGTATGCGGGCGTCGACCGGCAATTCGCTGCTTCCACCCACAGGTCGAATGCTGCGTTCTTGAATAGCGCGAAGTAGTTTGACTTGCATATGTAAAGGAAGCTCGGCAACTTCGTCGAGGAACAAAGTACCACTATCAGCGAGTTGAAATAATCCTGCTTTATCAGCATTTGCTCCAGTAAAGCTACCCTTCAAATGGCCAAACAGTTCGCTCTCCATTAGTTCACTCGGTATCGCGCCGCAGTTAATGGCGACAAAAGCGTTGTTGCGTCTGGGGCTGTTATCGTGAATTAGTTTAGCTATCAGTTCTTTACCGGTACCAGATTCACCGGTAATCCAGACCGGCGCGTTGGTCCGGGCAACCTTTGCAATCATTTCTCGCAGTGAACGCATGGGTTTTGAACTACCGACGAGCTTCTTGCCATTAATTGCAAGAAGCTCTTTGCTATTGGCGGTATCACTTGGCACAGTTCCGCGGCCAGAGAGTTCATGCAAGTTGGTGCTCAGGTGCGCTATAGCTTCATGCTTATTGAAGCCGTCGAAAGAGCTGGTTGAGTCAGCCTGATGTCTGCTGTCGTTGCTGGCGGATTTCTTGGCGTCATCTGAATTTAATGTAACTGCCTGAATAACCAATTGGCGCAACTGTGTTATATCAACTGGCTTAGAGACGAAATCGTAGGCGCCATTTTTCATGGCCTCAACGGCGGCTTCCATATTGCCATGGGCTGTGATCACCGCCACCGGCAGCTTAGGGTTTACCGATTGAATGTATCGAACAAATTCAACCCCGTTGCCATCTGGCAAACGCATGTCAGTTAAGCAGACATCGAATTCATAAACACTGAGAAGATGGCGTGCTTCTTCTAAGTTTGCAGCACTATGATGATCAAGTCCCATGCGAGTCAGTGTCATCGCTATGAGTTCTCGGATATCTGGCTCGTCGTCGATGATTAAGGCTGTAGCAGTCATCTTAGGCCGCCATCTGCGAGGCAGTGCCAAGCGTTATACGAAAATGTGCTCCTTCTTCTCGTTCAACGCATTCGATCTGCGCTTTATTTAAATCACACAGTTCTCGGATTATATAGAGCCCTAATCCAGAGCCCTGGTGATGTGTCGAATAGAAGGGTTCGAAGAGTTGCTCCCGATGTAAATCGGGAATGCCGACGCCGTTATCCACAATATCCAAAATGGCCTGGCCGTGCTGAGACTGCCAGCAACTGATGGTGATTTTAATATCGCCATCGTCGTTGTGTAGGCGAGCGTTGGTGCAAAGATTCCACAAGACCTGATCTAGATGAATGGGGTCGAACAAAGCGAACACATTATCCTCGGCGCTAACTTCCAATTGGTTGTTGCTTAATCTGTTCTCGGTGATAAAGCGTTGTCCGAAATCTGTTAATACGTTTTTAAGATCTAGCGTTTCATTGTTAACTTGTTTACGATTTGATAATTGCAAGATATCTTCAACGATGCGATCAATGCGGTGTGTGTGTTTGCGCGCTATCGATAGCAGTTCGCCGTCTTGTTTGTTTAAGTGTTCTGATTCCTGTAGTAGCTGCACTGCATGTGAAATAGCGCCTAAGGGGTTTCGTATTTCGTGTGCAATACTTGCAGAAAGGCGACCTAGTGATGCAAGCTTTAATTGCTGATACTGTTTGCGTATGAGCGCGTGATCATCAAGTCTGATAAGCATGCCACCGGATGAGAGATTAATATAACGTGGAAGTACAGATAAGCCTGTGCTCTCAAGCGTGAGTGGTTCTGAACTGTTGCCGCCGCGCTTGGCATCGTTTAGGTGGTCCATAAGAGATGGGCACAGACGGCCAATGTGGACTGGCAAGGGTGCAAATTCGCAGGCCAATAATTCTCTGCCTGTGTCGTTAATTAATTGAACGTAGTTACTTGCATCAACGACTAACACGCCCGAATCGAGTTCACGAATAATTTCTTCGTTAAGGTTCGCAATTTCTTTTACATCCAGTGCAGCGCGATCTTTGGTTGCATCCGGTATTTGCCGATTTCCAAGCCTTCTAAGTGGCACCGTCAGTAACCAAGCAACCAGCAATAACATGGACCCAAGAAAAGCGGTGCGTTCGAAATCAGCAGCAGCCGAACCGATGATGAGTTTGGCGATGAGTTCCTCAAGTAAAACGAGCACGCACGCGAGTGCAGCAAAAAACAAGGCATAGCGAGCCGTGTTTAACTGACTCAGTAGTGCGATGGTGATGATCAGCAAAATACCAAAACCACTTTGTACGCCACCGCAGGCGTACATCATCAAGCAAATAAAGATGATGTCGAGATAATTTTGAATATAGTGCCTGACCATAGCGGACGGACGGTCGATTCTTTGCAGATAGATAAAGCCAAGCGCTGCAACCAGATAACCCAAGTGTGCGACTTCAAACAAGGTCGCGTCACGTTGGCCCAGAATGCTTTGCGTGGTGGAGATATAATAGACCGCAGCAATAGCCGCAAGTAAAAACAACCGATACTGACTGAACAGTCGCATCGATTGTGCGTCTGGCGGTGCTGGGGCGAATGGGGTTGCCCTAGAGCTGGCTATTTCGTCGGGTTTTTGCACGTTCTCGGTGTACACACTATATATGTGTAGCTACCGGAGCAAGATTTAGACCACGAAAACCGCATAGGAATGGGCTTTTCGAGCTGTTTTTGGGTCTAGTTCTTCAATGCAGGGTGATCTGGCTGGGTTTGGGTCAACACACGCAGAGTATCAATTTGCAGCTCTTCCTGACCAAGCGAACCATAGGCACTTGCCATCAAGGCCAGTGCATTAGGCACATGTTTCGACCCATCAAAGTGCTCCAGCAGGTAATTTACCCGATTGATTGTGGCGACCAGTGCGCCGCGCTCGTAGTAAAACTTGGCCGTTGAAAGTTCATGACGTGCCATCTCGTCTTTAAGAAATTTCATCCGAGCTAGGGCGTCAGGGACATATTCACTATCGGGATATTGACGCACCAGCACATCGAATTCAGCGAAGGCTGCACGCAACCAGTTTTGATTGACCTTGGCCATATCCCTTGGAAATAGACGTTCCATGAACGAACCACCGCGCGCGAAGTTGGCTACACCTTTAATGTAAATGGCGTAGTCGACGTTGTCACTGCGTGGGTATAGCTTGATAAAGCGATCTGCAGAGGCGATGGCATTGTCAAATTCATCTTGCTTGAAATAGGCGTAGGCGATATCAAGCTGTGCTTGTTGGGTATAGCTGCCAAATGGAAATCGGGCACCCAAGGTTTCGAAGGTGTCGACCGCGGTTAAGAAGTCACCTTGGTTCAGTGCACGCTTCGCCGTGTTGTATAGGCGTTCGGCCGACGTGGCTGGGTCGGCCTCCTTTTTCTCGGCGCTGCCGCAGGCACCAAGGGCTAAGCTTGCGCAAATCGTGGCAATGAGCGTTATACGCCGTGTGGTCTGGTTTATCATAGGAAAAGTATAGCGAATTTGTGGCTGCCCGCCTTCTAACCTGCGTGAAAGTAACAACATGTTGTCAAATAACTCGAATTCGACCGATCAGCGGCTGGAGATCATTGCGCCAGCGGATACTGCCGGTATGCGATTTGACGCGGTGGCGGCGAGATTGTTCGCGGATTACTCGCGTAGCCGCCTGCAGGATTGGATTAAAAGGGGTTTTTTGACCACCGATGGACGCGCGCGACGAACCAGCGACAAATTGGTTGGTGGTGAGCAGATTGTGCTGGTATTACCCCCCGATGCTATGGCCGATACTTGGGAGGAGACGTGGGCTAACGGTGCCGCGGCCATCGAAGCGCAAGCCATGGACATCGACATTGTGCATACCGATGAGCACTTTTACATTGTTAACAAACCCGTGGCTCTGGTGATGCATCCAGCTCCGGGTAACCGCACTGGTACCCTTATGAACGGGTTGCTGCATTTGGAACCTGGCCTGCGACATGTCCCAAGAGCCGGCATTGTGCATCGATTAGATAAAGACACCAGCGGTCTTTGTGTTGTAGCAAGAACCTTAAAAGCACACACGCGATTGGTCGAGCAACTGCAAGCTCGATCCGTGTCGCGAGAGTACTTGGCGATTGTGATTGGGGATGTACCTGATGCAGGCACCATCGACGAACCGATTGGCCGACATCCCAAAGACCGTAAACGAATGGCTGTTGTTCGCAGCGGTAAGCAAGCGAGAACTCACTTTAGCGTGCTCGAACGATTTGATGCTGCTGCGTTAGTTGCCGTGAAACTTGAAACGGGTCGCACCCATCAAATTCGCGTACACATGACGCACTTGGGTTTTCCACTATTGGGCGACCCGGTGTATTCTCGCCGAAGCAGTGACCAGCAAATACATAAGTTGGATAACAATGACCTTAGTGAATTTGGTCGACAGGCTTTGCATGCGCAAGCTTTAGGATTGATGCACCCTGATGATCAACGCGTGTGTGAATACACGGCTCCACCGCCAGCAGATTTTAATCATGTGCTACAAATTTTACGGGCTGATGCGGCAAATAAGGTCTAAAAATAACGCATGACAAAATTAGCAAACAACCAACACAACGATGTTAAAACCATCACACCAGACTGGGATGTGCCAAAGTCAGTTCGGGTGTATTCCACAACGCGTATTGGTGGTGTTAGTGAGGCCCCGTACAACGCACTAAACATTGGTACGCATGTTGACGATGATCCAGATCGTGTGCATGAAAACCGAGCGCTTGTGATTGAAGCGATACAAGCACCGAACACACCGTTGTGGTTAAGCCAAGTGCACGGCCGTGATGTGGTGTTTGTGGATTGCTATTACCAGCATAATGAAGCCATGGAAGCTGACGGTACGTTTACCCGTGATACAGGAAAGGTTTTGTGTGTGGGTACGGCAGATTGTTTGCCAGTCGTTGTAGCCAATAGCGAAGGAACTGCCTTAGCGGTTATGCATGCAGGGTGGCGTGGACTTGCCGATGGAGTGCTGCAAAGTGGGCTTGCACATTTTAGTGAAACCGATCAGTTGCACGCATGGTTAGGTCCGGCCATTGGGCCTGAGGCCTTCGAAGTTGGAAAAGAGGTCGTTGATTTGTTTTTATCGCGCAGCCGCGAAAATGCCGCCGCCTTCAAACCTGGGCAAGGCGGTAAGTTCATGGCCGATATATACCAACTTGCCCGGCTACAATTAAATCGATTGCGCCCAATGAAAATCACCGGCGGCGATCACTGCACCTACACCGAAGCCGATTTATTTCACTCCTTCCGCCGTGATGGCGCTGCCAGCGGGCGGATGGGAACGTTTGCCTGGCTTGAGTAATCCGTCAACAATTGTGGGCACTGCACAGTTGAATTAGCCATCTTCATCGCTATCTTCAACACATCGTAGTTTTTTAGAGTCACGCAAAGGCGTGGCCACAGAGGAATTCCAATGAGAATGGAAAAATTAACCAGCAAATTTCAGCTGGGACTACAAGAAGCGCAGTCGATGGCCGTTGGGCGCGACCACCAGTTTATTGAGCCGACGCACTTGATGGCGGCGTTTCTTGATCAAGATGGTAGCGGTGTGCGCCCTTTGCTTGCGCAATCGGGTGTGAACGTTAACGGCCTGCGTGCAGGCATTGACACAGCGCTAGACAACATGGCGCAAGTCACGGGAAGTGGTGGGCAGTTGCATGTGTCGAACGAATTAAACCGTTTACTGAATTTGACCGACAAGAAATCTCAGCAACGCGGTGATCAATATATTTCATCTGAAGTATTTGTATTGGCAGCGCTAGATGACAAGAAAAATGCGCTAGCTAAGCTGATGATTCAACACGGTGCCAACTTGGAAGCCGTAGAAAAAACCATCAAGGATGTGCACGGTGATGAGCCTGTCAACGACCCGAACGCTGAAGATCAACGCAAAGCTTTGGAAAAATACACTATCGATTTAACCGAACGCGCAGAGCAAGGCAAAATCGACCCTGTGATAGGTCGAGATGATGAAATTCGTCGTGCCATACAAGTGTTGCAGCGCCGGCGTAAGAACAATCCGGTCATTATTGGGGAGCCTGGTGTTGGTAAAACGGCATTGGTAGAAGGTTTGGCGCAGCGGATTGTTGATGGTGAAGTGCCCGATGGCGTCAAAAACAAGCGTGTATTGTCTTTGGACATGGGTTCACTTATTGCCGGTGCAAAATTTCGTGGTGATTTTGAAGAGCGCTTGAAAGCCGTATTAAATGATTTGGCCAAACAAGAAGGGCAGGTGATTTTATTTATTGATGAACTGCACACCATGGTAGGTGCAGGTAAAGCCGAAGGGTCCATGGATGCGGGCAATATGTTAAAGCCTGCGTTGGCCCGAGGTGAATTGCATTGCATCGGCGCAACTACGCTCGATGAATACCGTGAGTATGTTGAAAAAGATGCAGCCCTTGAGCGCCGCTTTCAAAAAATCCTTGTTGATGAACCATCGGTTGAAGACACCATCGCTATTCTTCGTGGATTAAAAGAGAAGTACGAAGTGCATCATGGTGTAGAAATCACCGACCCTGCCATCGTGGCTGCGGCAACCTTGTCGCACAGATACATCAGCGACAGGCAATTGCCCGATAAAGCGATTGATTTAATTGATGAAGCTGCGTCGCATATTCGGATGGAGATTGATTCCAAGCCCGAAGAGCTAGATCGCTTGGAACGTCGCATCATCCAATTAAAGATTGAACGCGAAGCCTTGGCAAAAGAGACCGATAGCGCGTCAAAGCAACGCTTGGTAGATTTAGAAGGCGACATCGACACAGTTGAGAAAGAGTACGCCGATTTAGAAGAGATTTGGAATGCTGAAAAGGCATCGGTGCAAGGCGCTAATAGCATTAAGGAAGAGCTTGAGCGAGTTCGGCTTGAATTTGAAACTGCAAGACGTGCTGGCGATTTAGCGCGGATGTCTGAGTTGCAGTATGGCCAAATTCCAGAGCTGGAAAAACAGTTGGCCGAGGCCGTTGAAGACGCCGATCAGGATGAGATGCAGTTACTTAGAAACAAGGTGAATAGCGATGAGATCGCAAGCGTTGTATCGAAGTGGACGGGTATTCCCGTTACCAAGATGCTTGAAGGCGAAAGAGAAAAGCTACTTCGCATGGAAGTTGAATTGGGCAAAAAAGTGGTTGGACAGAATGAAGCTGTTGAAGCTGTCTCTGATGCAATACGCCGCTCGCGCGCAGGTTTGTCCGACCCGAAACGCCCGATTGGTTCGTTCTTGTTTCTCGGTCCTACCGGTGTTGGTAAAACCGAGTTAACAAAAACACTGGCCGACTTTATGTTCGAGAGTACCGATGCGATGGTTCGCCTTGATATGTCTGAATTCATGGAGAAGCATTCGGTCGCACGTTTGATTGGTGCGCCTCCTGGCTATGTAGGCTACGAAGAGGGCGGTTATTTAACCGAAGCGGTGCGTCGTAAGCCTTATTCGGTGATTTTGCTCGACGAAGTAGAAAAAGCCCATTCCGATGTGTTTAATATTTTGTTGCAAGTGCTCGATGATGGGCGATTGACAGATGGGCAAGGTCGCACCGTTGACTTTCGTAACACCGTTATTGTAATGACCTCAAATTTGGGAAGCCATGTGATTCAGGAGTTAGCCGGTCAAGAGAACTACGCGCAAATGAAAGAGTCGGTGATGGAAATTGTTGGGCAGCATTTCAGGCCTGAATTTATCAACCGCATTGACGAGTCGGTTGTGTTCCAACCCTTATCGCGCGAGAACATTCGCATGATCTGCGGAATTCAAATGAACCAGCTGGGCAAGCGCATGGCGGAGCGCTCTTTGGAATTGGTCGTGTCGGAGGAAGCCTTGGATTTCATTGGTAATGCGGGTTTCGACCCTGTGTATGGTGCCCGACCTTTAAAACGTGCCATTCAGCAGGAAGTTGAAAACCCACTCGCGCAACTCATTCTTGCCGGTAAGTTTGAACCGGGTGAGAAAGTGTTTGTCAGTGTTGCCGATGGCAAGTTGGCATTCAACGATAACGAAATGCCACCGTCAACAGCTGCTGTGCATTAGCTCAATTGCTAGGTGTTCACGAGTCTTTGCCCGTTCGCAAAGACTTGTGTCCACTTAAGCACGCGTATTTGTGCGCGTAATCCTGTGGGCCAGAACGGGTCTTGTTCGACCAGTGCATGCACACCTGCTTCACTCTCTGCCGTTACTATCCATATTCCTCCTGCGCCTGAGTTATCGCTTTCAAACAGCGGTCCTGCGGCTTCGATGGTCGCGACATTAGATTCTAAAAATTGTAAGTGCGCTTCCATGTGTGTCGATCGAATATTGGGATCGGCTGTAGGGTTGTCTTCTAGCAATACGACATATTTCATTGTTGAGTACCTGTGGTTCACTGATTGAATTTGAGCATAGCGTGATGCTATGGTTGCCAAAAGGCGAATAACTTCAGATTGGAACTGCAAAAATGCAGATTAAGAATTGGAATGACCTGACGTATCTACTAGCTGTACAACGTGGGGGCAGTTACGCCGGTGCTGCCACTATTCTTCAAGTGGACGATACGACTGTTTCGCGCCGTCTGAATGCATTGCAAGAAGAGCTAAATACCCAACTGATTTTTCGTTTGCCTGACGGCACCATTCAAATGACAGATAGTGGGGAAGCGATTCTCACCCATCTCGATGCCATTGAAAATTCTATTGGTTTAATTGAAGAGACCTTGAGTGCCGAGAATATTGAATGTACAGGCACAGTGCGTATCACGTCTGTTCCCATTATTGTTAATCGTGTGCTTGCGCCTAATGTTAAAGCTTTAATGGAACGACATCCGAGGCTTGAAATAGTATTGATTCCAGATAGTAGAGACTTGAGTTTGTCGCACAGGGAGGCTGATTTAGCCGTTCGACTTGCGCGGCCAAAAACGGGTGGCCATGCGGTAAAGGCGAGAAAGATTGGTCAACTCCCTTATTCTACTTACGTAGCGAATGACATCTCGGATTCGCAAGTTCGCGAATTGTCGTGGATAGCGTACGATGATTTGTTGGCTCACATACCACCTGCTAAGTGGACAAATCATTTACTCGCCAATGCTGACAATGCAGTAAGTCACGTGAGAGTACATGATGTGGAAACAGCGTTGCAACTAACACAGTCAGGTGCGGGCAAGGCCTTGTTGCCAGATTTTGTAGCGTCTGGCACTGAAGAACTTAGACCCATTACGGTAGATTCAGACATGCCTCTGCCCATCAGAGATATTTGGTTATTAGGCCATGCCGAGCAGAATAAGCAGCGACGTATTGTCGCGGTCTCTAATTGGGTAGATCAAACGATTGCTGAGGTCATTACGAGCCAGCTTTAGAAAATTCGGTACTCAATTGCACAACAATCGCCGTTACATTGTCAGTACCACCACGGCGTAGAGCAAGACGCACCATCTTCTGTAGCGATTGTTCCATTGACGGTACGCTCATGTTGTCTCGAACTTCGGTACGGTGAACGTCTTTAAACAAACCATCGCTGCACAGCAAAAAGCGATCACCCGGTTGCAGTTCAATCTGTTTGATCTGTAAATCTAATTCATCACTGACCCCAACGGCTCGTGTGATGACATTGGCTGAAGGGTGATTTTCTGCTTCGTCCTCGGTTAGCTCGCCGAGTCTGTGTAACTCGCCAACTAGACTGTGATCGTCGGTGATTTGTTTTAACTCACCGGCTCGGTAACGGTAGAGCCGACTGTCACCTGCCCAAATGGCGTGGCCGGTTTGTTCATGAATGTAGAGTAGGGCAACGGTGCTGCCCATCACCTGGCCATCAATTTGGCGACGACAAAATGCATTGGCTTGGTCGAGCCGGTGAGCCAAATCATCGATATCGGCGCGTACATTGTCTGATGGTTTGAACGATTGCAATTGAGAAACGATTTCCTGACTGGCGCGGTCGCCTCGGCTGTGGCCTCCCATGCCATCGGCAACCACCCACAGGCCAACTTCGCGGGCATCGAGAAAAGAGTCTTCATTGATCTTGCGAACATGGCCAACCGCGGTTTGGGCGCATGAGAACCACTTGGCAGCGGTCTGAGTAACTTCTGAGGGACTTGCTGACATCGAATCGCCAAATATTAAGTCAACTATTTCTCAAGTATACCGGATGGGCTTTGCTACAATCCGCGAGTCAGTCTACAACCACGCAAGCCCATGTCAGTTCGTACACGTTTTGCCCCTAGCCCCACCGGTTATTTACATATCGGCGGCGCCCGCACGGCCCTGTTTTGCTACTTATTTGCCCGCCAGCACGGCGGTGAATTTGTTCTGCGCATAGAGGACACCGATCGCGCCCGCTCGACAGAGGAATCTGTTCAGGCCATTTTGGATGGAATGCAGTGGCTGGGTTTGGATTACGACGAAGGCCCTTATTATCAAACGCAACGGTTTGATCGTTATCGAGAAGTGGTCGCGCAATTGATGGAATCGGGCCATGCCTATCACTGCTATTGCACTAGCGAAGAGCTGGATACAATGCGCGAAGAGGCAATGAAAAATAAACAAAAGCCACGCTATAACGGTTACTGGCGCGACCGTACCGATACGCCGCCAGAAGGTGTGGAACCGGTGGTGCGCTTTCGTAATCCGCTTGATGGTGAGGTGGTGATTAACGATGCCGTGAAAGGCGATATTGTGGTTGATAACAAGGAGCTGGATGATTTAATCATCATGCGATCCGACGGCACACCAACTTATAACTTAACCGTTGTTGTGGATGATATGGATATGCGCATCTCACATGTTATTCGAGGCGATGATCATGTCAACAACACGCCTCGTCAAATCAATATACTTAAAGCACTAGGTGCGGAACTACCTGTATATGCGCACTTGCCGATGATTCTTGGTGAAGACGGTAAACGATTATCGAAGCGTCATGGTGCAGTGAGCGTGATGCAATATCAAGAAGATGGTTATATGCCCGAGGCCTTATTGAACTACTTAGTGCGTCTTGGTTGGTCACACCAGGATCAAGAGCTTTTTAGTATGGATGAAATGCAAAAGCTATTTTCATTAGAGGCCGTGAATCGTTCGGGTTCTGTGTTTGATAACAAAAAGCTTGATTGGGTGAGCCAACATTATCTACAAAACACACCAAAAGAACAGCTTGCGGCATCATTGCAACCCTACGTTGCGGCCATTGGCGTTGATACTTCGGCAGGGCCCGATTTGGGTGATGTTGCTGATCTGTTGCGTGAGCGTGCAAAAACGTTAATTGATATGGCTGATGCCACCAAATATTTTTATGTAGCGCCCGCAGAGTACGATGCGAAAGCGAGTAAGAAGCAATTTAAAGCTGCCACCGCTCCTGTTTTGAGCGCCATAGCCGATGCTTTTGACGGGCTGGATGCCTGGAATGCTGAGAGTATCCAAGGGGCGATGGATTCAACGGTTGAACAGCTCGACATCGGATTTGGCAAGCTCGGTCAGCCCTTGCGATTAGCGGTGACTGGCGGTACGGCGTCTCCGGGCATGGATCAGACTTTGGCGCTGCTTGGCAAGGATGATGTGCTTGGGCGTATAAAAGCGGCGATTGATGTGTGCGAAAACGCTCCCGAAGCTTGACAGCTAGGGCGCGGCGCACTAATCTTCTCGGCTCCACATCGTGGGGCTATAGCTCAGCTGGGAGAGCGCTTGCGTGGCACGCAAGAGGTCGGCGGTTCGATCCCGCCTAGCTCCACCATTATCTTGTTTTACCCCATCCAGTACCGTCCAATAAAAACCCTGCAGCCCTTTGTTTTCAACGATTGGGTGTATACTGCCGTCCATCGCCGTTTTACCGAATCCAGATCGGTTGGCGGTACCTAGGACGGTACCTTGCTTTTCGATCCTACAAGGTACCGTCAAATGCGTCATGCACTCACTTCACTATCAGTGAAAAAATTCAAGCCTGCAGATAAGCCGTACAAGAAGGCAGATGGTGGTGGCCTCTATGTGCTTGTGACGTCCACCGGTAAATATTGGCGGTACGACTACCGGTTCGACGATAAGCGTAAAACTCTCGCTCTCGGTGTATACCCGACGATGTCACTCGAAGATGCGCGAAACGCACATCACGATGCTAAGCGCGATCTTGACGTATTCGGTAAAGACCCTTCACTCGAGCACTCAAAGGCAGCCAAAAAACGTCGTTCTGTCATTTCCCGCGAAAATACACTGAAGGCCGTTGGCACTGAGTGGCTAGAACGCAAAAGCGCTGATTGGGCTGAAACTCACACGGTTAAAGTGAAACTACGACTGACTAATGACGTGTATCCCTATCTTGGTCAGCGTGATATCAAATCAATTGAGGTACCCGAGCTATTGGAGTGCCTTCGACGAGTAGAGTCTCGCGGTGCTGTGGACAGTGCACATCGCATCAAACAAACGCTTGGTCAAATTTATCGCTATGCCATTGCAAGCGGTCGTGCATCAAACGACCCAACAACAGCACTACGAGGTGCGCTCACATCGGTAAGCAAACAGTCCTACCCACATATAACTGACCCTACTCGGTTAGGTGAGGTGCTTCGAGCGATTGATGGTTATCAGGGATCGTTTCAGGTCCGATGTGCACTGCAGTTGTTGCCGTTGGTCTTTGTGCGACCCGGTGAATTGCGAGCTGCCAGATGGAACGAGTTTGATTTGGAGAGAGCGGTTTGGATTATTCCGGCAGAAAGAATGAAGAGACGTAGCAACGGTAATCATATTGTGCCGTTGTCCAAGCAGGCAATGAGCATCTTGTCTGAATTGAAAAAATTGACAGGATCTTGCGATTTACTGTTTCCTGGGGCACGTTCACGAACACGGCCTA
>CALHOU010000122.1 GCA_938035945.1 uncultured Granulosicoccaceae bacterium
ATCAAAGAATGCCCACACACCATCATACAAACGCATGCCTTCCCACATGCCATCACCAAGCATAAAGCCACTGTCGTACACCGACACTTTGGCTTCTGAGCGAGGAACAATTTCGCCGTTCACATAGATCAGAATGTTTTCGTTGCGCGCGTCTTCTTCAGAGTCGTGCGTGGTGTGATTTTTGGCCGAGTTATTCATAGTTGGGCAGTATGGTTGAGATTGCATTAAACTTATTGAGCGTTTAGGCAATTTACCACAATAAAATCTATGATTAAAAACTTGATCCTCGATATCGGCAACGTCATTGGCGAATGGAACCCGACCCGGCTCGCCGCATCGGTTGTGGAAGGGATAAGCGAACAGCAGGAGCTCCTTGAAGTAACCGTTAAGCACCCCGATTGGCTTGATTTGGACAGGGGCTCACTCTCGCTTGGTGATGCGATTGCCCGCGCACAAGCTCGTACTCAAATTGAAGAACAAGCCGTTGCTCAGCTTTATCACAATCTACCTGCATCGCTTGCCCCGATTCAAAGCACCATGCAGGCAATGCAACGTGCCTCCGACGCTGGTGTGCCGATGTATATCTTGTCGAATATGCAAACACATGCTTGGGAGTATTTACGTAATACCCATGCCTGCTTTGCGCTATGTACAGGCGTTGTTGTTTCTTGTGATACGGGATTGATAAAACCAGACCCAAAGATCTATCAGCACCTAACAAATCAATTTCGCTTAAATTCCGATGAATGTATATTCGTGGATGATATGTTAGAGAACGTTGAGGCGGCACGTGCCTGTGGCTGGGAAGCTGAGCAACTTACGGATACTGAGTTAGGCGGGGAACTCGTCGATAGCATTATTCGTCGCATAGTTGGCTAACTCTAAACGTAAAAGCAGGGGTGTGGCTATGAACAATTCAACAAGAACTCACCGTAATGACTAATATTCGTCTTTACAAGGAGACCGATAGGGTGGCGCTGATCAGTGTTTGGGAAACTGTTTTCCCCGACGACCCTCCACACAACGCGCCGAATAAAGTCATCGATGAAAAGTTGGCGGTTGATGATTTAATTTTTGTAGCTGAACATCAGGCGAAAATAGTCGGTGCGTGTATTGCCGGTTACGATGGTCATCGCGGTTGGTTGTACGCGGTGGCTGTATTGCCTGATCATCGTCGCGATGGTGTTGGCAGGGCATTAGTGCAGGGCGCAATGGAGCATCTAAAATCACGCGGCTGTGGAAAAGTCAATTTGCAAATACGCGCGGACAATCATGCGGTTGCTCAGTTTTATCAATCACTGGGCTTTGATATTGAAGAGCGCATGAGTATGGGCAAGCACTTGTAGTGTAATTTGTATGTGTATGCAGAGCATTAATTTCTAAGCAAAAAAACGGCCCTTGTTAGGGCCGTTTTCGTGTACTGACTATCCGATCAATTTATCGATCAGGATAAACACCGTTGTTACTGTATTCCGGCCGTTGGTAAGCACGGATATAGTCAATCTTGTACTGCAATGGGTACAGAGAATCGTCGTCAGCTGGGGTTGGTGCCCAGGCACTACCCGCAACCAAGTAAGTCACAATGTTCATTTGCTGTCGAGCCACTTGCGGACCTGATAGACGCTTGATCTCTTTGCCATCGATATACCAGATAACCAATTGCGGCTCCCACAACACACCAAACGTGTGGTAGTCATCGCTGTAGAGATCACCCGTTGGGTTCTTGTGGAACATGGTTGGCGCAGAGCGGATGATTTCGCCATCTGCGGTATCTCGGAAGTGATAAGTCTGGAACGCATCTTCATCGCCAAATGGATTTTCACCTAAGTATTCAACGATATCGATTTCCGGTCCATGTAAGTTGCTACCAAGACCCGGGTAGCGGTGATACATGTAGAAGCTTGATAGCATGCCGGCCTTTGAGCCAACTTTCATACGACCTTCAACGTAACCGTAAGTCATACCAAACTTGTCGTGACTTGATAGCGCACCCGATAAGAACTGGCAACGATCAACGCCAAACGGGTCTTCCTCTTCACATACCGGCGGTAGTGAATCAACAAACTCATCAGGCGTTCTGATGGCTTCGATAATTAGATCACCGTTTTCAAACTTGAACGGGTCGTAGCCAAAACCAGGCTGCAACTGCGTATTTACAAAATATTGTTGTTCACCGTTGATAATGCGAGTGTCTGCCCACGTTAAGTTGGTATTCCATTTCGTTTCATCAACCGCTGGACCGTCAAAATTATCTTCGAACACAAGCGAGAACTTGTCTAAGAAGTAAGAGGTGTCAGATAAGTCGTGATCTTGTGCAAATGTATCTTCTTCACGTTTGTAGAAGTCATCGTACTTAGGCACGGGGGCATTGGATTCAGCGTGATAGACAACCGTCACCGTATTCGATCGATTTGACTCATTGCCTTCAGCATCAACTGCGGTTACCTGGTAGCTATAAGTTTCGCCTGGCAACGGACCGTTTGCCGCACAGTTATGAATCTGATCGCTAAAGCGTGTGTAGTTACAATCAATGAATGATGTGGTACGCCAGTACTTATCAATTTCATCTTGTGTACCTGATGCAGGGCTGGTTTCATCTTCTCGAATATTATAGATGTGACCATCGCTTCGGTAGAGTCGGTATTCAACAACACCAGCATCATCGTTTGATTTAGCCCAATTTAATTCTGCCCAATCGTTCGATACTAAGTCGACGCGTAGGTTTTTCGGCGTTGTGGGAGCGCCCCCAGCTGCCGGTTCCTCGGCATCCACTTCTAGCGTTGCACCGAATGGGTCTTCGCTGTCAGGACTTGGAATTGGCTCGGCAAATGGGTCTACTAATGATGGCGGATTACCCAAGGATGATGTGCCACTGGGCGTGATCGTATCGCCACCGGTTGCATCACCGTCAGTCGAACCGTTATCGCCACCTGTGTTATCCGAACCCGTCGTTGTGCCTTCACCGCCGGTTGTATCAGAACCTGTTGTGGTGCCTTCGCCACCTGAAGTATCAGAACCCGTTGTCGTGCCTTCGCCACCCGTAGTATCGGTACCTGTAGTGCCTTCACCGCCCGTAGTATCAGTACCGGTAGTGCCTTCACCTGTAGTGTCAGACGCCGTTGTTGTGCCTTCGGCATCGGTGCCTGCTGTGGTTTGGCCACCGGTTGTATCGGTGCCAGTACCAGTATCACCACCACTGGTTGTAGTTGTGGTGGCCGTTGTTGTACCTTCACCACCTGTGGTGTCGGTGCCGGCAGTACCTGCCGTTCCGCTTGTGGTTTCAGCGTCGTCTGGGTTTGTGGTCACAACGACGACTTCGCCTGAAGTGGCGCCCGTTGGGTCGTTAACGGGACCCGACGTACTGGGGTTGTCATCGCCTGATGAACATGCCGCTAGCGTGCCTGAAAGCACGCTTACAAGCGCGATCTTCGTATACTTTTTCATGATTAAGCCTGATCGTTTATTAACGTGGTCCGCCGAGTGGCTATTCGGCCTGAGGGGGCAAAAGAACGCTCGGAATTTATTATTGTTATTGGGCGTGAATGATAGCACCGACAAAACCCATTGCTGCGAGACTTACCTCTAAATAATGATGTGATCGGTGACACATCAGCAACGTCCAGCCGGAATTGGAGCACATAGCGCTTGATTACTCCAACCGATGGTAATTTTGCCGACAAATGTCCCAACTTCGGCGTAAAAATCGGTGGTTTTGACATGTTCCCTTTCTAGTGAGTAATGGGCTGGTATAGTTGCGTCCTTAAGCCATATATAGAAGTTTGTTCATCATGAAAGTTGCAGATCTAAATGTATCCGACGCATTGTTTAATTTTGTCAATGACGAGGCTATCCCTGGTACCGGCGTATCGGCCGACGATTTTTGGCAAGCACTCGCTGACATACTTGCCGACGTCGCACCGCGCGACAAAGCACTGTTGCAAAAAAGAGACACTTTACAATCGCAAATTGATGATTGGCACAAAGCCAATCCTGGTATGCCGGACATGGCTACCTACAAAGCGTTCCTAAAAGAGATTGGCTATTTGGTGGACGCACCCGCCAAAGTGGACGTTAAGGTCACTAAAGTTGATGATGAATTGGCTCGCGTTGCCGGCGCGCAACTTGTTGTACCAGTAAACAATGCTCGTTATGCACTCAATGCAGCAAACGCCCGTTGGGGTAGCTTTTATGATGCACTCTACGGTACTGATGCTATCCCAGAGAGTGATGGAGCAGAACGAGCTGGTGGCTACAACCCTGTGCGTGGTGAGCGTGTTGTTGCATATGCCAACGCGTTTTTAGATAAAGCTGCACCGTTGGCGCAAGGTTCTTATAGCGATGTTAGTTCCTTATCCATTCGCGATGGGGCATTACACGCAACGCTTGCCTCGGGTAGCGAAATAGGCCTTAAAGATAAATCACAATGTTTGGGCTACAACGGTGATGCTGCAGCTCCATCGGCGATCTTGCTAGCAAACAATGGCCTGCACATTGAAGTGCAAGTGGATCGCGACCACCCCATCGGCAGTGAAAACCCATCGGGAATAAAAGATGTGTTACTAGAAGCGGCCCTCACAACTATTCAGGATTGTGAAGACTCAGTGGCCGCTGTGGATGCCGATGACAAAGTACTGGTTTATCGTAACTGGCTAGGGCTTATGAAAGGAGATCTAAAAGATTCGTTTCAGAAGGGTGGTAAGGAAGTTGTTCGTCAGCTAAATCCTGATCGAACCTACACCGCAGTTGCAGGTGGTGATTTAAGCGTGTCTGGTCGCAGCGTTATGTTGGTGCGCAATGTAGGTGCACACATGATGTCGGACATTGTCACTGACGCTGATGGTAATGAAGTGCCTGAGACTATAGTTGATGCGATGGTTACCAGTCTATGTGCCATGCACGATTTGAAAAAATCTGCAGCAGAGCCACGTAACTCTCGTGAAGGAAGTGTGTACATCGTTAAGCCAAAACAGCATGGACCGGAGGAAGTTGCATCGTCGGTTGATTTATTTGCACGTGTTGAAAAAGCCTTAGGCTTAGAGGCCAACACCTTGAAGATTGGCATCATGGACGAAGAACGTCGGACGTCGGTTAACTTAAAAGCCTGTATCGGTGCGGCGGCAAACCGTGCGATTTTTATCAACACCGGTTTTCTTGATCGCACGGGTGATGAAATGCATACCAGCATGCATGCCGGTGTGATGATTCCAAAAGGTGAAGGTAAAAGTTCTACTTGGTTGCTAGCGTACGAAGACAACAATGTTGATGTGGGTCTTGAGTGTGGCTTACAGGGCAATGGTCAAATTGGTAAAGGTATGTGGGCGATTCCAGATGAGATGGCGGCGATGTTGGAAGCTAAAATCGGTCACCCGCAAGCCGGTGCTAACACCGCTTGGGTTCCATCTCCGACAGCTGCTGTGTTGCACGCAACGCATTATCACGAAGTGGATGTTTTCGCTCGTCAGGCAGAGATCGCCAAACGCGAGTCGGCAAAGCTTGACGACATTCTGACGCTGCCATTAATCGAAGAGGGCCGCAATTTCTCTGCTGATGAAATTCAGCGTGAAATGGACAATAACGCGCAAGGCATTCTAGGCTATGTGGTGCGTTGGGTTAACCAAGGTGTGGGATGCTCTAAGGTGCCCGATATCAATAATGTTGGATTGATGGAAGATCGAGCGACATTGCGCATATCAAGTCAGTTCCTGGCCAATTGGTTGGTGGCAGGCTTAATCAGCGAATCTCAAGTGCGCGATACCATGGAAAAAATGGCTTTAGTGGTTGATAAGCAAAATGCTGGCGACCCAGAATACACGCCAATGGCGCCGAACTTTGATTCAAGTGTGGCATTTCAGGCTGCGCTCGATCTTGTCTTGAAGGGTATCGATCAACCCAATGGCTACACTGAGTTCATATTGACTGAGCGTCGCCGAGAGAAGAAAGCACAAGCGTAATTATTTCTTACGATTCGGGAATCATTTCACGTAACCTCTGTCAGTAGTTGGCAGAGGTCGCGAAATCGGCCTAGTAGACTAGACTTCGAACTACACGAATTAAGCAGGAGATACCGCTAATGACCCGTTCCGCCCTTAAAACCGTTGTTATCGCAGGCCTAGCTGGTGCATTTTTGACCGGTTGCGCATCGATCAACCCATTCGCCAAACCCGATCCTCGTTGGGCCGATTTCAAAACGTGGACCAAGGTTACTGAGGGTACAGAGCCAACCGGAGACCCAAGCAAGCTTTTGGGTGTGGTTCATAAAGGTGAGAACGGTTATCGCGATGTGTACGTTAACGATATCGCTAAAGAAGCACTATTAGGCCCCGCGCCAAATGACTTCCCAGTGGGTTCGGTCATTGTTAAGCACCAATTCGACGACAAAGCGGCATGGGAAGCAGGCAAGGGTGATGTCACTGTCAGCATCAAATCAGCAGACGATGGTACTCGCAATGCCGATAACTGGATCTGGGCTGCTGGCATGAATGGCAAAGCGGGGGCGAGTCAATTCTGCTCTGGCTGCCACACGGCAGCTTTGAGTTTGTACAACTCTGACTATGTTTTCACAACGGCAGACTTTCTCAAAAAGCACTCTGCACAGTAAAATTAATTTGTAGTTCCTTTTTCGATGCCGGCGAGTTCTTCGCTGGCATCGTTAAAACATTTGCATTTGCGCATCTGTTATCGCACCAAAACTTGTTCCCATAAATTGCAAAATACCATCTGCCGCTGGTGCTAATTGTTTATCCATGTAGTGTTGGTAATCGGGGAGTGCCGTTAAGTTCTCAGTGGGTTCAGGTCCGTTTCTAGTAATCACATAACTTACCCAGCTGCCCGGTTTGCTGTGCATTTTTCTAGCGGCTTGTACATGCGGTGGCACATTGCGTTGATATTCGTCCACTTTTCGCCGTAGCCGTTTACGGTATGCAATATCATTGTCGCGCTCGCCGTTTAAAAGCGATGCCGCCGTTGTGCGCACGAATTCTTCAAACGGTTCATCGTTAAAAATCAAATGGAATAGGGCACGCTGAAAGTCCCTGGCCAATGGTGTCCAATCGGTGCGAGCCGCTTCTAGGCCTTTTACGATGAGTTCGCGCTCGTCTTTGTCATTGATAACCAAACCAGCATAGCGTTTTTTACTACCCGTTGGCATACCGCGAACAGTCGGCATTAGGAATCGCGAATACAAAGTTTCAAATTCAACTTCCAAATGACATTCTAATGAGAATTCTTCTTCGAGCTTTTCTCGCCACCACGTGTTGAGTGCATCGGTAAGTCGTTGGCCAATGCCTTGTGCACTTTCTCGGGTGTGTTTATCACCCAATAATACGAACAAGGAATCGGTGTCGCCATAAATAACACGATAACCCTGTTCCTCTATTTTATCTCTGGATGAGGTGATGATGTCGTGGCCGCGGCGCGTGATGCTTGACGCCAATTGATGAGAATGAAACCGACAACCGTTGGTACCGAGCACGCCGTAAAACGAGTTCATGATAATTTTGATCGCTTGCGATAGTGGTTTATTGCTTTGTTCTTTAGCGACATCACGTGCTTGCCATAGCTCATCAATAATGCCAGGTAAAATATGTGTGGTGCGTGAAAACTGGGCTTCCATAAATCCCGGTACTGGGTTCAGGCCGGGCTGGGCCAGCCCGAGTGGGTCGATACAAAACGTGCGAATAATGCTTGGGTACAGACTTTTAAAGTCGAGCACCAACACGTTTTGATAAATGCCTGGGGCGGAATCCAACACGTATCCCCCAGGGCTGCCTAGTCCGCTATTGGTATTGTCTACATCTGGTGCCACAAAACCGTGCCTGTGCAGTCTTGGTAAATACAGGTTGTCAAAAGCGGCAACTGAGCCTCCTAGCCGATCAATGGCCAGTCCAGTTAGGTTTGCACGCTGAATAGCGAATTCAATTAGATCGGCTTTTTCGAAAATATCGTTTACCAACTGACAATCTTTTATGTTGTAGTCGGCTAACTCTGGTTTATTGTTTTTAAACAATTCATTTATAGTAGCGACTTTATTTTCGTTTGACGTAATCAGTTTGCCTTCGCCAAGTAACTCGTGCGCTACATTGTCCAGCGAGAAGCTATCGAACGCCCAAAAGCCTGCCTTTAACAAATCAATGCCATCGAGTACAGCGCGCCCGGGTAATTTGGCAATTCGGGCTTGGCCGGTGTTACCCGGCTGGAGCACGGCGGCTGAATCCGTCCCACGCCCCATATCAAAGCTGATACCAAGCGAGCGACATTTTCTATCGATAAAATTTAAATCGAAATTAACGATTGCCCATCCAATGATGACGTCGGGATCGACATCGCGTAGCCATTGAAAAAAATCGAGGAGTAGGGTGCGTTCGTTTACACAGTAATGAAGCTCGTAGCCATCGCGTTGGGGTGCATCACCATTGCCAATCATGTACACACGGTTTTGATTAGCGTTGCCGTGCATCACCGAGCCGGCAATGGAATAGAGTTGATCTGAACTGCCACGAGTTTCAATATCGAGCGACAATGCGCGTAACTGAGGTTTTACGTTCACCGGTTTTAGGCGTGGATTACGCAGCGATGAAAACGATGAGCCGTTAACCACATCACCGATCGCTTCAAAACCTGCACAGACAAAACGCTCCATCAAATACCGATCGGATGGTTTGATATCGGATTCGTGTAATTCAACGGCTTGATGTCTTAGGGTGTTCAAATCGCGTTGATGGCGAAAATACAAACCATCAATGTCATGCCCATCTAAGCTTTTTAAACCTAATGGTTCGCGACGCATATTGGTTGAGGTGGTCATGGCGTTTGTGCGTTTTAGAAAACACACGGCTTCTTGGTTTGTAATTTGGCAGCGCACAGGGCCATTTTCGGTAGCACCCCAAAAACACAGTTCAATGCCGTCGTTGGTGTCCCGCCAATGCCTGGTGAGTAAATAGCCTTTAACGCTCTGTTTCATTGATGCAGTTTACAAAGTCCATCGCGTAATATGTAGTGCCTGCTTCAATTTTTAATCAACCTACTTCAAAATTTACCAGGGACATTGCTGGTTCAGCTGGCCAATGCGATTTTGCTGTGGGTGGACTTAGATGCAAGGCCCACGCGAACTGGCCAATCGATAAGGAAATTCGGAAACAACAGAAACGGATCGGTCGTAACGCGAGCTTCAAAGTGAGTCTTGCGTTTATGGGTGCAAGCATGGCCGATATCACTATGCTCATCACAGATCTTTTACGTTCGTTCCTATGACGTTCATGACAACCGTTAGTGTCATGGGTGGCTACCTTATTCGTTCACGTCAGGCATATGACGCCAATATTTCAAGTTCAGGGGAGCCTGTTGTGATTATTGACGCTGTAGAACCCGTAACCGAGCAGCCCGCGTATTCTAATAGCGTCGGCAAGGATTGATGTAACCTATAAATTCGTTTTCTTGCGTTAACTAGTGCAGTGTCTGTACCTGTTACGTGGACAGAAATTTGCCTCGTTTATATAAACAACTGTGATCGAGCTCACACGCAAAGTTCTTCTTTACCGCAACACTACGTTGTGAATTATTAGTCACATTTTATGCTTAAGTCGTTTTTCGATTGAGAAAGCTCGAAGTCCTTTATAAAGCCGTTCTTGGCCCAGTGTTTGAAATATAAGTCCTGATAATAGGAATTTGCCTGTGTGAAATTGTGGGCGAATCAAACACGAACTAGAGCTTACTGTTGAAAAACGCGTTACCAACAGCTTCGAAAAAAAGCCTGAGCTTACCAATATTATTGGTAGTTGCTGGCCTATTGCTGTTTGTAGAAAAAGCGCAGGCGCTCGTGCTTACGCCGTACTTTGAATCGGTGTTGGTGCCGAACGTATCTACTGCGTGGACAACGGTGTCACTCGACAACACTTATAGCAACGCGATACCGGTTTGTACTTATGTGTTGGGCACGTTTGCAGGTTCAGCACCTAACTACACGAACATGCCAGCTGTACCTCGAATCAGAAATATTGGTGCGAATTCATTTCAACTGCGCATACAAGGCTGGGAAGATGCAGCAGCCTCCAGTGCTGATGTGCACTGCATGGTTATGGATGAAGGTGCGCACACCTTGCCCGATGGTCGCTTGGTTGAAGCGCACAGTGTGTTATCAGATGGAACTAACGGACAATTTTCCACTGACGGTGCATGGGACCAAGCCTTACTTGAAGATGTAAAGTCAAGTGTTGTGCACACGTATACACGCCCAGTCGTTGTCGGCCAAGTAATGAGTTACAACGATAATCGGGCCAGTGTCATTTTTCTCACTGATTGTGATGATCGCAGGAACAATCCTTTTCAAAGTGGATTTAGCGATGGATTTTGTGTGGGTAAACACATAGGTCAGATTGTTGGAACCCGTGCACCTGAGACTATCGGTTACATCATTGGAGAAGCTGGAAGCGGCACGGTTAACAATGTGTTCTATGAACTAGCGTTAGGCGCTAGCGCGATCACCGGCAATAATAACGCAAATACAGGTAACAGCTATGACTTAGCGCGTCATCACACCATGGCCGTATTAAGTCAGGCTGGTGAGAACGGGGGTAACGGTTCTTGGGCGGTGCTCTATGGGAACGACCCACTCACAACGAATGCGATGGAATTGGTTGTCGATGAAGAAATTGTCAATTCGGACACATCGCGTAAACACACAAAAGAGCCGGTTTACTACTGGGCCTTTGCTGGTGCTGAAATTACGTTGGTTAAAAATTTAATCAACGATGATGGTGGTAGCGCATCCATAGCGGATTTTGTTTTATCCGCAACCGGAACCGATTCTATCACCGGTATTTCTGGAACTGCAGCCGTTACAAAAGCAGTTGTACAACCAGGCACCTACACCTTGTCTGAAACCTCCATGCCTGGCTATACAGCAGGTAATTGGGTATGCACCGGTGCTTCTTCTTTTGCCGGTGACCAGGTTGATCTACAAGGCGGTGATCATGCCGTTTGTACCATTACCAACAATGATTCAATGTTCGCCACGTTAACGTTACAAAAAAATGTCAACAACAACGGCAATGGTGCTGCTGTGCCGGGTGATTTTACGCTCTCTTTCACCGGTGCAGGTGGCAGCGGTAGCGGCGTGACAGGTGATGGGGCGATAACTTCTGCGCCCGTACCAGCAGGTTCTTATAGTTTAAGCGAAAGCACGGTCACCGGTTACGTTCAAGAAGATATTGTTTGTGATGGTGCCGATGCCGATGGAACCGATGGCGTTGATATACAGCCTGGGGAAAAGATTACCTGCGTTTTTGTTAACAAGGATCAAACTGTTGATATAGGCATTGTAAAAGCCGTTAGCAATAACGCTCCTAATATTGGTGAAACGTTGACGTTCACGTTAACTATCACCAACAGCGGACCGGATACCGCAATTGACCTGCAAATAAATGATTCCATCCCAGCAGGTTTCTCATACGTAGCGTCATCAATGACTGGTGGCGACGTTCAAGATGACAGTGCCCCAAGCGGCACTGGGCTCAATTGGACTATTAATGCATTACCAACAGCTTCGTCGGCGTCTTTGATGTTTCAGGCGATTGTGTTGGCTCCTTAGTGAAGGTTGATGAAATGAATCTAATTAATATACAGCGCGTTAAAGCAATGGCAAATGGAATGTCGACTAAAACGCGAATCGCTCTAGTTATAGCCGGTGTATCTGTGCCGATTACGGCGTGGTCGTTAACCCTGTCAGATTATCTGAATCAGTCAACGGTCACAGCGTCTTCGTCTCAGTTCGAATCGAATGTGTCAAATAATACGAGCGAAGTGCAAATCACGCCAAACGC
>CALHOU010000123.1 GCA_938035945.1 uncultured Granulosicoccaceae bacterium
TGCCTGGGGCAGCATGGGCGCGGCTGAATTTTGTTGGCACGCCGCACGCCAATACACGCTCGATCGCAAACAATTTGGACGACCGCTTGCGCAAAATCAGCTAATACAAAAAAAGCTGGCTGATATGCAAACAGAAATTTCGTTAGGCCTACAAGGTTGCCTAAGACTAGGTCGGCTGTTTGATGAACATCGCGCACCGGCTGAACTCATTTCATTGATGAAGCGCAACAACTGTGGCAAAGCCCTGGATATCGCCCGCGTTGCTCGCGATATGCATGGCGGTAATGGCGTATCAGACGAGTATGGTGTGATTCGTCATGTGATGAACTTAGAAGCTGTGAATACGTATGAAGGAACGCACGACATTCACGCGCTGATTCTTGGGCGCGCACAAACAGGTTTGCAAGCTTTTTTCTAACACACTTCCATTGAAGCGAACTAACTAAACCTGTACTTCTGCCATGATCCATTCTTTAAACGCGGTCACGGCAGTATCGCTTTGTGCGCCCGTCAGGCTAACCAAGTGGTAGCCATGCTCGACCTCCATTTGTGCATCGAAAATTCTAACCAAATGCCCTTTATCGATATCGTTCTGCGATAACTTGTCGAGGGTCAGGACCACCCCCTGGCCTTCGACCGCCGCTGAAAGCGCTAACTGCACGCTGTTAAAGTACAGGTTTTTCTGCTCACTAACCGATTCAAGCCCGGCATCAGCAAACCAGCTCTTCCATTGTGGTCGGCCCTCATACGGGCTTTCATCGTGCAGCAGCGTGTGATGGATTAAATCTTTCGGCTCTTTAAGTGGCGGCGCGTCTTTGTCTTCCAGTAAAGCTGGGCTACAAAGCGTAATTGCGTCCACTTCCATAACGCGATCAACCACACAACCGGGGTAGTTTCCACTGCCAAAACGTATCGCCACATCGATATTGTGGGCCTTCAGGGTTTCCGCGCTGAGTGAGGGTGCTGTGGTGTCTGAATCGATCAGGCTGGCACTACCGGAGATACGCAGATCAATTTCTGGATGGGCTTCACGAAACCTGTGCATGCGTGGCATCAACCACTTGGATGCGAACGATGGGGAGGTCCAAATATTGAGTTCTTGCTTCTCTGCACCACCTTGTATTTGGTGTACGGCATCGTGCAAGGACTCAAAGCCAGCTTGTACTTGAGGCAGCCCAGCACGTCCCGCCTCAGTGAGCGTTAAACCGCGGTGCAAGCGATGAAATAGCTGCACCCCAAGTACATCTTCGAGCACGCGAATCTGCTGGCTAACCGCCGCAGGTGTCACGTGAAGCTCTTCGGCCGCCTTGCTAAAACTGCCATGCTTAGCCGCCACCACGAAGGCATAGAGCGCATTAAACGGTAAGGGTCCAGCCATTAGCGGTTGCCTATAGATTTTCTAATCATGGGTACAAGAAAGTATCGTTTGTGAAGCCGCCTGTGAGCCTTTACCTTCTACTCAACGGGGCCGAAACAGGTTGTAAGTTTAGCCCATTAACTTTTTATTACCTTACTCGAACGGGAGTTTGAAATGTTTAAACAATTAGCCGCATTAAGTACAGCTTACGAAAATTACATGATCAAGCGTGGCCGCGTTGCTGCTCGCCGAATCCTTTTAACACAAGACGACAAAACGCTGCAGGACATCGGCATTTCGCGTCATGAATTATTAGGTGGTGTTACTAACTGGCCTTGGGACGGTTCAGCGACAAAGCAAAAGTTAGAATCACAAAGTGCGCAAGAATTTCGTGCTATTCGTGAATTGAACAGTTACTCAGATCGCGAACTACACGACATTGGCATTAACCGTGGCATGATCGCAAATGCTGTTAAGCATGGCCGTTACGGTATCGACGATCACCGTCCTGAAACCGCTGAGTCTAATCAACAAGTGGCGTAAGCTACTATGGATTACTCAACATAAGGCGCACTTGCCACACAGGTAGGTGCGCCGGTTGACATACAAAAGAAAAAAATTGAATACGCGAGCGGGCGATTTAGCGCCTCGCTACACACTAGACAGGAACGGGTTCAAGTATAGGTTCATCTTTGCCCATTTCCTCTTTGCGTTTGGCCACGTACGCTTGTAATTCTTCTTTTATTGCTGGGTCTATCGCAGGTTCTTCGTAATCGACCAACGCTTTTTGCCAAATTTCAGTCGCTCGGGTCGTGGCATCTTTAGCACCGGCAATTTGCCAGTTCTCTTGATTCTGCCAGTCACTTAGCATGGGCTCGTAGAATGCGGTTTTAAAGCGTTGCATGGTGTGATCACAACCAAAGAAATGGCCACCAGGCCCAACCTCTTCCATCGCCTCTAAGCCTATTTCTTCCAGATTTAATTTTATTGGCTGCAGCATTTTCGACATATGTTGCAACATCTCACAATCTTGTACCAGCTTTTCAAACGAGGCGACCAAGCCACCCTCTAACCAACCAGCAGCGTGATAGATCATGTTGCCATGACCCATTACTGCGCTCCACAACGACATTTGCGTTTCCCACGTTGATTGACTGTCGGTGGTATTGGATGCATTACAAGCACTGGTTCGATAAGGCAAATTGTAGTGCCGAGCAAGTTGACCACTGGCAATGTTTGCCAGTGCATTCTCAGGTGTGCCAAATGCAGGTGAGCCTGAGCGCATGTCCACGTTTGAGGTGAACGCGCCATACACTACCGGCGCCCCTGCGCGCGTTAGTTGCACCAAACAAATACCGAGCAAGGCTTCTGCGTTTTGTTGAACCAAAGCTGCAGCCATCGTTGCTGGTGTCATTGCACCCATTAGGGTAAATGGTGTGACCACCGTTGGCTGACCCAACATAGCCATCTGCATCGCACCATAAGCCATCGAATCATCCAGCTTTCTAGGAGAATTAATGTTGATGTTGGTCATCACTGAAGGCACATCCTGCATCTGCGAAAGGCTCAGCCCTTTAGCGATGGCGTTAAGTTGCACGGCGTCTCTGGCGCGACCACCGCCTATGCCGGTTGCTAGCATGGCTTTGTCAGCCAGTACCAAGTTGTAATACGTTGTATCAAGGTGGCGTGTATTCACGGCCAAATCGGTCGGTGCTAAAGCCTGATTACCGAAGAACGTAATAACATTAAAAAACTGACCCAGCTTAATGAGTTTTTTATAGTCTTCAATGTTTCCGGCTCGCCGACCATGAATGCAATCGTGCACATTAGGTGGGCCAGAAACCAATCCAAAATTAATCGCATTGCCACCACAAACGATAGTGTTCGCTTTATTGCGTGGTTCCAAGTTAAACGAACTCGGAGCGGTGGCAATAGTTTGCATAACCAGCTCACGATCCATGCGCACAACCCCGGCAGCAGACACTTGCGCACCGGCATCTCTAAACTTCTGCAAAGCAAGCTCACCCATCACCTCAATGCCCTGCTCCTCAAGCAAGCGCATCGACGCATCGTGTATTTCTTCTAATTGCTCAGGCGTTAATGGCGTGAGTGGCGCAAAAGGACTGCGCAGTTGGTTGCGTTCGAGTTGAGGGATAATGGCCGCAACCGGTGCTGCGCGTTTTCGCCGACGCTTTTTCGTAGGCTTAGCCGGTGAACTTGCGTTGTCGGAAGTTTGGCTGGAATCACTCATTTATCACGCGCTTTTGGCTAACCGGTTATCGATAGTCTCTAGCATCACAAGCGTTTTGGCAAATAGCTTGCCGAAAAAGCGGATGCCAAGTGCATGATGGCCAGCACGAAGAAAAAATGGTGAAATTCAAACCATAACAACGTCAGGGTTACGATAATAGGCGTGAGTAATTCAGAGGACTCTCGCCAGGTGGAGAACACTGTTGTCATTGAAGTGCGCTCTCTGGGCTTTACCAAGCGCATGAAGGGTATATTGCCCAATACGTCCAGCATCGCACCACCGATGGCACCAAGCACCCAAAAAACTACGCCGATCGGTTTAGCCTCGCCCACCAATCCCAAACAGACCAAAGCTGTTGCTGTTAGCATCAAAGCTCCAACAACCGTTCTACGTAAACCGATGTAGTCGGAGAGTATGCGAATGAGTGGGCTGCCAAACAACAACGCACTCACACCTGAAAGTAAAACACCGGCCGCCCATGCAGGTAACCCCGCCTCTACAACATAAATAGGACCGTAAACAAACAAAGCCACCCAAAAACACGACCTACTCAAAGTAATGCCATACGCAATCCGCAGATGCTTTTGCTCGGTAAATCGAATGATGGAACGTAGCGGATTATCCGCCGTTGATGTAGCTTTCTTTACAACCTTATCGTCACCTAATCGTAAGTACCAAAAATAGCGCAGCATTAACACAGCTGAAATAGCAGCCAATACAAATGGCACAAGATCGTAACCGTTCTGCAGTAACCACGCACCGAGAAAAGGCCCGATCAACCACGCCACCCCGTTGTATTGCATGCGTTTGGATTCGTTTCGGGTAAAATCGCGCTTGCCAATGTAGTCCATGATGTACAACGACAAGCACACAGAAAACATCGATGCTGCGGCCGAGCGCAATCCGATACCAAACGTTAGCAACACACCGTTTTGCAAATATAAAAACAGCGCCGCAAAAATCAGAAATACACCACTGAGTGTCACCACACGGCGACGATCAAATAGGCGTTCCAAGGTGCCAATATTCAAGGTCACCAGCATGGTCATGATGGCGGCAACCAAATAGACCTTCGCCACCAATTCTTTGCTGCCGAGCGACTCCAGCGCGATCAACGGCACAATGCCAACGAGTAAGGATCGGGAAAATCCATCCAAAGCAGCCAATCGCGCGAGCGATTCACTGGTCTGATTACTCAGATGATTGATAGCTTGTGGACGACGATGGAACATGTGATTTATTGGGCAGGCTTTAGATGCTTATAGCACAGCGAAACTACGAAAATTAACGCTATTTGTTCACTGTTCCATAGGTGACAATTTTGGCGCAATTGGAATACACTAGATTTTGCACCGAGCCATCAAAATGTGTAATCAGCATCACTGTGCTGCACACCATGGAGCCCGAACAAACATGAGCGCCAATCTCTCTTTCATTTTGAATCTGGAAAAGCATTCTAACTTGGACGACGATTATGCTAGTCAGTGCAAAGCTACTTTGGACAAAGACGGTGTGCTGCCCTTACGTGATTTTCTTACGGCTGAAGCATTGGAGAGCATCCGCCAAGAAGGCGAAGATCACGCGCATAAGGCGTATTACACAGCGAGTGACCACAACGTTTATCTATCACCCGAAGATAAAAGCTACTCAAGCGATCATCCGCGCAACAGATCGGTCGCATCATCCAAGGGCTGCATCACAACAGATCAAATCCCCGCTGGTTCAAAACTGCATGCGCTCTATAACAACGAAACTTTTAAAGCATTTCTTTGTTCCGTGCTCGATGAAGCCACTCTGCATAAATATGCCGACCCACTGTCTTCCATAAATTTACACTACGCATCTGAAGGACAAGAGCTAGGTTGGCACTTCGACAATTCCTCGTTCGCAATTACTCTATTAATCCAAAAACCCGAAGCTGGCGGCGTGTTCGAATACATCAAAGACGCAAGAGATGCTGATGGTGGCGAGATGAACTACGACGGTGTGGCAAAAATACTCAACGGTGATGAAAAACCTAGCAAACTAAGTATGAACGCTGGAGACCTGGTTTTGTTTCGTGGTCGAAATTCAATTCATCGTGTTACGCCTACCTTAGGACAAACTACTCGCATGCTGGTCGTACTAGCGTACAACACAAAGGCTGGTGTCAGTCTATCCGAGTCAGCTCGTCAAACTTTTTATGGCCGACTAAAGTAGCTTTGCCTAAAATTCAGCACATATCCGCCAAGTAAAAAAACAGCTGAATATTACCAAACTGGCCTACTTCACTGCGGACACATATTTGTTGTAGACTCATAACTCACTGAATACTAACGCGAGCATAAGGATATGCGACCACAATGCCCCGGCTGCCCGGAAAGTAGCCAACATGTCGTGCGTGACGGTACCTTC
>CALHOU010000124.1 GCA_938035945.1 uncultured Granulosicoccaceae bacterium
GATCAAACGTACCTTCGACCATGAGAGTTTGCCTACTCTAAACAGTGCTTGAACTGTGGGCAATGTTTTGAGTTTACGGCCAACGCGTAAGTATTCCCAACTTAATTGAAGGCCTATGCCGATTTCTAAGTTCATCCATGCAGCGCAATGGCCAGCGCCACTTGATTTCCAGGCTTGTAAGTCATCGAACCTGACCAGCAGCTCTAATAGATCAGCATGATGAGAAGTGATCTCTTGTGATAGCGCTTTTAAGCGTTGGCGAATGGATGCTTCATCTTGTGGAAGAGCGGGGTACTTGCTTGGTTCGCGCGGCGTATCGATACATGCCATGGCGAGTCGAACGGTTTGGCCAAACTGTTCGCGTTCGGCTGGGCCAAACGAACTCATCCCGAATGGGGTTTTAGTTTGATGATTATTTTTATCAGTGGAAGGCTTGCTTGCATTGTCCATAACACGGTGCTCCTTTGATGATTTTTATTATATCAATAGAGTGCATCACAAACAACAATAAACTGTATAAAAAGCCAGTAATAATTTAGTCGAAGGAGCCCGATAATTTACATTATCGAGCTCCATGTTCAGAACGGATGGGCGCTTCAATTAACTCCAAGGATAAGGGCTATTGCTCACCGGATGTAACTTACCTTCAGGGTAGCGAGAGAACCGAAAGGGTTCTAACAAGGCTTGTTGATTACCCATGATTTCTTCTGCAACCAGATGACCCACACCTATCATTTTATAGCCGTGATTGCTGTCAGCGATTACGTGAACATTTTCTCTAAAGCGATCAAATACCGGAAAGCTATCTGGTGTGAAACAGCCTAAGCCACCAGATGGTTCTTTTTTGAATGTCACACCTTTACCTGAGAAGCGTTCTTGGCAGAAGGCTAAAGCCGATGTCCACATATGCGCAAAGTCTTCACCAACAATAAAGTCAGGTGATTCAGCACCGTATGGGTCGATGGCTACGTTGTCGGCAGGCGTCATTACTTCGTAGGGCATTGCACCGCCCTGTATGCCGCCAAAGTTAAAATCAGGCTTGTAGTAAATTCCCCAGGCTTCTTCTCGTAAAACAGAACCGTCGGTGTCTGACAATAATGGCGCGTCTGTATCGACGTGAATAACGGGTGGCATTTTGCCGTCGTTGGTTTTTTGTAAGTCTGGGTCTACACCTAACACGCCTTCTTCAAGACACCAGTAACGCCAGGTAGGTATGCCATCGTGGGTTACACCATCAGCTCCTTTTACTGAAACTTCTTTGGGTAGGTCCATCATGTCCCACAAGGTTTTTACCCATGGGCCGGCGGCGAGTATCACTTCATCACATTCGATCGGACCCTTATCGGTTTCTACTGCGGTGATAGCCGAACTTGAACCATTTGCACCTTTAAAACCAGTAACCGTTACACCGGTTTCAACCTGTACACCGTGTGCCTGAGCTTTACTGGCTAGGCCTTTAATCGATGCAACATTGTTTGCGTAACCACCGCGTTTTTCATGCAACACAGAAGTAATACCTTGTGCACGCCAGTCACTGAATAATCCCTTCATGTATTGCGTGCTTTTATCTTTACCTTCAATCAAAGTGGATTCGTAGCCAATCGCTTTTTGTTGCTCATGAATTGATACGATGTCTTCATGCATGCCTTCATGGCTTATTTGCATATATCCCACAGGATGGTAGTGAAAGGTTTCCGGGTCTGAGTCCCAAACATTTACGCTGTGCGCCATTAACTCGCGCATGGCTGGTTGAAAATAGTTGTTTCTGATAACGCCGCAAGCTATACCACTGGCACCTGCCGCGATGCCGGTTTTATCGATAACCAGGATATCTTTGCCCGAACCTTTGCCAGATGATTCAAGTAGCTCTGCGAGCTTCCAAGCGGTTGATAGTCCGTGAATGCCTGCACCAACAATCACGTAGCGTGCGTTTGAAGGGATGCCCATTGCCGTTCTCCAAGTAGTGTGGAATGGAGTATGGTCGCTCAATACCGGAATACTTATAACGAATTGGACATAAAATATGGTATTTTCGACAAATGCCTCGCTTAGCTACATCCTCCGGCCAGTTTTACTTCCTGTTGGTGCCGGGCTTTTCCTTGCTCGCTCTGTCCAGTGCGATTGATGTTCTGCGCGCGGCAAACTTAGAGGCGCGTGGCAATGCTTATCAGTGGACGTTAATTGGAGAAGGTAGTGATTGCGTTGAATCGTCGAGTGGTTTAAGCCTGGACTGCCAGCGTTTACCCAAGCTTTTCAGGCGTGATATGGCTGACACGGCCACGACTGTAGTGGTGTGCGGTGGCGACACGGTCAAGTTGGAAGTGGATGAAGGGATTATTCTTTGGCTAAAGTCGCTGGCGAATCTAAATCTTAAAGTGGGTTCTGTTTCTGATGGTGCTTTCGTTGTTGCACAAAGTGGCTTGTTTGATCAGCACCGCTCGACTATTCACTGGAAATGTCTTGACGATTACCGAGCTCAATTTCCTCAGCTTGATATACGTGCATCCATTTTAGAGATGGATGAAAATCGTTTCTCCTGTGCAGGCGGCACAGCGAGTCTCGATTTATTTTTGCAGTTTGTACTTCAAGACTTGGGGACAGACGTTGTTGCTAAAATAGCGGACAATTACTTTCACGATACGCTGCGCGACAGTTCCATTAGCCAAAACGTAGCGGATGCCTATCGCTTTGCCAGTAAAAGTCGAGTGTTGGCAGAAGCTTTGCGCATCATGTCGCAGCACTTGGAGCAGCCCTTATCAATTGCGGATATCGCAAAAGAGTCGGGTGCCACGCACAGAAGTTTGGATCGTTTGTTTGCACGTTATCTCGCCTTGTCGCCGAGTAAATATTATCGCCGTTTAAGGCTTAATAGAGCTGCAAACCTGTTGTTGCAAACGAGTTTGCCGATCACGGATATTGCGGTGGCTAGCGGATTTGGCACCGCATCTCATTTGGGTTTGCATTTTAAGCAAGCCTATCAGTTAACCCCCAAACAATTCAGGCAATCGGGTCAGGCAACGGCTAGTCAAAAAGCCGACTGATGCTTTACTTGCGCGTCAGAAATCCGAGTATAAGAAGCGGTGTAATTTCCTTGCCTTCTACTGTGCTCCATAGCGGTATTATCTAGACGCGGACCGGTGCCTAAATACGTTAGTCGGTGGCCAAAATCGCTTATTTTCTTGAGTAATCAATTCACAGAACGAGACACTCTGCACACTTACTTAAGATTTGCTGTTACTGATTTTTTCCGCCTAAAAAATGGCACAAATATTCCTTCTCGCAACCGATAGATAAATTTCATTGCGCATTGTGCGTATACGGGGAGCGAAACATATGTCTGACAGCGCAAACGCTAAGGCGATATTAGTCACGGGTGGAGCCGGTTACATTGGTAGCCATGTCGTCAAACTGTTAGGTGAGCGCGGTGAACGCGTCGTTGTGCTTGATGATTTGTCGACAGGCAATCGAGACGCTGTGCTGTACGGCACTTTGGTTGAGGGCAACACAGCTGATACCGAGCTTGTGAGTAACATTCTTAAAGAACATGATGTTGATACCGTGATGCATTTCGCCGCGCACACCATTGTGCCAGAGAGTGTGACGGACCCACTTAAGTATTATCGAAACAACACGGCAGCTACACGTAACTTGTTGGAGTGTTGTCAGGCCGCGGGCATTTCCAATTTCATTTTCTCCTCAACTGCTGCAACTTACGGCATTCCCGATGATGCATCAAAGCCTTGCAGTGAAGATTTGCCAACTGCGCCCATAAACCCTTACGGCATGTCTAAGTTGATGTCCGAACACATGATTAAGGATCTGAGTGCAGCATGTGATATGAAGCACGTGATATTGCGCTACTTCAATGTAGCCGGTTGTGATCCAGATGGCAAGATTGGTCAGTCAACTAAGAATGCAACGCTGTTAATAAAAGTGGCCTCTGAAGTAGCAGTTGGTAAACGAGAATCTTTGTACGTGTTTGGCACAGACTATCCAACCAAAGATGGAACCGGTGTGCGCGACTATATTCACGTGAGCGATTTGGCCAGCGCACACCTATCTGCGTTGGATTATCTACGCACCGGTGGCGAATCTACGTTGGTGAATTGCGGTTATGGTCAAGGCTATAGCGTTCGACAGGTCATCGATTCGGTTTCAAAAATAAACGGTAAAGCCATCAAAGTTATTGAAGAGCCGCGTAGAGCAGGTGACCCGCCAGAGCTAATTGCAGGCGTTGAGAAGATTCGACAAATCTTGGACTGGGTACCTCAATACAATGAATTAGACATTATCGTTAAGACCTCATTGGATTGGGAGCGCAAGCTGCTAGAGCGTGAAAACAATAACGGCCAAGCAGCATAACGCATTTAAATCTACGCCAACCTGGAATCAGGCATGCAAAAAAGAATCTTCACATTAGTTACTCTATCGGTACTGTTGGTGTTGTCCGCGTGCAGTACGTTGACATCTACTCGAGCGGTGAGTGTTTCAGCTAATCAAAGCTGGGTGTTGTTGCCGATTAATAATTTATCGACAACGCCACGTGCCGGTGAGAAGACCAATGCGATGGTTGAAACGTACTTGCGCTCTCGCGGCGTAGCTTCGCTGCAAACCTATATGATCCCTGAAGGTTTAAGCCTTGTGTCCTTGCTGGATACAGACAAAGAAATAGCGGATGCGATTGAATGGGGTCGGGCTAACGGTATTCGATATGGTGTGACTGGAACTATTCATGAGTGGCATTACAAAAGTGGCCCTGATAAGGAACCTGCTGTGGGCTTAAGTCTAAAGCTAATAGACCTTAGTAACGAACAAGTGATTTGGCAGGGTACGACGGCCAAAACCGGTTGGGGTTACACCAACCTATCGGGCGTGGCCGATAAAGCTGTGAACAAGTTACTCAAACAAGTTCGTATCAACTAGTTCTATTGAGTAGAGCTTTTCGATAATAATATGAAATCGCAGTTTAAAAATAAAGTAGCTAAGCTACAGGGGTTGCCGAACCTGGCAGAGATGCGCGCAGGCTTGGGTGGCTACGCCAAGCTAGTTGAGCTTGCGTTGTTTGCATTGCTGGTACCTTTAGTGGGTTTGTTGTTCTTTACAGCAGACCCGCTTGGGATTAATTCGGGTTTTGTTTGGGCCGCGGCCCTGCCCATGATTTTTGCTGCGCGCTATGGTAGTTCTTGGGGAGCGGCATGTGCAGGCGTGTCCGCCCTTGGTGCATTTGTTATTGGTGGTATTTCGTATGAAGCGCAAGCTACAGCACTAATAACACTTGCCGTGGGTACACTGATTATGTGTATTGTAATCGGTGACGTAACGGCGTCATGGCGAGACCGTAGCGGGCGTTCTGAAGCAGAAAATGAATACCTGCGGCATAGATTAAAAGAATTTTCCAACGATTATCAC
>CALHOU010000125.1 GCA_938035945.1 uncultured Granulosicoccaceae bacterium
GATCCCAGTACAGAATGCATTTCTGATGAACTCTCTTCAAGATAAAGCAGACCAGTTACCACTTCGCCTTTCGCGCGATGCTCCTCAATATAACTGATTGCCGATACGCGGTCGGTTGGGTCGTAGGTTTCATCAACGCGCTTGAAGCCTACACGGCTACCATCGTGCATGGTGATTTTTTTGAATTCACCCGGTTCAACCCGGGCAACAATCTCTTCATGATGTTCTGTGAAATCAACGTGCACCGTTTCACGCATGTTGGCTCTGGTGTGCGCGTAGCTTTTGGTTGATCCTTCATGATCGTTAAACGTAACGCATGGGGAAATGATATCCAACAGTGCAAAACCGTTGTGTCGAATAGCACTCTTAAGCATAGGTACCAAGTGTTCTTTGTCTCCGGAGAAACCACGCCCAACAAATGTGCAACCTAAAGAGATGGCAAGCAGCACCGGGTCGATAGGTGAGTAGGGGTTGGCATCACCTTTTTTTGCGGTGCTACCTCGGTCGGCACTGGCCGAGAATTGGCCTTTGGTTAAACCGTACACACCGTTGTTCTCTATTAAATACATCATATTGATGTTGCGGCGTATCGCATGGCCAAACTGACCTAAGCCAATTGAAAGCGAATCGCCGTCGCCCGATACGCCAATGTAATTCAGTTCTCTGTTAGCAGCGTTAGCGCCTGTAGCGATGGAGGGCATGCGTCCATGGACGGAGTTAAAACCATGCGCGCCACCCAAAAAATAAGTGGGTGTCTTACTCGAACAACCTATGCCCGATACCTTGGCAACACGGTGTGGTTCTATTGATAATTCAAAGTAGGCTTGAATGATGGCAGATGAAATTGAATCGTGACCACAGCCTGCGCACAGGGTGGACATAGCGCCTTCATAATCTCGAATGGTTAAGCCAATCTCATTCTTAGGCAAGCCTGGGTGAGAAATTTTTGGTTTTTTAAGGAAACTCATTGAGTCAAATCCTGAATAATCGGCTATGCCGCATGCCCTTGTTTCATAAGCGCCGATACACCTTCAACAATAAAATTACTGCTAACCGGCATGCCGTCATAAGAGAGTAGTGGAAGTAAGCGTTTAGGATCGATTTCCAGTTCAACCGTGAGTAGCTGCCTTAGTTGGGCATCGCGGTTTTGTTCGATAACGAACACCTGCTCGTATCGATCAATAAATTCCGCTACATCTTGATGAAAAGGAAACGCCTGAATGCGCATGTAGTCTAAATTGCCATGACCATCTTGCTGCAAACGATCTCGCGCTTCACGGATTGCTGCATCACAACTGCCAATAGACAACAGAGCACAGTTTTTTTCTCGTGGTTTTGAATCATCAATATTCAGAACAGGTGCTGGAACAAGAGTCGCCGCTGTATCAAACTTTCGGCGAAGCCTGTCCACAACTTCTTTATATTCATCCGATTTTTCGGTATACCCACCAAACTTGTTATGCCCAGATCCGCGAACGAAGTACGCGCCTTTGGGGTCTACTCCTGGCAATGTTCGCCAAGGAATGGCATCCCCATCCACATCTAAATAGCGATAAAACGCGTCCATGTCTTTGAGTTGCTTTTCATCATAGACTTTGCCACGATCGGGTTGATAGCTTTCGTCCCATTGTATTTCTGGAATCATCCAGTCGTTCATACCAATGTCGAGATCGGTTAGTACGATAACCGGCGTTTGCAGTCTTTCGGCTAAGTCAAACGCGGTTTGAGACATGTGAAAGCAATCGGTTGGATCCGACGGGAATAGCAAGACTTGCTTCGTGTCGCCGTGTGAAGCATAGGCAGCTGAAATAATATCGCACTGTTGGGTGCGAGTAGGCATGCCTGTTGATGGGCTTACGCGTTGCACATCATAGAGTACCGCTGGAATCTCAGCGTAGTAAGCCAATCCAAGAAACTCACTCATTAACGAAACCCCCGGTCCACTGGTGGCAGTGAACGCACGCGCGCCATTCCAGTTAGCACCGAGCACCATGCCTATGGCAGAGAGTTCATCTTCGGCCTGTATAACGCAATAGTTGTTCTCACCGGTTTCGGGGTCTTTTCGAAGTTGCTGACAAAAAAGGCTAAAAGCATCTATTAAGGAGGTGGATGGGGTTATCGGATACCAACTTGTGACCGTTGCACCGGCATACACAGCGCCTAAGCCTGCAGTGGTATTGCCATCAACAATCACGTGCCCTTGCGTTGCATCCATGGGTGTAAGTTTGAGTGGTAATGGACATTCAAAGTGTTCAGTTGCGTAGTCAAAACCCATTCGAATGGCTTGCATGTTGGCGTCGGCCAAATGCGGCTTGGTGGAAAATGTTTCTTTGAGTAGGTTCTCGACCACGTCCATATCAATATCAAGCAGTGCGACCAGTGCACCTACATAGGCAACGTTCTTCATGAGAACTTTTGCTCGGGCTGATTCAAACGCCTCATTACACATTTCAGATAAAGGAATGCCGAGTACTGTTATGTCGGTTCTCTCTTGCATGTCTTTGCGCGGCCAAGTGGAGTCATACATCAAGTAACCACCGGGGTCGACCTCCGCCAGGTCGGCGTTGTATGTTTCTGCATTCATGGCGACCATTAAGTCGACTTTGCCCGACCTACAAAGATAGCCATCCTTGCTAACCCGAATCTCGTACCAGGTTGGAAGGCCTTGAATGTTGGATGGGAAGAAATTTTTACCGGTGACCGGTATGCCCATTCTGAATATAGACTTCATTAGCATGCCATTGGCACTGGCCGAACCCGTGCCGTTTACATTGGCTAGTTTAATAACAAAGTCGTTTAGTCTAGATGTGGTCATTATTCTGCACTACTTACTTTTTGATCGGCAACAGCGGCGTGTTTTTCGCCTGCAGCATAGGGGATGCGAATGCGTGATTTGCGCATATCCCATGCACCTGTCGGGCATCGCTCGGCACACAAGCCACAATGCACGCAAAGGTCCTCATCTTTAACCATGACTTTACCGGTTTGCGGAAGCGCATCAGATACGTAAAGAATTTGTGACTTGTTGTTTGCGGGTGCTCGCAGTCGAGTGCGCAAATCATCTTCTTCACCATTGTTGGTAATGGTCAGGCAAAGCGTGGGGCACACATCCATGCATGCATCACATTCAATGCAAAGTTTTTCGGTGAATACCGTTTGAATATCGCAGTTAAGACAGCGTTCAACTTCGCGCGCTGTTTGCTCGGCATTAAACCCGAGTTCGACTTCAATTTTTATGTCTTTGAATCTCTGAACAAGATCAACGTGATTCATTTTATGACGTGGTACATCATCAAAGTCGTTTGAATAACTCCACTCATGAATACCCATCTTAGTGGACAACAAATTCACGCCCCGCGGCGGTCGATCTGAAATATCTTCACCTTCGCAGTGCTTGTGTATAGAGATAGCCGCGCGATGACCGTGTTCAACAGCCCATATAATATTCTTAGGGCCATAAGCCGCATCGCCACCAAAGAACAATCCACCGATGGATGAACTGTGATTAGTCTCGTGCACAACAGGTGTATCCCACTGCGTGAGTTCAAGTCCGGTTTCTTTTTCTATCCAAGGAAAGGCGTTATCTTGACCGATGGCGAGTATGACGTCATCACATTCAATGAACACTTCTTCAATAACAGTAGGTTCTGATAGGCGTCCGTTATCGTCGATTTCATAATGAAGCTTGTCAAACAGCATGCCCTTGAGTTGCCCATCTTCCACCACAAACTCTTTCGGCGCATGGTTAATCATGATTTCGACGTTTTCTTCTTCGGCGTCTTCCAACTCCCATACACTGGCCTTGAACCAGTTACGTGGCTTTCTGGCCATGACCTTTACATTTTTACCGCCCAAGCGCAGTGAGGTTCGGCAACAATCCATAGCCGTGTTTCCCACTCCGATGATTAATACATTTTCACCAATTGAATCTGTGTGTTCGAAGGCCACTTCTTCGAGCCAGTCGATGCCAATATGGATGCGATCGGTGTCGTAGCGGCCAGGTAGTTCGATATTTTTGCCTCTGGGTGCACCGGTTCCGACAAAGACTGCGTCGTAGCCTTCATCAAGCAGTGCTTGCATGCTCTCAACTTTTGTGTTGAGGCGCAGATCAACACCGCGTTCCACGATCAATGCAATTTCGTCATCTAATACGTCTGCCGGCAGACGAAACGACGGGATGTTTGTCCGCATCAAGCCCCCGGGTTTATCGTGTTGTTCGTACATCACGATGTCGTAGCCGAGGGGAAGTAAATCGTTGGCAACTGTTAACGATGCTGCGCCTGCACCAATGCAGGCAATGCGCTTACCGTTCGATTGGCCTTTAGGCGGCAGGTACTCCCGGACGTCCTCAGTTAAATCGGCAGCAACTCGTTTAAGTCGACAAATTGCGACCGGTTGCTCATCGAGCCGGCCTCGTCGGCAAGCAGGTTCGCAGGGGCGATCGCACACCCGACCGAGAATGCCAGGAAAAACGTTACTTTTTCGGTTCTCCAGATAAGCGCCGGTGTAATCGCCTTGAGCAATTTGTCTTATATAGTGTGGAACATCGGTGTGAGCGGGACAGCCCCACTGACAATCGACCACTTGATGAAAATGGTCGGGTTGGGCCGTATCTGTCGGTTTCATAAAGCCGATTTTTCCCTTAACTGTGCATGGGGTAGTTAGCGGTGGGTTGCGAAGGTAAGCGTATTAAATAATCCTAGCAAAAGTAGGGCCTGTTTGCAGCCACTTACGTGCATTATTGCAAAGTCAATTCGCGACATTTTGCCCTGTTTAGCCGTTCATCCGTTAATTGCGCAGTTAGGCGTGTTCTGACAACTCGAGCACACCATCGGTACGCAGCCTGTATCGCTCAAAGTCCTTCGCTAGAAACAAATTTCCAGAATAAATCGCCTTGGCTTCTTGCTCGAGTTCGGTCGGATTCTCTGGATAGCGCGCGCTAATGTGAGTCAGAATTAGATTTGGCAATCCGGCGTTCTGCGCAAACAGTGCAATTAAGCCAGCGTAGCTATGCCCTAAGGTTTTGGCTCGTTCGCTGAACTCTGCAGCAAATGTTGCTTCGTGCACCAATACATCACAATTTTTGCAATCAGGCGCGAGTAAATCTGGAGTGTCATTGTCTCCGCATATAATTATTTTTCTTGGTGGTTTAGGGGCGTCGCAGAAGTCCTTTGATTTATAAATCATGCCTTCAAATTGGATGTCGTTACCTGCCTTTAGACTCCCCCATAATGGCCCTTGTGGTATGCCGGCGTTTTTTATTTTGTCCACGCTTAAGGATCGTCTTAGCTTAGATTCGGTAAAAACGTATGCAAAGCTCGTTATTCGATGTGACAGGGAAATGGACGAAACTGAAAACACATCGAAAGGATGATTACCCACATCGCACGCGGTTACAAATTCAAGTTCGTAAGGCAAGTGTAAGTCACTGACTTGTTGCGTTAGCTCAATCCACGACTTGGTTTCTTCTGGAGCGATGATTCTTAAGCGTTTAGTTCTGCCATTAAGTCCGGCACTTGCGAGTAAGCCCGGTAGGCCATAGCAGTGATCTCCGTGCAAATGCGTTATGAATATGCTGGATAAAGAGTTTAGAGATAATGGCGAATTCAGAATTTGATGTTGCGTACCTTCGCCACAGTCGATCAAGTGCCACGCACTGCCAGTGCTTTCTATAAGTGCGATAGCGCTTACATTGCGTGACTTTGTGGGTGTGCCGGAGGAGGTGCCTAAAAATAATATTTCCATAGTATGACTATAGCTAAATTCTGCGCGTTTCGGCGTGAGCTACTCATGAAACGGCGCTCCCCTTGGCTTACAGCCAAGGACACTTAAAAGTGGCGAAATAGCTACTTGAAGAAGGTCAATTGCGAATAACGGTTATGATTGTATTCATGATGGTGTGAGGCATATTTTTTTGTCTGAATACTTGGGCAATTAATGTCAAGCCTGATCAAGATATCAAACGCTTGCTTATTGGCTACCGTGTAAAACCGAGTCGTGAATTGAATCCATCGTTCGCGCTAATCGAATTATTTTTCTCTATTTATCAGGCTCTTCAGTGCTTTTCGCCTAAAAGGTTGATTGCCTTTTGTGTCCATCCCGCATAGCGTGTCGATCGGGATAACCAAAAGGAGTTATTATGTTTAAATCTAAACAGTTAAAAGCGCTCAAGCTTGTAACGATTTTATTATCTGTTTTTGCTCTATTCCTATCACCACGTACACACGCTGCTTCAGAGCTTTGGAGTACTGATGGCTTCATGAATCCTGAGAGCGTGCTTTACGACGGTGAACGTAACATTGTTTACGTCTCCAACGTTAATGGTGGTCCAATGGATAAAGATGGCGCTGGCCATATCTCTCGGCTAAGCGTAGAAGGTGAAATGTTGGATGCGCAATGGGTAACTGGCCTTAACGCTCCGAAAGGCTTGATTCAACACGAAAACAAATTGTATGTCACTGATATTGATCAGCTGGTCGCTATCGATGTGGATACCGGCAAGATTGATGGGAGCTGGTATGCGGATGGTGCGAAATTTTTAAATGATTTGGCAGTAGATTCAGAAGGGCGCGTATACGTTTCGGATATGCTCACTCACAGCATCCACCGGTTGGAGAATGACGCTTTATCACTTTGGCTACAGGATGAGGCGCTTCAACATCCCAATGGTTTGCAGATTGAAGGCGATCAACTGTTGGTAGCGCCTTGGGGTAAAGATATGCAGCAAGACTTTACTACAAAGGTTGCGGGTCATTTGATTGCGGTCGATCTTTCCAGTAAATCCATAAGCAATTTTGGGTCGGGCGAGCCGGTTGGCAACCTTGATGGACTTGAATCCGATGGTAACGGTAAATGGTTGGTGACGGACTGGATGGCAGGTGCGCTGTATCGAATTGATGATAGCGGTTCGGCTGAGCTATTACTCGATATGAACCAAGGTAGCGCTGATATTGGTGTTATCAATAGCGAAGCGATGGTGCTTGTGCCGATGATGATGGATAACAAGGTTATTGCGATATCTACACGATAGCGTGAATACTTTTATTCAGTTTGCCGCCACTGTGTAGGTTAACACTTGCACTAGTGGCGGCATCTATAGAGCATATACTCGTAAAGTCTCAAGGCGCCTCTACTTAAACACCGATAAACAGGCAAAACGTGAAACCATGCTAGGAGATCCGTTATCTTGGTTGCTTGATATTCTAGTTGCTTGATATCCTAATTGCTTGATATTCGGCCCCCCCCCACATGGTTGGTGACAACCCATACGCTCCTGCATGCGCTATTGATTTCTACGATGCAGCTTCCATTGCAGATCCAGCTTCCGCATACAAGAAAATGTTGGCCTTAGGGCCGGTTGTGTGGTTAGAAAAAAATAACTTACACGCACTGTGTGGACATAAAGAAGTTGTCGCCGCTCTGAAAAACCATGATGTGTTTAGTTCAGGCAAAGGCGTATCTGTTGATGATCAAGTTAATAAGCTGATTGTTGGTAGTTCCCTGAATTCCGATCCCCCGCAACATGATATATCGCGAAAAATTACCTTCAACCCTTTATCCCCCAAGAATGTTCGTCATATAAGAGAGCGTATCGAAAAGGAAGCGCACTTTATTGTTACCAAGATGCTGGATAAGTCGTGCTTCGATGCGGCAAGCGAACTTGCACCTCACTTGCCACTGACCATCGTGCGTGATCTTGTGGGCCTGGGGGACTATGGTAAAGATCACATGCTGGAGTGGGGCGCTGCAACGTTTGAGTTAATGGGTGACCCGAAAGAGCGACGCGACGCGGCCGTGAATAACTTAAAAGGCTTACGCACCTTCCTTGAAGATAGCGACACCCTTAACAATTTAAGTGAAGACGGATGGGCGAACAGAGCAACCCGACTCGGTATCGAAAGTGGCATGACACCAGCGCGCGCATCCGAGCTGATGCGAGACTATATACCGCCAAGCCTTGATACAACAATATCAGCTATCGGCTACGGCGTTATGCTTTTTGCAAAGCACCCAGATCAATGGGAGAAGCTACGCAATGATCGTGGCTTGATGAAAGGTGCCATTGAGGAGATTGTTCGACTAAATACGCCGATTCGTGCTTTCACCCGTTACTTGACTGAAGACATCAATGTTGCTGGCGTTGATTTGAAAAAAGATTCGCGCGCACTCGTTGTTTATGGTGCGGCTAATCGAGATCCAGCTCGATTTGAAAATCCAGATGACTTTGATATTGAACGCAAGACCATTGGGCACGCTGGTTTTGGTCAAGGTATTCATGCTTGTTTAGGAATGAACCTGGCGCGCTTGGAGATGAGCTGTTTGTTTGATTCGCTAGCTGATAGGGTCGAACGTTTTGAACTGGATGGTCCAGTTGTTCCTGGTGTTAATAGCACTATTCATTCATTAGCAAGTGTACCGGTGAAAGTGCAGTTGCTGAATTAATAAAACAACCTAAAATCATATTAGTCCGTTTAAACAACCTCACGCAGCAACTGCGCAGGCGATACCGACAATGAACGTGCAACCCAAATAGCACCAGCGCTCAAACATAAACCGGCAATAGCAACAGCAACGCTTGCACCACTTAACCAAGTCACAACGCCCACCGGTAGTTCAAGCCAAAGTGATGCGACTACAGTTCCTAGAATGCCACCGATTATGCTGGCAAATACAGCCACAACGACGCCCAGCAACAAATACTCGATACCGAGTGCTTGCATCAAGCTACGATGACGACTGCCAATAGCATGCAGAATTGCGGCTTCTTGTAATTGTCGTTGCCGGTTTGCTGCTACCACACTTGCCAATACTAAAAGGCTTGCGAGCAAGCTGGTTAAGGCGACCAGCGATACAGCCAGTGCCGCTGCATTCAGAATGCGTTTAGCAGCGGCTAACCCTCTCGAGGTTCTTATGGTCACCACCGTGGGGAATTCGGTTGAAATTGCATTAGCCGCAGCAATATCCAAAGGTATTCCGTTGCTCTCATCCCACGCGCTATCATCTTGAAATGCGAT
>CALHOU010000126.1 GCA_938035945.1 uncultured Granulosicoccaceae bacterium
CCATGCGGGTCCGTTAGTGCGTAACCAGGGTTGATCGGCTTTAGCGCGAAGCGGTTTATCAGTCGCAAGATCAAGCGTTGTGGTGATAACAGCTACTGAAAACCGATCGCCTATATAAGGCGCACTTAGTTTGCCATCTTCGACAGTCGCAATACCTGCTGCAACCGTCGCTACATTCAGATCAATGTCAGAAGTTGATGCCGTGTGTGCAACTGCATCCCAACCCAACAAACGAATATAGTTTGCGATCACCACCGCCGTTTCAGTTGAACGCATGGCAGCTGCGTGCCGCGCAGTATCGCGAAGCCAACCGGTACCGCTCTCACCAGCTCTTGGGTCGCGGGCCATCTCGTTAACGATAACCAAGGCATGCGTGTGATGATCAATCGATGCTGGTGGTGCCTCCATTGACTCCTTTAGATCAGCCATGATCATGTCTATGCCCGATGCCAGCGTTTTCGTTTGGCGCGTGCGAAGTGCTTCGGATAAGTTTTCGATACCGGGATTGCGAACAGGATTCGCCAAACGAGCAGCATCGGGGAGTTCACATATGCCCACCATAGCGGCGTCTTGAAAATAGCAAAACGCTTTTAAGTGATCTGCCCGTGCTTGCGGACTTCCAGGAATCGATGAACGCGTTTTATTCGTGAACCCGCCACGAATAACGTCCATCATGGATTGGTACTCCTCCATGGCGTTAACAAGGTTTAGCGGTTCATCAGCTCGCACAAACGATAAAGGCTCAAAGGCCGGTACATTTGATAAGTCAGAAGATTGCGTTCTTTCTAAACGCTCAAGCGGATACGACCCCATGTGGACGGGACGTTTTTTATCAGAGAAAAATTGTATCGGCATCATTTAAATAAGGGCTGGAAAAATGCCTCCGTCGCCATTGTTATATGCGTAGGACAGACTCGCTATAATTTGGAATCTCCGCGGTTTCCCCGTCGAATATTCCCCGATCACGAATCCACTTTTGTGTTGTTTCGAAAATCTCTTTGGAATACGGCTCAAACACTAACCGCTCACCGGGGCCAAACTGGCGAACATCGATTAGCTTTGCGTGGCGCTCGGGCAGCTCTTTTAAATAGTGACCAACAAATGACTGATGCATGGTGTCTATATCAGCCTGTGCCATTTTCAGTGCATCATAATATTTAGTGATCTGTTCTGTTTCTGCACCGTTTGGCACCATCGCGGCAATCATGAATGTGCAATCAAGAATTTTGCGATAGCCCAATTGTTCCATCATGTATAACTGTGGGCCGAACACCGTAGCCGCCTTCGCAACACCATCGAGCAATTGATCAACACGATCGGCAGGCGTACCACCAAATTTTAGTTTTATCTTATCAGCATCAATAAACGGCTCTAGTGCTTGAATGGTTGTGTAGTGAGAACCCGATTGATAGCCAACATGAACTTCAACCCCTGCTAGGTCAGCTGGTTTAACAATTGGTGAGTCTGGCGGTACAACAATCGCGCAAGGAGAAACCGAATAACACTCACCCCATAGCTGACCATGATTATCCCCTGCTGCCATATTAACTGTCCAATGACAGGCACAACTAACAGAGGCGTCACGACCTTTTTCATAGGTTTGGTACGCGCCACTTTTATTATCTTTTACCTCGGTGTCTGGCGTGGAAATTTTAGGTGCGTTTTTCGTGAGCAACGAATGCGCTAGCAAAGAATAGTTTTCCAACCCGGCCGTATCGAAGTAACCACGCTCTTCTGCAACCCATTCTTGAAGTCGACCATGAGGATTAATAATAAAAGGCTGCATATTGTTCTCCTCTCTAATTCAGCAGACTGTAGTCACCAGACCGAATTCAACAGACTCGATTCAACAGATTTACACAAATATTGTGTCTGCACGCCGATTTAACTAGTATCTGACTAAATCCCATCAAGTTCAAGGAAATAAAGCATGGATGAGGCAACACCGGTCACAACCGAACTTCACCTGGTTGGGAAAGTCGCGTCCGGCTGCCAATAAACGTGTTTATGAGATATTAACCCTGCCCGACCAACTGAATTGGTTGGATATGCTGCTGACTAAGTCAGGCGAATGCAATTGACTATTCCGCTTTTATATCGCCAGCTATCCGCTTAGCGAATTCTTGTATTTCACGCGCTAACGAATCAAACGATGGATTAAATGTTGAATAGGCCATTGCTTGGCCAGCAGCAGGCTCTGTGCTCCATAAACCATACCAGACCTTATCTGATTCTATACATAGTTGAATTTGTTCTGGGTCTCGGGGCATACCGCTACCGCAATTACGGTAATTGCCGTTTACCCCATAGTGCGGATTCTCGGGAGATTGATGAATTGCAAGATGCGTCAGTGCAATAACCTGACTTGAATCATCTTTACCTGGCAGATTAATAACGCGTTTCTTGTCAGGATATAACTGGGTACTGACAAGTCTAATCAAACGGCTATCGAGGTGGGCTGCGTGTTTATCCCAGAGTGCTTCATTTCTATCAGGATCGATCACAGCATCGTCCATACTCTGTATAAGCATCCATGGCAGCTTTACCGAGCCGGTTTTTTGCAGACTATTTTGGAGCTGCTTCATTGCCGACCAGGTTTCCGCAACACCTCGGGTCGGCATGACTTCGTATCGCATCGGATCATCAGCAACACCACGATCAATCCATCGCATAAACGGCGCAGCAATAGGCGCCCATTTCGCGATTCTTTCAGATGAAAGATAATAAGCGGGCGATATAGCAATAACACCATCGATGTCAGCGGGCCGACTTAAAGTGGTATTAAGCGTTAGTACGCTGCCAAGTGAAAACCCAACAAGCAAAACCTTATCGGATTCCTCGTTCGCCTGATCCACAAGGTAGTTGAGCGTGTCCTGCCAGTCTGATAATCGTGTTGTCAGAAGATCACCGCCGCGCGTGCCGTGGCCGGGCAGCAGAATTACTCGGCTTTTGTAACAAGCGTCAGCCAGCACACCGCCAATATCCCGCAAGGAATAGGCAGTATCCGCAAGCCCGTGGACAAGTATTGCAATACCGTGCGTTTGGCCATTGCAGTTTGCACCGGGCTGAAGTTCCACCGGTGAGGTCATCTCAACCTCGAGCTCAGCGGTACTTGGGTCGAAAGGAATACGGAACTGACGTACTTCTTTTTTCACAGCGTCCGCGTAATCTGAAAAGCTCTTATTATCGAGTAATGTTTGATTGTTCTGCCACCCCACTGAGAGAAAATGTTCATCGGCGGATTCAACCGCTCGGTTACCCACACAACCCGACAACATGACACTGATGCAGAGACATGAGGAGAGATAATGTAGTTGTGAAAACAAGCTGCTAGGGCATTTCATAAGCCGATTATCTCTAGTTAACGCCTTCGGCACGAAACAATATCTTTCCGCGGCGTGCAACACGCAACTCCTGAACCATCCAACCTTCAGCCACTAGCTTGTCCTCCAACTCTGCATCTGTTATCCAAGCTGCCTTATCTATGGGTTCGCATTGCATTCGCCCAGTAGCGTAGGACTGCATTGGAAGAGTACGGAGCACAGCGAAAGACACAGTAAGAAATTCTCTGTTCATAGTAACGCCTCGGTTTAAATTTATCGATTGGTACTTATCGGTACTACCCACTACCGTCTCTGTACTTTCCAGATTCGGTACAACTCTAACGCAGCCAACGGTACGAAGTGCACCAGCGCGGGTCCAATATTGTTGTGAACAAGAATCCAGTGTGAAAGAGCCGATCAGAGCATCCACGCAAGAGACAGAATCGAACGGGGTCGCCGAGACCGGCCCGCGCAGGGTGAAGACAAGTCGGCATTTCGGAAACGACCAATGCCAGTGTGGGAGTTCGTGCAACTAAAGGAATTTATGATAGTGGCCAGGGACAGAATCGAACCGGGACGCGCAGTCTGCCTTATGGCAGTTCGATTCCCGTGAGCCTCACGCTCGGAATAACTTTATTTAGTGGATTAAGTTTTTGGCTCGATTGGTGGCCAGGGACAGAATCGAACTGCCGACACGGGGATTTTCAGTCCCCTGCTCTACCGACTGAGCTACCTGGCCATCGAGGGTTGCGGAACGCGTATTACACCGATTGACGCCGCATCAGTCAACCAGAAATAGCTGCAAATCGTCGGCAGGCCCTGGATTCGAGACCTCACCACATTACAGCCGCTTATTGTAACACCATCCTTCGGCTCTCACCACCTATCTGAGGACCGTTTTATCACGGACCAATTTCTTAGGGGGGCAGCACGACCGCCGAATATGAGGCGCGAACCGACCCTCCACTCGGAACATCTATACCTGTCCAATTTATGGCATTGCCGGCCACGGTAAAACTTGAACCCGGGGGGCTCGACACTGTCGTGATTGATGAGAATCCAGCAGGCACGAAATCCTGAACAAACGCGCCTACTGCCGCATCGGGACCTGCGTTACTCACCTGCAAAGTAAACACAATAGTTGAACCAATGTTCGGCGATGGATTGTCCACTGATTTAGCTAGCGTTAAGCTAACTTCAGTGTCGTCTTCTAGCAACGTAACGGTTGCTGTATAGCTGATGTCTATCGCATGTGTTGTGTTGGATAAGTTTTGCAAACTAACCAATATTGTTTGATCACCCTCAGGCACAATGTCGGCTGTTGGCATCACTGTGAACGTTTGCTGTTCGCCAGCTTGACCAGTAAACGTTAAGGTGCCTGAGGTGGACACATAATCATTGTCCGTCAGTGTTGCTGTTCCTTCGCTCAACACATAGTCGACAGTAAAAGTTACAAACCCATTCGCATCACGAACGTTATGGGATAGAGTTGCGGTTACGGTTATTGGCCCACCATCTTCTGGCGCACTTACATCAGTTACGGTTATAAACTCTTGCACATCAACCACCAGAAGAAAATCTTCCGAATCGCCAAACCCATTATCACCACAACCATCTAAGGGCTCGGCGCTGCCAAAACTCAACATCACTCTGCCGCGAAAGGTCGTATCTTCTGTAACAGCTGGTATAGAAAGGTTTTGTGTAATCGAGCAACCAACTGGGGTAGCGGCATTATCGAAAAAACAAGAGTCGGTTGCTAACGCTTCAGGGGTGCCATCATTGTTGGTATCCAATAACAAGGAAACAAACTCTTGATCGTTCAATCCTGCGGTTGGATCACCAGGTGCTTTAGTATCTCCAACAACAATTGTAATCGGTTGAACTGAACCGGATTCGTATTCGGCCAGGATGCCAGTAGGTGGCGTAATACTTTCATACGTAACGTTGTTAGTTATAGCGCAAAGGTTGGCTGGCACATAGCGTTGCGCATGTGCAGACCGCCAACTAAGGGCAACGGCTAATAGCAAAACAAATAAAACGTAACGTGGTTTAAACATACAACACCCGGTAACAACATTATTAGTACTTCAGACAATCGTAACTAATACGATGTAGTGCGACTAATATGCCACCAGGCGTGTGGCTTAACCCCGCATTTGGGTAGACAAGGTTATATGCAGGAGTAACAATGATGCAGGTAACTTAATCCTCTTGCGGCACATACCCCTCAGGCATTGTCGCGTTATCACTGAACAAGAACTTCTCCATTTCCTCTTCCAGAAACTTACGTGCCTTCGGGTCAACCGGCGTTAAACGGTACTCATTAATAAGCATGGTCTGGTGGCCCACCCACATCTGCCATGCCTCTTGCGAGATATTCAAATAAATGCGCTTACCCAAATCACCAGGGTAAGTGGGGCGTTCAAGGCCTTCGCCTTCTTTGTTCAGTTTTACACACTGCACCATGCGGGACACGGACCGTACTCCAATTAATGTTTATCGGTAAAGCATACAAGCTTATGGCCCCGCCTGTCCG
>CALHOU010000127.1 GCA_938035945.1 uncultured Granulosicoccaceae bacterium
TGCACGGTGTTGTTGGTTATAGGCGGTGATGGTCTCTGGATTTAATACCACCCGACGAACGTTAGACCATTCTTTTTGTGATCGAACAGAATTGATTTGGGAGACAATCCAAATCAACAAATTATTCCCGGTTGTTTCAGCGAGCAAGCTGTGAAACGCCGTATCTGCAGAAGAAAACGCAGCTGGGTCGTTTACGCTCGCTTCCATTGATTGCAGTAGCGTGTCCAGTTCTTCAAGGTCAATATCCCGCGCGTGCAACACGGCTAAACGACAAATATGAGGCTCTAAAGCGAAACGTGCGTCAATCAGTTCAAGTGGGCGTGCGCCTAGAATGACATTGCCTGCAGACTCGCTGGGATCGAAGATCACATACGTGCCGCTGCCGGCACGAATTTCAACCAATGATTCTTCTGCCAGTCTGTTTAAAGCTTCGCGTACCGTGCCGCGTGCCACGCTGTAACTTTCGGCTAATACGCGTTCAGGTGGTAGTCGCTCTTTCGAGCTTAGTTCTCCGTTCTTAATATCACGTCGAATCAAACTGGCTATTTCGGCAGAGCCTATACGCGTTTTTTTGGTCTGTATCACGACGTCGTTTCCTAACTATTTAAATCCAATACTAATCCAATTGACTGAAAAATGCACCAAAAAATGAATATTGGCTCAAAAGAGGTTGCTTGTTGGTATGGTTCGGATTAATCTGCGACTTGTGACACGGCGTGAGCTACACGTCATTTTTTCAATGAAAAGCGAAGAAAAACACGAAAAAACTTAACAACTAATTGGTTCTTGAATTCGCTGACATCGTCTGCGGCAAGGTCCAAAACATCAACCCTAGGAGATGCACAGTGAGCAAAACTGATATCGAAGCGTTTGTAGAAGCTGCTGATAGAGACAAGATGGTGAAGGAGGTGCGTAAACAGATTGACGCACTGGGTGTTGAGTACCTCTATCTACAATTCGTATCAATCACTGGTCGGATATGCGGTAAAGGTATACCGGCAGATCATTGGGAATCTATTGCCAATAAGGGCTTTCAGCTTGTTTACGGCGCCACCATCAATCTATTCACCAATCGCCATGGCGACTACATGGGCTATGGTCCTGAAGCGGCAGAGCTGGTTGGCATTCCGGAAGTGGATACGTTTTGCCAAATTCCTTGGGATAAGCGCGTCGCTCGTGTGTGGTGCACCTTGTTTAGAAACCGTGAAGAGCGTGAAGATCCAGGTGCTTTCCTAACATCTGATTGCCGCGGAAATCTGCAGCGCATACATGATGAGTTTGAGAAAAAGCATGGCTTGCACCTACGCTCAGGCTTAGAGCCTGAAATGATGTGGTTAAAGAAGGATGAAAATGGTAAGCCGAACGGTGGTTTTTCAGACCCATACTGTTATCACATCGACCAGTTCGAAAGTCTTCGTCCGGTTTACATGAAAGTACTTAAGTACTGCCGTGCGATGGGCTTGGACATGATTCAAGGTGACCATGAAGATGCACCAGGTCAGCTTGAATTGAATTACACCTACGATACCTGTACCCGAACAGCTGATCGACTTACAACCTATCGACAAATCTGTGCACAAGTCGCACGGGAAGAAGGTCTGATAGCCTGCTTTATGACCAAGCCTTTCATGGGCGTGTCAGCAAGTGGTTGTCACCACAACATCAGTTTGTGGGAAGGCGGCGAAGATAAAGTTAATCCGCTTAAACTTGATGTTATGCCAGCACATGAAGAAGTGTTCTCATACCGCTCTGGTGGTACCAATACGTTTATGCCTGATGGCGATGATATGCAAATGCCAGGACCCATTGGCCAGCATGCCATTGGCGGCATGGTAAAGCACTTGGATGCGCTCACAGTTATCGGTTGTTCAACAGTTAACTCATACCGCCGTTTGTGGGACACCGGCTTCTGGGCACCTGTATTTAAAGACTGGGGCTTCCAAAACCGTACAACGGGTTTACGCATTTCAGCCCCTGGACGATTCGAATTCCGCTCGGTTGATTCAATGGTTAATCCGTATCTTATGGCTGCTGGTTTATTGCAAGCTATGGATGATGGTTTGACTAACAAGATTCCATGTGGAGAACCGGAAGAGCGCAACATCTATGCTGCGATTGAAGAAGGCAAGCAGGTTGAAAAACTACCCATGTCATTGGGCGATGCACTTGAAGCGCTTAAGCAAGACGAGGTTATTAGAAGTGCGATGCCTGGCGAAATGTATCGATTGTTCCACGAATACAAAACCGATGAGTGGGAGCGCTTCATGCACACCACAACCGATTGGGACGCTGAAACGTATATGGATTATCTGCCATAAAAATTGGTAGATCATAGTTGGTAGATCAATTCATCAGTGTCAGTTCAGCCGGTCGTGCCAGACCGGTTGAACAAACAACAATTACGAGAAACAAAGGAGCACACATATGTGCGGGATAGCTGGACTGATTCATAAAGGCAAAAGTTCCAATGTGGGGTCAGAGATGACGGCCATGTTGCAAGCCTTAAAACACCGGGGGCCTGATTCGACTGGATTCGCTGTGTACGGTGAACCGACAGAGGGTGACTACATCATGCGCATTAAGTGCGCAGAGCGCGAAGACATGGAAAGCGGACGCGGATTTACTGAGGTGTTAGCCAAGCGTATTAGCGATGTCGAAGCAATTTTAAAAGAGCATAAGGCCAACGTTAAGGCAAAAGAGGAAGCCACCGCATACGCTTTGCGTTATTTGCTTTCGCACGATGGTGATACCGAAGATATGGCACGTCATATCGAAGAGCTTGAAGGTGTTGAAATCCTATCGCTCGGCAACGGCTTAGAGTTGATCAAAGATTTGGGCGATGCAACTGTTGTTTCCGAGACTTACGGTCTTGGCGACTTTCAGGGCACGCACAGCATTGGGCATACACGTATGGCGACTGAATCGGATGTTGATATTCGATCTGCTCACCCGTACTGGGCGTTTCCGTACAACGATGTGTCGGTGGTACATAACGGGCAGATTACCAACTACTGGATAAAGCGTCGACAAATGGAACAAAAGGGGCATCGCTTTATGTCCAATTGCGACTCGGAGCTATTGGCCGTATACACAGCCGATAATCTGGCTAACGGTGTAAGCCTGGAAGAATCCTTAACGCGATCAATTCAGGAGATTGATGGTGTGTTTACTTATCTTGTTGCGACCAAAGATCAACTTGGTATGGCCAAAGATTCCATGGCTGCAAAACCTTTGGTGCTTTTTGAAAGTGACGATCTCATCGCTATGGCTTCTGAAGAGGTAGCTATTCGCGCAATCTTACCGCAAGAAATTGATACCACAGACCCATATGACGAGGAGGTTCGAGTATGGCAGGCGTAACTGATTCCGAACTCAAAGCGATGACGCAAGAAGAGCGTGTCGACGCGTTGGGTTTGACCACAGAGCAGTTGTTTGGTCGCTCGCTTCTCATTGAGTTCAACCCTGATGAGGAAGAGCGCTATACCTACCCGTGGGCGCCAGATATCTTTTACAACAAGCGTGTTGAAATCGATACCGATGAGCTAAGCACCACAGAGTTAAACAACAAAATTCGCAGTGCAATGGCTGAAGGTAACGGCACCATTGTGATCAAGAACCCACGTGGTATGCATTCAGTGGGTGTTGGTATATTGAATCGTCTTACTCTAGAGGTTGAGGGTTCGCTCGGTTATTTCGCGGTTGGCCTAATCGATGGTCCGAACGTGCGCATCAAAGGTCGCGTCGGTTGGTCTTGCGGTGAGAATATGATGTCTGGAACGGTTGTTATTGAAAAGAACGCAGGTTCAACGTTTGGTGCAGCCATACGTGGTGGCGACTTAGTCTGCAGGGGATCAGTGGGTTCTCGCACCGGTATCGATCAGAAGGGCGGGACCATTATAGTTGGCGGCGACACAGGTGCGCTTTCTGGGTTCATGATGCAACGTGGTCGCATGATTGTGTGCGGTAACGCGGGTAAGAACTTGGGTGACTCCATGTATGACGGCACAATCTACATCGGTGGTGAGATTAAATCGTGTGGTGTTGATGCGGTTCCGGCCGAACTCACCGATTTAGATAAGGCGTGGTTGACCAGAAAGCTGCAGCAATATGAATTGATGCCTGACAAAGGCGTTGATCACTTCCAAAAGATAGTTTCCGGTAAGCAGCTATGGAACTACGATAACCTTGAACCTAATGAGAAAAAACTCATTCTATAACGCGGGGAAAAATTATAATGGATGAAGTTAAAAAGAAAGTACTCGCACGAGACACGAACCGGTTAGGTGAATCATTTGTATTTCCACCGCGTGTTATCGACGATATACACATTAAATCTGAACTCGGCCGTTACCGAATGCGCGGTTTCTCCTTGTTCAAAAAAATTCCGCACTGGGATGACCTAACCTTTTTACCGGGCACGCTCACACGCTTTGTTATTGAAGGCTATCGTGAGAAGTGTGAGACTAAGACGGTAATTGGTCCACGCTGTAAAAAACCCATTGAGTTAGACATTCCTGTTTATATAACCGGGATGAGTTTTGGTGCTTTATCTTTTGAAGCCAAAACCGCTCTGGCGCGCGGTGCGACAATGGCCGGTAGTGCAACCTGTTCTGGTGAAGGCGGCATGATACCGGATGAGCGTCGTTATTCGTCGAAATGGTTTTATCAGTGCATCCAATCACGATACGGTTTTAATCCACACCATCTTATGCTTGCTGATGGCTGTGAGTTCTTTATCGGTCAAGGTTGTAAAGTGGGATTGGGTGGTCACTTGATGGGTCAGAAAGTAACTGACCAAGTTGCAGAGATGCGATCACTGCCAGCTGGTATTGATCAACGCTCGCCAGCACGTCACCCTGATTGGCTAGGACCGGATGATCTTGCATTGAAAATACAGGAAATTCGTGAAGCCACTGATTGGCAAATTCCGATTCAGTTAAAGCTCGGTGCTGCACGTGTTTATGATGATGTGCGTATGGCGGTGAAATGCGACCCTGATTCTATTTATATCGATGGTATGGAAGGGGGTACTGGTGCCGGCCCTCACTTGGCAACTGAAGAGACGGGTGTTCCTGGAATGGCAGCGATTCGTCAGGCGCGTAAAGCGATTGATGATCTTGGCAAGCGCGGTGATATCACGCTCATCTATGCCGGTGGTATTCGCAATGGTGCTGATGTGGCTAAGGCCATCGCCTTGGGTGCCGATGCAATTGCGATTGGTCACTCAGCGATGATGGCATTGAACTGTAACAAGGATATTCCTGAGGCCAACTTTGAAGAAGAAATGGGCGTTGAGCCAGGTTACTGTTATCACTGCCACACGGGTCGTTGTCCGGTTGGGGTTGCAACGCAAGACCCAGCACTTCGCTCGCGTCTGAACCCGGATGAAGCTGCGGAGCGTGTGTATAACTTTTTACACACACTAACCATTGAAGCGCAGTTGTTTGCCCGCGCCTGCGGTAAAACAAACTTACATTCTCTCGAGCCGGAAGATTTGGCAGCACTGACGATGGAAGCCTCTGCAATTGCAGGCGTACCATTGGCTGGTACTGAGCATACCGTCGGTATTGAAGACTACCACCACCTATAGGAGATCAAGAAGATGGCAGGTACTGAGTATCGCGGCTCCGAAATCAAAGATGTTGATCAGTTTGTAAAAGATAAAGCTGGTTTAGATTCGGAACGAGAAAAAGAAATTGGCCAGCACATTGGTTATCGTTACGACGTTAACCTGGTGCCTGATTACAGCCGTATCACTGACTTTTTGAAAGGTTATATGGAAGTGATGGGTTGGGATGATCTGAACTGGCTCGAAGATGTACATATGGGTTACGAAGATGGTAAGGCGGCAGTGTTTGATCGCAATATCAATGGTTGGGTTCGTATACCCGATTCCATTAAATTGCCGGATAATCAGCAGGATAGAGACATGATCGCTCGTGAACTGCTGATCAAGTTTCAAATGTCTGATCGCCATCCATTGGTGACTTTAAGAAAGGCCTACTGCAAGTACTGATTGGCCTAAGTTACAAGCTCTGTTAGATTGTTGATTCGACATTATTGATGGACATTAATATGGCTCGCAAAGTCAACATAGCTTGCTTACAAACCAGAGCATTTGGCGATGCGTCAGATGCTCTGGCGCACGCCATTGAATTAGCGACAGATGCGGTCGCAAAAGGTGCGCAGTTACTGATTCTCCCCGAATACGCGGGTGGATTAAGAACCGAAGGTAAGTTGTTTGCACCACCCGTTTATTCTGAAGAGGCGCATCCAGTACTGAATGGCTTGCAAGCATTCGCCAGTGAAAACCGTGTTTGGATTGTGCTAGGTTCCATTGCCATCAAGAGTGATGGTCCCAAGTTCTTCAATCGCACGTTTGTTATTAATGATCACGGTACGATTAAAGCGCGTTATACGAAAATTCATTTGTTCGATATCGAACTCAGCGCAACTCAATCCTATAAGGAAAGTGAAAAGGTACAACCGGGTAGTGAAGCGTGTGTGGTTGATACGCCTTTCGGCAAATTAGGTTTGTCCATTTGTTACGACTTGCGCTTTCCCAATCTGTATCGTGATTTAGCGCAAGCTGGCGCACAAATCTTACTTGTTCCTGCAGCATTTACCAAAAAGACTGGACAGGCACATTGGCATATTCTGAATCAAGCACGAGCGATTGAGAACGGTGCATTTGTCGTCGCGCCTTGTGCGGTTGGAAAGGTGCCAGGTGGCGGTGAGAGTTTTGGACATTCCTTGGTAATCGATCCGTGGGGGGCGATTCTGGCCGACGGTGGTGAGCAAACCGGCGTAGTAGTGACTGAAATCGATATTGACCAAGTGGCTGAAACGCGATCACGTATACCGAGTTTGACTCACGACAAACCCTACCAATTACACGTAGTCGCGGATACGTGCGAAAGCAAAACAGAAGAGAACGTAGCATGACCAGTTCCGTTGTAGAGATGATGGTAAAAAGCCCAGGCAACCATGCTTTGATGGAGCAGTTTTTAGGCTGGCAATGTCGGGTGCGACAAATGAATATGCGTGATCATTTGGGCAGGCCTGACGACTCTGTGATGCCTGCTGTGACTTTGCCTGGGGATACAGAGCCCATGGGGCATATCATTACCGTGTTTTCGAAGTGGGGTGCTCATTCCAAGGTGCCAGAGCTCAAACACATGGTTAAGCAAACCCATGATCCGGCGCAACGGCGAGAAAAGGCATTAACGTATTTCTCTTCAACTTATTACCAAAAAGGTCGAGAGTTTTCAGACACATTAAGCGCAACGTTTCTTCCCGAGTCAGCCGGCGCTGCCAGGTTAATTGAAGCGGGTGCCTGCGGCTTGAAATTTGAGGCGTATAGCCAACAGTACAATTTGGAATGCAAGGTGAGTAAGCTTTCTAAAAATCATCCTCTGTACCAATCCACGTGGTGGCATAACTTGCTGTTTAATCCCGAACTTCATCCAAACACAATTATTCTAGGCTTCGAACCTGACTGGAATAAGTCGTCACACAAGTCACTAGTACCATGAGTGTTACGCCCACCTTTGAAACACCGTATGAACGTCGAGGGGTCGTCGAGCCTGGCTTGCCTATCTTGCAGGTGGGTGTAGAGCGGCATCCGATTCCAGGTGGTGGTACGCGTGTTTTAAGTATTAGCGCAGGAGATGAAATAAGTTTATTAGACCCTCAAGGTCTGCAAACCGGTGAACTTGTTTTCTTTACGCCTGATGGCAAATCAGATGTTTCCGTGCTTGGTGCGTCTAATCCGTCAAAGCCGGTAGGTACTATTAGCGCTTTAAGTGCTAACGACGCATCTGCAATAAAAGTGTCTAACGCGCTCAAGCAGTCTGGTTTCGATCTGGGCAAGGCGCAAGCGCTGAATGTGTTCGAAGATGGCTCGGTCTCTGGTGCGATACACACCGTACATGCGTCTGCAGATGGATTACTGGTTGCGTGTGCTGTTGGAGAACCCATGTTGCCTGAAGCTCAAAATGCACCGACTGAACTCATCATGTACGTCAGACGGGCAAATCCCGAAGAAGCCAGAGATGTATTGGTTGCACCCGACCCCTTAGCCAATACGCAGTTGGACGTAAACATACAACCGGGTCAAGCCTATGCCTATGAGGTAAAAGCCGGTCAATACATTCAGGTGCTCGATGTACAAGGGCGTGAATGTTCAGATTTTCAAGCCTTTTCGGCACGTGCATTGGACAAAGGCTTAGAACGAGAGATTGATCCGACCACCACGCGATCGCTAAGCGGTTGGCTCTATCCAAACCCCGGCATATATTCAAAGTACTTCAGTATTGACCACGAGCCATTGGTGCAGATTGTTCAAGATACCTGCGGACGTCACGACACATTCGGGCTTGCTTGCACGGCGCGCTACTACGATGATTTAGGTTATCCGGGTCATGTAAATTGTTCAGACAACATGAACACTCAACTTGCCAACTTCAACGTTAAACCCAGAGGTGGTTGGCCCGCCATTAATTTTTTCTTTAACACATTACTTGACGATGCAAACGCACTCGGATTTGATGCACCTTGGTCGCGGCCCGGTGACTATGTGATGCTAAAGGCGCTTACAGATTTAGTGTGTGTCTCTAGTGCTTGTCCATGCGATGTTGATCCTGCAAACGGATGGAACCCAACCGATATTCAGGTGCGTGTGTACGAAGAGAAAGAACAATTTAAAACATCAATCGGGTGGCGTAAGTCTCCGGAGGCAGACGTGGAAGAAACAAAACAAACCGGATTTCATGAGTCATTCGCTAAACACACTCAAGACTTCGTGGAATACAACGGCTACTGGTTGGCTAACCAAATGAGCAACCAAGGGGCTATCGCGGAATACTGGGCGTGCAGAGAAAAAGCCGCCATCATGGATTTAAGTCCTTTACGCAAATACGAAGTGACCGGTCCGGATGCCGAAGAGCTTATGCAGGCGTGTGTTACGCGCAACATGAAAAAGCTCTCCGTTGGACAAGTCGTTTATACGGCGATGTGTTACGAGCATGGCGGAATGATTGATGATGGCACCGTGTTTAGAATGGATGTTAATAACTTTCGTTGGATCGGTGGCAACGACGAGAGTGGGTTGTGGTTAAGAGAACAAGCGCAAAAACGTAAGCTCAATGCATGGGTGAGATCATCTACCGATCAACTCCATAATGTGGCTGTGCAAGGGCCATTGTCACGCAGCATTCTAGAACAAATTATCTGGAACTCTCCAACGCAATCCAGTATTGGCGATTTAGGCTGGTTTCGTTTTATGGTTGGTCGGATAGATGATTTTCACGGCATACCAGTTGTAGTTAGTCGTACCGGTTACACAGGGGAGTTAGGTTATGAGGTCTTTTGCCATCCTAAACACGCTAACGAGGTATTTGAAAAAATTTGGGAAGTGGGCGAGCCAATGGGTATGCTGCCTTTGGGTTTAGGTGCACTAGATATGCTTAGAATAGAATCAGGCCTAATATTCGCAGGCTATGAATTTGACGACACGACCAACCCCTATGAAGCAGGTATTGGCTTTACCGTGCCACTAAAATCTAAAGAAGATGATTTTATCGGGCGCGATGCTTTGGTAGTTAGAAAGGAAAATCCGCAACGCCAACTGGTCGGGCTAGATATTGAAGGCGGTGTTGTACCCAGTAACGGTGATTGCATACGTATGGGTAAAGCACAAGTGGGAGAAATTACCTCTGCGGTTAAGTCACCTACGCTTGGCAAAGTTATCGCGCTAGCGCGTGTGGATGTGACCCACGCACAGCCAGGTACAGCGATTGAAGTCGGGCAATTGGATGGTCAGCAAAAACGACTTAAAGCAACAGTGGTACCGTTTCCTCACTTCGACCCAACTAAAGAACGCGTTAAGGGAAATTATGCATGAGTTTGTTTTCTGATGCTGCAGAAAACATAGGAACCCCATACTGGTGGGAGCAAGGCGCTGCACTGCCTGATTTACCCTCAACCCTGCCTGATTCAGCAGAGTTACTTATCGTTGGTGCAGGTTACACGGGACTATCTGCAGCCATAGCCGCAAGTGATGCCGGCATTAAAGTGGTTGTGGTTGACGCGGGTATTCCTGGCAAAGGTGCATCGACCCGCAACGGCGGTATGTTCGGCCCGCATCCAAGACTCGGGTTTGATACGCTAGCGAATAAATTCGGCCAAAGCGTTGCCCGCGACATTTTTAGTGAAGCACAGGATGCTTTCGATTTCACATCTGGTTTAATAAAAAAAGAAGATATTGCGTGCCACTACGATGAGTGCGGCCGAATACAACTTGCGTGGACAAAAGCGCATTTTGAATCACAACGAAAACAAGTTCAGCAGCTTAAGTCAATTGATTACATGGATGTTGAGTTAGTGGAAAAAGATGAGCTGCAAAGTGAAATTAATAGTCCTTGTTACTTTGGTGGTATTCGTTTCCCTCAACATGCTTCTGTACACCCACGACAATTTCATGATGGTCTGATCGCTGCAGTTCTAAAACGCGGTGTGACGGTTGTTCAAAATTGTCCAATTGAGCATATAGAAAAAAAGGACACGCGTTTTATTGCGACCGCAACGTCAGGCAATCAGTTGGTCGCGGAAAAAACCATTATGGCAACCAACGGTTACACGCAAGGCAAGTTTGAATGGTTCGCGCGTCGCGTGTTTCCATTACCCAGCTTTATTATTGCTACCGAGCCGTTGTCGTCAAACTTGATTAAAACCTTGGCTCCGGGACGGAGAATGATGGTAGAGACTCGTGCACGTCACTCCTATTTTAGAATTTCACCAGATGGTAGCAGAATATTATTTGGTGGCAGAGCGTCAATGACGCCAGTTAAGCCTGTTACTGCGGCCAAGAGAATGCGAGAAACCATGTGCCAGGTCTGGCCGGAGTTAGAAAGCGTAAAATTAAGTCACAGTTGGTCGGGCAATACAGGGTATTCGTTCACTCATATGCCGCAAGTTGGCACCCATGAAGGCTTAGGGTATTCCATGGGCTATTCGGGGTCCGGTGTGGTCATGGCTCCCTACCTTGGAGCTAAGGCTGCTTATCAGGCGATCGGTGATGAGCGTGGTTTAACTGCATTTACAGAATCTGCAATCGAATCTCGATGGTTTCATCAAAACGGTAAACCGCATTTTTTAAAAGCAGCAAATTTTTGGTACAAGAACGTTGTGGACCATTTGGAAACACGTGCAGCAAATGCTGGCCGCAGAAACAATGGGTCATAAAAAGGGACGTATTCGGCGTCATCGTTTTGAATATATGAACGTGCAATAGATAGAGTGCAATCTTATCTGCTATTTATGAATCATACGCTGCAAGTATATGGCTGCATGGTCCAGTTTCGGTTCAAGTAAAAATTCATATCGAACTTTTTGTTTATTGATTCTGATCATAGAAAAATTAGGCATCTAAACAATTGGTAACTATGGTTACAGGCTGTTATTCTTTAGGGGCATATTTTATAGGTACACCAAAAAAGAATATATCGACGTAACAAAACTGGAGGAAATAATGGAAGAACAGATTGCGGAGCTGACGAGTCAAATCGCCGCTCTTGAAGCTGCAAATGGTGTTGGTAATACCATGGCAGCAGAGACTTACTACTATCTCACCATCCCTTTGATGATACTCATACACGTGGGCTTTTTAGCTTATGAAATGGGAGCCACTCGTCATAAGAATGTATTAACATCTGGTGTTAAAAACATCTTGGCATTCGCATTCATCGTTCCAACGTTTTATTACTTCGGTTGGTATATCTATTGGGCTTTCCCAACGGGTATCGACTTAGCAGCCGGTGCTGCAGGCATCAGTGGGCATGAGTTTGCAATGTCTGTTGCAGACCCACGAGCATCGATTATGGGGCCAACGTTGTCCGATAACGCTAATGGTGTGTTCTGGGGTGCATTTACATTGTTTGCGGCAACCACAGCTTCTATTATGTCGGGTGCAGTTATTGAACGAATCCGGCTTGTTGGTTTCGTCATTCTTGCCATTGTTCTGGGCAGTGGTGCCTGGGTTGTTGGCGCTGCTTGGGGTTGGCACGCCGATGGTTGGTTAGTCACAAAGTTCGGTTACCACGATTTTGGCGCAGCCGGAGTTGTACACATGATTGCTGGTTTCTTCGCACTAGGTGTTCTCATCAACCTCGGGCCACGTTTAGGTAAATACAACAGCGATGGCTCAGCGAACGATTTGCCAGGTCACAACATGCCTCTAACGGTTATTGGTCTGATGACTATTATCGTTGGTTTCTGGGGCTTCTTAATGGCTTGCCTTATCTACCCAGGAGAAGCATGGTCTTGGTCTGCCACTGACTTTACAACGATTTACGGCACACCAATAACACTGTCGGCATTAACGTTCAACATACTCATGGCGTTTGCTGGCGGTATTATCGGTGCTTGGTTTATCACGCGCGACCCTTTCTGGATGATGTCTGGTGCGCTAGGCGGAATTATTTCATGCGCATCCGGTCTTGATATCTACTGGCCTCCTATGGCATTTGTAATTGCTATGTTAGGTGGTATGGCAATGCCATACTTCGCCAAGATGCTTGAGAGGATGGGTATTGATGATGCCGTTGGTGCCGTCACAGTGCACGGCTTCTTGGGTGCGTGGGGTGTTATAGCTGTTGGTATATTTGCCGCCGGTTACCCAGCATTACAAGGTGAAGGTGTTGCGCTAACAAGCTTTACTGGTCAGGCAGTTGGGTTGGCGGTCATGTTTGGATTGGGCTTCTTCCCGGGCTATGTGGTATCCCTCATTTTACGTATGTTCGGATTACTACGCGTAGGTAGAACAGCAGAATTGGTTGGCCTTGATAGAACCAAGGTTCCATCATCTGCTTACCCAGAAGGTATTGCACCTTCTGCCAATTACGACACACACTAAGCGATTAAGCAGGAGAAATTATTATGGGAGCACCCTTTGATACTGGAACTTGGGAAGGTGTAGTAGACGCTTACTATGCTGGTGCAGGTTCGGAAACTGTTTGGTTAGTTGCCTCTATTGCGCTATGTGTTGTCGCATTGATCGGTGGCGCCATTCATGAATCGAGGTCTTACCGAAAAGCGGAGCAGCAGCATCGCGACGTTTGATCGGTAGTTAGTTTTTCAAGCAACTAAAAAGCCGGCGTATTAGCCGGCTTTTTTGTAATAGATTTGTTCTAAACATTTAAATTCAGTCAACAAACAAATCGTCTGCGAATAGCTTGCAGTTAGTTTTTCATATACGACTCATAAGAATCATCCAGTGCCTCAACCCACTTAGTGTGGTGAACCGGTGCCATGGTGCCGGTGATCGCTGACTTATAGCTATTGTCTCTGAAGGTCATGATATTTTCCTTCTTGTGCTTTTTCCACTGAAAGAACGCTTCGTTAGCTGCGTCAACATTGAAGCTTGGATAGTCTGTTTCTGCTATCAATTCTTTAACGTAGTCACCTTGGTAGCGAATCGCACCATAGTCATCTTCAATAGCGTCTTCACTAGCCACTCGCTGCTCAACATCAGCAAGCATTGCGACTTTGTCTGGGGCTGTAAGTTTGCCGAGAATGGTATCGCGCACAAACCACGCTTGGGCATCAAACATATTAAAAGTGTACCACTGGTCTTGCATGCCAAGATAAAACAGGTTCGGGTTGTGTACCCAAGTCACGCCTTTGTATAAGTCTGCAGAGGCAAGCCGGTTCGCCGTACGAAGCTTTAAATCATCTGCCATAAAGGGAAAATGGTGCAGGTAGCCGGTACATAGAATAATTGCATCTACATCTTCAGATGTACCATCTTTGTAGGTGGCTGTATTGCCTTCTACTTTAGTAAGAAGTGGTACTTCCTTCCAGTTCTCAGGCCAGTCATAACCCATGGGGCCAGTTCTATGGCTAACCGTGATCGACTTTGCACCGTATTTCCAGCATTGAGAGCCGATGTCTTCAGCGGAGTAGCTGGTGCCGATGATAAGTAGTCGCTTATCTTTAAATTCGACCGCGTCGCGAAAATCGTGCGCATGTAAAATTCTGCCATTGAATTTATCAAAGCCTTCAAACTGTGGAACATTTGGTGTAGAGAAGTGGCCACTTGCAACGACCACATTATCAAACTCTTCGGTGGTAATTTTATCTGCGTTTAAGTCGTGCGACGTCACCTTAAAACGGTTGCTGGCGTCATCGTATTCCACGTTTCTGACTGGCGTCCTAAATTTAATCCAATCGCGTACATTGGCTTTTTCCACGCGGCCTTTTATGTAGTCCCACAGTACAGCGCGCGGCGGATAAGATGCGATTTGCTTACCGAAGTGTTCCTCAAAGCTGTAGTCAGCAAATTCCAAACCTTCTTTTGGTCCATTCGACCACAGATAACGATACATGCTGCCATGGACTGGTTCGCCGAATTCATCCAGCCCAGTTCGCCAGTTGTATAGCCACAATCCGCCCCAGTTTTCCTGTTTCTCAAAACAGACGATTTCAGGTATCTCAACACCGTTTTGAGCGGCTGACTGGAACGCTCGTAATTGAGCTAGGCCACAGGGTCCTGCGCCAATAACTGCGACTCTTTTTTTGTTGTTGCCCAATGAATTTCTCCTTTATTAAGTGTTGAATCACTGTGCACAATCATAAACACGCCACTAAACCGTACGCAAGCCAAAACACAATAATTCCTCATCTGTTGGTTCAAATTTGGTTTGTTATTGCAGGCACTTTAGCGCTACCATGGCGGGCATGAATGTCAATGAAAAACACAGCGATCCTGTTCAGCTCGAGTTAACGGTATCCGCATGGGGTAGTGCGCAAACGCAATTGGCGCAAGCCAGCGGTTTGTTAGAAGACCAAATTGCTGAGGCTGCGACCAAGGGTGGCGTATGGATAAAGAAGTACAAGGCTCATAAACTGCGCAGAATACGAAATTTAGTCGCGAATACACAGATTGGAGATCAGTTGTATTTGAACTATGACGCCAGTGTATTGGCACAAATGCCGTTGATTCCCACATTGGTTTCTGACCAGGTTAATTACAGTATTTGGAATAAACCTGCGGGTATGTTGAGTCAGGGGAGCAAATGGAGCGATCACTGCACGATAACTGAAGCCGTTAAATCTGCGAATGGTAAACCAGCATACTTGGTGCATCGTTTGGACAGGGCTGCATCGGGTTTGATCGTGGTGGCTCACACCAAGAATGCGTTGAAAAAATTAACCGAGATGTTCGCTAGCCATGCTGTTCGTAAACACTATTTGGTCACAGTGCATGGCAATGTTGATTTTGAACTGCCAATGGAAATAAAAACACCCGTACAGGAAAAGCAGGCGCTAACAACAGTGCTTGAATCAAATTTTGAAAAACAAACTGAGCAAAGTCGTTTGCTTGTCAGTATTAGCACTGGTCGTAAACATCAGATAAGACACCACTTACACAGTATTGGTTTGCCGGTTGTGGGTGATCGACTATTCGAACCTGAGCGAGATCATAAAGTAGATTTACAGCTGGTCGCCAGTTTGCTCGAGTTTCAATGCCCGTTTACAAATCAATTAGTATTGTTTGAAATTCCTACGGAGTAATTTTTTGAAATTTGGCCACATGATATTCCATTTGGCGCATCGTAAAAATGAAGGGATAGGTAACAAAGAAACCCCGAGGCGGAAACTACGCCGCCTCGGGTAACGGCTACAACTTTAAAAGTCTATTTTATTTCTCAACCAAACTGGTTCATTGTGTTGTCTTCGCCAGAGGCTTTTAACGCTTGCCCGCCAGAGAAGTATTCTTTGTGGTCATCACCAATGTTTGAGCCGGCCATGTCCTGGTGCTTAACGCAGTCAAGACCCGTACGGATTTCCTGACGCTGTACATCTTTAACGTAAGCAAGCATGCCTTTCTCGCCGAAGTAGTCCTTTGACAGTGTGTCGGTTGAAAGGGCGGCTGTGTGGTATGTTGGAAGTGTGATCAAGTGATGGAACACACCCGCACGCTTCGCAGCATCACGTTGGAAAGCTTGGATCTTTGCATCGGCTTCAGCAGAGAGTTCGCTGTCGTCGTAGTCAGCACTCATTAATTTATCGCGATCGTATGCAGACACGTCTTTACCTTCGTCTTTCCAGGCATCAAAAACTTGTTGACGAAAGTTCAGTGTCCAGTTAAACGATGGACTATTGTTGTATACCAGCTTAGCGTTTGGCACGGTTTCTTTGATTTTATCAACCATTTCGGCGATTTGACCTACATGTGGTTTTTCAGTTTCAATCCAAAGTAAATCAGCACCACTTTGTAAAGACGTAACACAATCGAGTACCACACGGTCAATACCTGTGTTTGGTTTGAAGCTAACCAGACCATTGGGTAGACGTGCTGCTTTGATTGTTTTATCGCCTTGGCGGATGGCAATATCGCCAGTGCCAATTTCATCAAGCGATGTGATCTCTTCACCATCGATAAAAGAGATGTATTGATCAGCTAAATCACCAGGCTCTTGTGACACCGGGATTTTCTGTGTCAGTCCTGCGCCTAGGGAGTCGGTACGCGCAACGATCACGCCGTCTTCCACGCCCATTTCCAAGAACGCGTAACGTAGCGCATTAATTTTCGCTTGGAAGTCTTCGTGAGGAACTGTTACTTTGCCGTCTTGGTGACCACACTGTTTAACATCTGACACTTGGTTTTCAATCTGAAGGCAACATGCGCCGGCTTCAATCATTTTTTTAGCCAGTAAGTAAGTCGCTTCCTCGTTACCGAAACCTGCATCAATATCCGCAATGATGGGTACAACATGGGTTTGGAAGTTTTCAATTTTGTCCATCGTTGCTTTTTCTTTAATTTCGTCGCCAGCAGCACGCGCATCATCAAGATCGGTGAACAAGTGGCGAAGTTCGCGAGCGTCGGCCTGTTTTAAGAACGTATAAAGCTCAGCGATTAAGTCGGGTACTGAGGTTTTTTCATGGATTGATTGGTCGGGTAGCGGACCGAACTGTGAACGCAGTGCCGCGATCATCCAGCCCGATAAGTATAAGTAGCGGCCCTTGGTTTCACCAAAATGCTTCTTGATAGAAATCATTTTTTGCTGTGCGATAAAGCCGTGCCATACACCTAAGGATTGAGTGTAGTTTTCCGGGTCCGCATCGTAGGCGGCCATGTCTTCACGCATGATGCGAGCGTTGTACTTGGCAATATCCAAACCGGTTTTGAATCGGTTTTGTAAGCTCATTCGCGTTACGTATTCAGCGTTGATCGAACCCCAGTTGGAGCCGTTTGCCTGGATTGCATCGATGTTGTGTTTAAGTAGATTGTTGTAATCACTCATAATTCTGTCTGCCGTTAGTAGAAAAATAATGCTGGATTGATGTGACTCAGTTCTCTTATCGACCGGAACGTCGGACACTCAACTCAGGTTGGTACGCATTTTAATGATATCCTGTGAAAAATTGCACAATTAAAATTACACAGTGTGTATTTTACAAAATGAAGAAGCCAAATCTGATTAGAAACGCCCATTTTCTGGGTACAAAAGTTCGAAACCTGCGCAAACGCAATAATTTGACCATGGAGGACTTGTCGGCGCGCTGTATGAAAATAGATCTGGAAGCCTCCCCATCCGTGTCTTATTTGTCCATGATAGAGCGGGGTAAACGCTATCCGAGCGAACCCATGCTGGCAGTAATAGCCCAGGTATTCGAACGCGATATCCAATGGTTTCTTAATGATGTGCCCGAAGGGGATGATGTTGTCCCTGATAAAGGTAGTCGTGGCGGCATGAGTGGTATCGCTCTTGAGCCGAGTTTTCTGTTTTCCAAGGAAATTCTCGGAATTGCGATCCCAGAAATGCTTTCGCAAACCGGTGTATCGGGCAGGCAGTTTGCGCAGCTGTTGATACGAACCCACCAAGAAAACAATCAAAATCATTTTCCTGAGCTAGAACGTGCAGCTGAAGACATTGGAAAAAAGCAAATGCCCATCAGCGTGGATGAGCTGCAATCTATTTGCAAAAAACTTGATTTAAAAATTAACTATTTCGATTCGGTATCTGATACTGAACAACAACGCCTTGGGGTTAGGTCAAGTTCATTCATACGTTCTTATTTCAAAGCGCCTAATACAGTAATGCTTAATCGAGTACTGGAGTCTCAACCTGCAAGACTAAAATATGATTTGGCTGTCTACATTGGCCATAAAGTCTTGCATAACGCTGATGGTATCAAGAGTCCTATAACGGCTGATAGGCGCAGCATCGCTTCAACGCGAGATGATGCTTTGGACATTGTGCAATCGCACGCACTGGACGCGCAAGACATGATTCACGCGTGGAGAGATTTTGAGTGTAGTTTTTTCGCAGGTGCTTTACTGTGCCCAAAAGTGCCTTTTCGCCGATTGCTTGAACAACAAGCACATGAGATTACCGTTAGTGCATTGGTGGATGTGTCGCGATCGCTTGCAATGCGACGCATGACAGCAGTATCCAATTACCCCTATTGGCATTACTTTGATGCTTTTACTGCTGGTAAGTTAAATGCGGTATACCGTGGAAATGGTATCGCATTACCTTGGGGCAATATGCGAGAAGTAGTGGACCCATGCAACCACTGGGCGGTGTTCCGTATGCTCACCAGCAACACAAGCGAGCCCTCGGCGCAAATTTCCTTGATGAAGGCTAACAATGAAACGCGAATCTATTGTTGTGAATCTGTCAACGGGACGGATATCGCCGGGAATACTGAAGTACTGTGCGCTGGGATCGATATTAACCCCGCACTGAACGCACAAGATAAAGACGCAAACGAAATTGCAACTCACTTAATGGACTTGTGCGTTCAACAGGGTGGAAACGCTCAAATACCAGCCACTATTAAGAAGGATCTTGCCAGCGTTGCAAGAATTCTCAACATAGCTTGGTTGGAACGGGGTCTGGATAAAGAGGCCAGAGTTATTTGCCCCAGACGTGGCGCGTGTCCTAGAAAACCGTGTTGCCAAGAATAGACATAACCCGTTTAACAACGGTGATTCGTATGTTACGTGGGTAGATTGATTTGTGAACCAGTTCTGTCACGTTTCCAGATTTAACAACCAATCGGTCGAACCCTTCTAGAATTGATAACTCCATCACTTACCGGCATTGAGCGAATGGGCGGTAGCAGCCGCTATCTGTTGGATGCTGAGTAATACGTTTTACTCGAAGCTTGTTCAAAATAGTTAAAACAACGCCGAAGCGAGATGGGATCTAGCGACAAAAACATAGCTGCTCAAACAGATATCTCATTAGTGGGAGAGGCGGTATCGAGCACCACCTATGACGAGGTGTTCCTTAGCACCACCTCGGGCTATTGTATTTTTGACGAGCATCAAAACCTGCAAGCGTTCTCTTCCGATTTTCCGTTGTTATATCCAACCATCAGCGACAAAATAGAAATTGGTATGTCGTACACGGCCTATATGAAAGTGTTTTACGACAACGCTGCTGTACGGAACATGGGCAAAGCCGAAACCTTAGATGAATGGATTAAGGGAGCTATGACAGTGTTTGAGCAAAAAGGTGCTCGTCATACTCACCATTTGCATGATGGTCGCTGGATGCAGATCAACATGAGTCACACAACTACTGGACACTGGTTGTTCGTTGCGATGGATATCACACAATATCGTGACAGCCAGATAGCTCTAGAAGAGCAACATAAACGATATCGCTCGTTTTCGCATCTTGCCATGGATTGGTTTTGGGAGCTAGATCGGGATCTGTGTTTCGTCTACCATTCTGGACATCAATCATCACTAACGGGAGTTGATCACGAGCAGCTGGTCGGAAGGTCGCGTATAGATGTGGTAACGGCTAGCGTTGAGAGCAGTGACGCTCTACTATGCCACAATGAAAGCCTGCGCAGACACGAACCATTCGATCTGGTTCTAGCATGGCGCAATGTAGATGGCTCGGTCAGGCATGTAAATGTCATCGGTAAGCCGGAGTTTGATAAATTTGGCAAATTCACTGGGTATTTAGGCTGCGGTCGAGAGGTAACTCAGGAGATCCAACTTCAATCGAAATTAAATCACTTGGCGCAACATGATGACTTAACCGGTCTTGTCAATCGCCGAGCGTTTGAATCAGCACTGAGCAGTATCCTCGATCAGACAGCAAAGCGCGAAACGCAGGCCACGCTATGTTTTATC
>CALHOU010000128.1 GCA_938035945.1 uncultured Granulosicoccaceae bacterium
GCCTTAAAGCCAAACTACCATCGACTGAGGCCATTTAAAGAATGAGCAGGATTGCCACGCCACTGGCTACTAGCTTGGATATAGTCACGCACATAAGGCACTGGACCACTTGCATACTCAAAATGGGGGTTTTACCCCATAGCCAACGAGTAGTCAGCGCCATTACGATGCAGCATCGAAGCTATACTCGGGAAGGACATTACCTGGAAAGTGGGCGCTAAAGCCAAACCAGACTTTACCCTGAAGTTGCGCTGCAATCGTGAGAATTAGTAGTAATACAGATTAAGAGCAGGTTGCAACTTAGGCTTTGCTAAACATTACTTTAAGTTCTAAACGAATGTATTGTTACCGAGCCTGACAACTGTAACGAACAAGGAGTCTGAGGCGGATAGTGTGTTTGCATACACTCTGCCTCATATAAAAACCAAAACTACTCGCAAAACTGAAAACACTCGATTTTTACCTAGACACTCTGGGTGAGTGTTACCTACAAAGGCATTTCGCATCATATCGAATGTTATTTCGCGGCATTCTATAGAAACCTGGAATTAAAGCTGATGCCAATCATCAAGTAATCCTTGTCTCAAGGCTGTAATCATTAGCTCACTGATGGAGTGCACACCAAATTTCTGCATTATTGTGGCACGATGCTTTTCCACTGTTTTGGCACTTATGCAGAGCTTCTCTCCTATAGCTTTGTTGCGATCACCGCTCACAATCAACGTCAAAACCTGATGCTCGCGCAGTGTCAACGGCTTCCTTGCCAACTCACTGTTGATTAAGCTTCGTACCTGCCCAGCTAAGAAATGTCCACCAGCCAACACCACCTCGATGCCTTGACGCATCTCTTCAAGTTCACACGTCTTTAGCAAAATGCCATTTACACCGGACTGGATCCAGTCTGTCAGGAACGCGGGCGAAGTGAACCCAGTGAGTAGAATAACAGCCGTATCCGGACTCCACCGCCGACACTCGGAAAAGACCTCTATACCGCGCGCCAAAGGCATTGCCGCATCCAGCAGTAATAAAGAAGGCTGATGCCGCTTTACTGCTGCAATAGCGCCCAGCCCATCACCGACTTCTGCGACTACGTCAACACGATCCATTGTTGACAGCATCTCGACCATACTACGACGAACAATGGCGTGATCATCAGCCACGACGACGAACTGCGTATTTAACTCCAACAGATTCTCTAAACCCTCATTGGGATGATAAGGCCGTCTACCGGGAGAATCCTGTGCAGTAGCCCGAGCATTAACAAAAAGTGGTTTTTCTGAATATTTAAGGGTCAATTCACCCTAATTTATACGTGTAGGCAGTATACGGCACAAAAGACTCATCTGGCACATCGCCCTCTTCTACACCAGCATGTCAGCTGCAAAACTTGCCAGCGCATCGGGGGACGCTTTGCTTCGCACCATTTGGCAGGGTTCGGATTCCAGCCACTTTTTCAGTGAGGACACCTCAATTTTTAGCTTGCATTTGACCATACAGATTTATCTTCAATTGCAGATGACCGCCCATCCGATACATTGGGCAGATCTGGAATATTGCTGTCTGTAATTCAGATACCCACATGCCTCATCAGCCGCTATGCCTTTTAGCAATTCGAGATCTCATTGCCGCATGTGCTTCAGGTGAGCCATCATGGAACGAGCCAAACCACTTATCCAATGGCACCATGCCATCGGCATAGTTCACTTCAAAATGTTTGTGATGCAGATAGTGAGCGTAATATGAAATGTCCACACTCGAATCCCCACCGGTCTGCATCCGATCAAATCCTGTGTGCCCTTGAGCCGGCGCGAGTCCTAAGCGAGAGGCAAGATTAATCATATGGATTGGGTGCGCGGGCACAATCAAGAACAACAGAATCGTTGAAAAATAAATGATGTGTTCAATCGGATGCATCGATAAACCCGACCACGGTCCCGGGTTGATGTTTCGGTGGTGGAGCTGATGAGCCAGCTTATACAATGGCGGCCAATGCAAACTCCTGTGTGCAAAGTAAAACCCGACTTCGTGGATAAAGGGCACCAGAAAAAACAGTAAGATAAAACCAATAGGATGATCAGAAAAGCTGACTAGGGTAATACGTTCGCTGGCGTAGGCCCAGAGCATTAAAACTTCATAAGCAGTCCAGATTGGCACACCACTTACTAACGTCCAGAACATATTATCGGCCGTTTGGTTTTTGAATAAAAAGACCGATGAATCTTTAGGCCATTTTTCGTTGTATTTATACGCGGTGCCCTGTTTTCTCCATATATACAACCACAGATGCCACCCGCCATAAACCAAAATCGCCAGAACAATATTTCGCGCCAGTATCACACCAACCCAAAAACCAGTGCTGGCAGAGAAGGACTCGAGTGAGGGTGTCAGGAACTGCCAAATCAGAATGGCCAGCACCGCGTAGAGTACATTCCAGGGCAAGAAATACCCAGGGAAACCGAATAGCCACTTAAACAGGACTTTTGCCTGAGGCGGCCAACTAAAGAATGGACCATAGCTGATTCGTGCATCAGGTGCCCAGTGGCCACGCTTATCCCGCTTACCGTATTTTGATTCGTCCATACATTAGCCTCAGGTAAATTTGCGCTATGTGGACGTCAGATTATTGCCTATCCAATAAGAATTTAACAGCCTGTCATGCCACAAAATAAATTTTGGCTCTACCCCATTGACCGGATCAAACTATGCCACCGCCAGCACCACTTACTGCTGGTCGTTGCGCCGCTACACGCTTTCGGTAGCCTGATTTTCGATAGGCGGCAATAGGATCAATGGCGCCACCGCGCCTTTGTCTGGCGAGCTGCAGTATTGGGTCCACGTTGGTTCTAAAAGCCTGTTTCAATGTTAAAGATGCCATTAGCGCATCGTTGTCCGATTGAAATTCAGCAAGCGCTTGCCGATCAACCAAACAAGCTTGGATAAAAGCGCGTTGCACTTCTATGGCACTAGTCATTAAACTTTCTATAGGGTCGGTAACGTTATGAGATTGATCCAACATGTAGGCCGGCTTAAAATTCTGGCCTTGCGTTAGTTCAATCTCAACTAACTCGTTGAACACCAGAAAAAGCCTGAAGGGGTCAATACTGCCGGAGTCTAAATCGTCATCCCCGTACTTCGAATCGTTAAAATGGAATCCACCCAATTTTCCAAACCGCGCTAATCGCGATACGATCATCTCAATGTTGACATTCGGCGCATGATGCCCAAGGTCTACCAAACAACTGGCCTTATCACCAAGCTCTTTGGCTATCAAATAGCTACTGCCCCAGTCTTGCACCACGGTGGAATAAAACGCAGGCTCATACATTTTATGTTCGGTGAACAATCGCCAATCATTGGGCAAGGCTGCGTACACTTGCTGCATGGCACTCAAATAACGATCGAACTGCTTCCCCATATCAACTTGACCGGGGAAGTTGGAGCCATCGCCCACCCAAACTGTAAGCGCCTTTGAACCTAAGGTTTTACCGATTTCAATGCAACGGATATTGTGCTCTATGGCTTGCTCTCTGGTTGCATCAGAGGTATGCGACAAAGACCCAAATTTGTATGAACGAACTTGATCGGCTTGATCTTGAAACGTATTGGAATTCATCGCATCAAACCCTAAGCCCAAACTGTTCGCCTGTTCGCGTAAAGTATTTGGGTCTTCATCATCCCAAGGTATGTGCAACGACACGGTCGGCGTAGCCTGTGTCAGTTGTTGAATAACGCCGCAGTCATCTAGCTTGTCAAACACATGCCGGGGTTCACCCGCACCCGGAAAACGCGCAAAGCGTGTGCCGCCTGTACCCACCCCCCAGGACGGGATAGCGACACCAAATTGTTCCGCTCGCTGTGTCAACTCCTCAATGTCAACACCATTGCGCTGTAACTGTTCTCCCAATGCGTGATAGTCCGTATCCGCATTGGTTTGTAGCTGCTGGTTGTGCTGCGCAACTAGTTCAGGGTCGATTCGCATAGGTCAACTCACCTTTTTTATCGAGTAAAAGATTGCACGTTACCGGCATCCACGTTAATGATATTGCCAGTGGATTTAGCCGATGCATCGCAAACCAGAAAATAGGTCGCCTCTGCAATATCTTCTGGTAAAACTGCACGCTTTAATAGCGATCGCTCTAAGTAGTGTGCCTGCAGCTCTTTAGCATCCTTGCCGTAGGCATCAGCTCGCTCTTGCAACCAATCGCCAGACCAGATTTTGGAGCCCTCCAGCACGGCATCGGGGTTAACAACATTAACTCGAATTCCACCGCTAGCCCCCTCCAATGCTAAGCATCGAGCGAGGTGTACCTCAGCAGCTTTGGCCGTACAGTACGCTGAAGCACCGGGGGAGGCCGCAAGCGCATTCTTTGATGCAATAAACACGATAGCTCCACCCACTGCCTGCCGTCGCAATACTTTAAATGTCTCTCTCGATACCAAAAAATACCCGGTGGATAAAATATCCATGTTTTTATTCCACAACTCAAGTGTGGTGTCTTCCACGGGCGCGGACGAAGCAATACCCGCGTTCGAAATTAATATATCAACTCCGCCAAATTCGCGCGCCGTTGTCGCCAGCGCAGCTATAACTTGCGCTTCATCGGTAACATCCATAACAACTTGTCTCACAACATCAGAACCGTGTGATTCGGTTAAGCGCTTGTGGGTTTTTTGCAGCAAGGCTTCATCAATATCAGCTAGTACGACACAGGCACCTTCGGATAATAATCGGCTTGCTGTAGCTGACCCGATACCACCGGCGCCACCTGTAACCAACGCAACGCGACCGGCAAGTGATTTCGCTTTAGGCATACGTTGTAATTTAGCTTCTTCAAGCAACCAGTACTCAATATCGAAGGCTTCCTGTTCAGGCAACCCGCAATAAGTAGAAACTGCCGATGATTCACGCATTACATTAATAGCGTTCGTATAAAACTCAGCACTAACCCGGGCGGTCGTTTTGTCTTTAGCAAAGGTAAACATGCCAACCCCTGGAACCAAATAGACAACCGCATTCGGATCTCTCATTGCCGGGCTGTCGGCGTGTTTGCACCGTTCGTAGTACTGTGCATATTTTTCTCGATAGCCCTCAAGCAATGCCGGCAAGGATGCTACCGTCTGTTCGAGGTTATCCTCAGACGGGTTGTACTCAACAATCACCGGCCATATTTTTGTACGCAGAAAATGATCGGGGCAACTGGTACCCAATTCAGCCAGTGATGGCATTTGCTCACTACACACGAATTCCAGCACGGCTTCGCTATCATCGAAATGACCTACCTTGTGCTGTTCCTGACTGATAAGGCCGCGTATCTCTGGCAAGAGCTGCTCTGCAACTCGTTGACGCTGCTCTGTTGACAACGCAGGGTGCTTGCCGCCACCGAATGCGTTGTGCCCTTTGGTCTTTTTATTTAACCAAGCAGAAGCCTGGTTTATTATCTCAAGCGTTATTGCATAACATTGCTCTGCGGTATCGGCCCACGTAAACAACCCATGACTGCCTAATATGACACCGCGTGCTTTTGGATTTTCTTTGCAAAATGCCGCTAGCCACAAGCCCAATTCGTAACCGGGTCGTCTCCACGGCAGCCAACCAATGTCTTCACCAAATATTTCTTGTGTTAACGCCTGACCATCCGCTGCTGCTGCGATCGCAATAATCGCATCAGGATGCATATGATCGACATGTCTGTGCGGAACGTAGGCATGTAGCGGTGTATCGATCGATGATGCTCGCGGATTAAGATTATATGTACAGTGCGGTAAGTAGCCGACCATCTCATCTTCGAATTGATCACCTCGATAAAGCGCAGGAAGCGTATTCAACTTATCCATATAAAGCGTGGCAAAGCCATCCAACTTCATGGTGCCTACATCACCACCGGACCCTTTCACCCATAGCACTTGCGTTTCCTCTCCGGTTAGGGGATCGAGTGCAAGCACCTTGGCAGACGTATTACCGCCACCAAAATTGGTAATCCGCTTATCGCTACCGAGTAAGTTGGACCGATAGAGCAGGCGCCCTGGCTCGTCAAGAGTTGCCGCATGCTTTTCATCCCACAGGTTTTCCAAAGACTCGCTGGATTGGCTTGTGCTCATTCGTATCCTGACCTTAAAGCGTTGACCGCAATAGAATCGCGCCAATTACAATCATTGTCAATCAATATTATTCATACGAACTGTTATTCCGATTGTTTTTGATTGAATATGATTGACTTATTCGTACCGCGGAGTATCATCAATCGAGACACCAAGGCAAAGAAGCACATATCACGATGCACGAGCTTGAACGACAAAAGATCATTTTGTCAGCGGTACAAGAGAAGCCCGTGGCAACTGTCGCCGAGCTAGTCGCGTTGACTAACTCTTCTGAAGCGACCATTCGCCGCGACATCTCATCACTTCATATGTCAAAACAACTACGGCGTGTACGCGGTGGTGCAGAAGCGCTATTGCCGCCTACACACAGCGCATTGGCTGGACGCCCATTCAGCGTTAATCAAACTATGCACGTTGCTGAAAAGCGCGCCATAGCACGCGAGGCAGTTGCGCTTTGCAACGATGGCGACGACGTGATTATTAATGGCGGTACGAGTACCTATCAAATGGTGCACCTCCTAACAAACAAACGAATGCAGATATTTACCAATTCGTTCCCGATTGCAGAACACTTGTTACAGCATTCAAAAAACCAGCTAACGGTACCGGGCGGCACAATCTATCGCGAACAAAATATTATTCTCAGCCCGTTTGAAAATGATGTTACTAACAGTTTTTGTGCATCACGAATGTTTATGGGCGCTCATAGCGTTGGTCGCCTGGGTTTGATGGAATCTGATCCCTTGGTTATCCAAAGTGAGCAAAAGCTTCTTGGGCAAGCGGATGAACTAGTGGTCTTGGCAGATTCATCAAAATTTAAACGCCGCTCTTCCTTGCTCATTTGCTCACTAGAGCGCATTGATGTACTGATTACCGATGATCGCATTGACGATGCCTCTATCGATATGCTTGAAAAGGCAGGTGTAAACGTTATCGTCGCCGAAATTAAATCTGTTGAAAGAACCGGATGAAACTATTTCCATCCAAGATCGAACTCCGCAAACCTCCAACATAAAAGGAAAATAAAGTGATGAAAAAAATAACAAGTTTATTAGCCGCCACTTTCTTGGGTGGCACTTTGGCTATGTCTTCGGCTCACGCCGACGATATGCGAATCGCATTGGTTGTAAAAGCTTTAGGCATTGGTTTCTTTGAAGCTGCAGCCAAGGGCGCAGAAGAGGCGGCCGCGGAATTAGGTGGCGTAGAAATTATCTACACCGGGCCAACGGATACTACCGCTGAAGGTCAAATAGAAGTCATCAATTCCTTGATTGCACAAAAGGTCGATGCCATAGCAATTTCGGCAAACGATCAAGATGCATTAGTACCCGCCCTCAAAAAAGCCATGCAGCGTGGTATTACAGTCATTTCCTGGGATTCTGGTGTTGCAGCTGAAGGCCGATTAATGCATTTAAACCCATCGTCTAATCCGCTTATAGGCAACATGATTGTGAAAATGGCGGCTGATCATCTACCCGAGGGTGGTGATGTTGCGGTGCTCTCAGCTTCTGCAACAGCAACTAACCAAAACATTTGGATTGAAGAGATGAACAAGGTTGTTGGTAACTATGAAGGCATAAACGTTGTTGCAACTGTTTATGGTGATGACCTGTCAGACAAAAGCTATCGCGAAGCGCAAGGCCTCATGTCTTCTCACCCTGACCTTAAAGCGATTATCGCGCCTACCTCCGTGGGTATCGTTGCTGCAGCACAGGCGGTTACTGATGCGGGTAAAGCCGGCGAAATATTGGTTACCGGTTTGGGATTACCTTCAGAAATGGCAGCGCATGTAGATTCTGGCGCGTCTAAATCTTTTGCTATCTGGAACCCAATTGATTTAGGTTATGCCGCTACGATGATCTCGTACAATTTAGCAAAAGGCGAAGCCAAAGCAATGGCTGGTGGTGACATCGGTATGGGCCGCTTAGGTGCTGTAACGCTAAGTGATTCACTCGATGGTGCAATGGCAGACCCCTTTGTCTATGACGCATCCAACATCAATGACTTCAAAGAGATTTTCTAACTATAAATCTAAATAAAGCGTCGGCCGTCGATAGCCGACGCTTTTCTCTTTTCGCCATCGGAGACCACGACATTGTCGACGCTCGCCGCGCAAAACCCCACTCCAATATTGTCACTCGAAGGAATCACTAAAGACTTTCCTGGTGTACGCGCATTGTCTGCCGTGAACTTAAATTTGTACCCGGGCGAGGTAACCGCGCTAGTGGGCGAAAACGGCGCTGGCAAATCCACGGTTGTTAAAGTACTCACAGGCATCTATCAACCCGATGCTGGTTTGATTCGACTACACGGCGAGCCTGCAAGTTTATCTACCCCAAATGATGCCGCAGGCATGGGTATTACAGCCATTCATCAAGAAACGGTTCTGTTTGATGATCTGTCAGTGGCTGAAAACATCTTTATCGGCCATGCGCCTAAAGCACGCTTCGGCATGGTTGACTGGAACCAAATGAATGACCAGGCCAAAGCGCTACTCAACAGAATTGGCGCAACAATTAATCCAACAACCTTGTTGCGCGATTTAGGCATTGCGAACAAGCATATGGTGGCAATTGCCAGAGCCTTATCCATTGATGCAAGCGTTGTGATCATGGACGAACCCACCGCTGCCCTGTCTCACAAAGAAATAGAAGAGCTTTATTTACTTGTGGAGCAACTCAAATCAGATGGCAAGGCAATCTTGTTTATTAGCCACAAGTTTGATGAAATTTTCCGTATAGCCGATCGGTATACTGTTTTCAGAGACGGTGAACTCGTTGGCGACGGCGTGATTGGCGATACCAACTCGGCCGAACTGGTCGAGCTAATGGTGGGTAGAGCCGTTGACAGTGTATTCCCACAACGCACTAACGAATTGGGCGAAACCATTTTGTGTGTTGAAGGTTATTCTCACCCAACAGAGTTTGACGATATAAATTTTTCACTAAAGCGTGGGGAAATTTTGGGTTTTTATGGGTTAGTAGGCGCTGGTCGCAGTGAGTGTATGCAAGCCTTGTTCGGTATCACTCGCCCCAGCTCTGGCAACCTAATCATAAATGACGAAGTTGTTACGCCTAAAAGCCCGGCTGATGCGATAAATCATGGATTAGTTTACGTGCCCGAGGATCGTGGTAAGCAAGGTGCAATTACGGCATTACCCATCGTAGACAATATCGCACTGCCATCGCTCAAGACCACATCAAACAAGGGCTTTGTGCGTATGGCACAAGAATATGCGCTAGCCCAACAATACACACAGCGCCTTGAACTCAAAGCGGCTGCACTTGATCAGCATGTTGGCGAACTCTCGGGCGGGAATCAGCAAAAAGTCGTTATCGCTAAATGGTTGGCAACACAACCGAAGGTTATTATTTTGGATGAGCCAACCAAAGGGATCGATATTGGATCAAAAGCGGCGGTGCATGCGTTTATGCGAGAGCTGGCGTCTCAGGGGTTGGCCGTTATCATGGTCTCCTCAGAAATACCTGAAATTATAGGCATGTCTGATCGAATCATTGTGATGCGAGAGGGGCGTCAGGTCGCACAACTTGACAACCAAAATGTATCTCCAGAACGCCTAGTACGCGAAGCCGCTGGCATTACCGAAAGCAGCGCCGCATGAATGGCATAAAAATATCTCGCGACGCTTTGTTAGCCATCGTCTTGGTTTGTTTAATTGGCCTAATTTATCTTCGATTTCCAGGGTTCGCATCACCACAATCATTAGTGGGGGTTTTCAACGACACGTCGATTCTCATTATTTTGGCTCTAGGCCAAACAGCCGTTATTTTAACAAGATGCATAGATCTATCTATGGCATCGAACCTGGCCTTAGTTGGCATGTGCACCGCGATGCTTAATTCCGCTCTTCCCGCCATCCCAGTGCCAATGCTCGTGGTACTCGCCATGATACTTGGCGCAATGCTAGGTGGAATTAATGGTTTGTTGGTTTGGAAGCTGGATATTCCACCCATTGTCGTCACACTCGGCACGCTGACAATTTTTAGAGGGATTATATTTCTTATATCAGATGGACAGTGGGTCAATGCTCACGAGATGAGCCCAGCATTCAAAGCGCTGCCCAGGCTCACTCTATTAGGTATCCCTGTGCTTTCGTGGATGGCTTTATTTTCTATAGCGTTTATGTATGTCCTGCTCACGCGCACACCGATGGGTCGGGCATTCTATGCAGTCGGTGGCAACCCGAACGCAGCCGTGTATACCGGTATCAACGTGGGTAAAACAAGGTTTAACGCCTTTGTATTGTCCGGTGCACTTTCAGGTGTCGCGGGATATCTTTGGGTGTCACGCTACGCCGTAGCTTATGTCGATATCGCAGCTGGATTTGAACTTGATGTTGTGGCTGCGTGCGTCATCGGCGGTATTTCAATTGCTGGGGGTATGGGATCGGTAGCAGGCGCTGTGTTGGGTGCGCTGTTTCTTGGGGTGATCAAGAATGCACTGCCGGTGATCAATATATCCCCTTTTTGGCAACAAGCGATTTCCGGTTCGGCTATCATCATCGCCGTGGTATTAAACGCCCGATCTGCGCGACGCCCAGGACGCATCATATTAAAGAAGGCAGAGCAGCTATGAGCCGTGTAAATGCCATCGATAAAAAAGCTATTCCAAATAGGCTACGCAATCCGGTTTCACGTGTACTGCGCAGTTGGGAATTTCTGTTGTTCACTGTCGGTGTTTTGATTTTCCTACTCAATACTCAAGCGTCTCCGTACTTCCTGGACCCCTGGAACTTGTCAGATGCTACGTTCAATTTCACTGAAAAAGCAATGATCGCGTTCGCGATGGCGTTAGTGATAATTTCAGGTGAGATTGACCTGTCAGTTGCGTCGATCATCGCCCTGGTCTCTACCTGCATGGGCTTCGCTGTCCAACTGGGCTTCGATACGCCAGCGTTGGTGCTGATAGCGTTGGCGGTAGGCGCCGCCTGTGGAGCATTTAATGGGCTTCTGGTTGCTGGTTTGGGCCTGCCATCAATCGTCGTCACCATTGGCACTTTGTCTTTGTTTAGAGGTATTGCCTATATCGTGCTGGGTGATCAGGCTTACTCAGGTTACCCTGAGTCGTTCGCTTTTTTTGGCCAAGGGTATGTTTGGTGGGTCATCACCTTCGAGATTGTGTTGTTTGCCATCATCGCCATTTTGTTTTATGTGTTACTGCACCGCACCTCTTTTGGTCGCAGCACGATGGCTATCGGCAATAATCCAACCGCCGCATTGTTCTCTGGCATTCGCGTGTCGCGGGTCAAATTCATTCTGTTTGTTCTCACAGGAATAATGTCTGCAGTGGCGGCTATTTGCTTAACCTCAAGATTAGGGTCAACCCGCCCATCCATCGCTGTTGGTTGGGAGTTAGAGATTGTCACTATGGTCGTGCTAGGCGGTGTCAACATTCTTGGTGGTTCAGGCACTATTCCTGGTGTCGTTATCGCAGCAATTGTGATGGGCATGGTGACCTTTGGCTTAGGCTTGCTCAATGTGCCTGGGATTGTGATGTCGATATTCATAGGGCTATTGCTCATTGGTGTAATCGCCCTGCCCATCGTTATACAGCGCACGAAACAACGAGTGGCACGTTAAGTTGTGGCACATCATGTTGCCGTTATTGATCTAGGAAAAACCAACTCGAAGGTGGCGTTGGTTGAGACCACAACAGCCACAGAAGTAACTGTTATTAAACAAACGGCGGCTGTTGTTGAAACGTCACTTTATCCAAGCCTTGATCACGAGGCTATCGAAGCGTTTGTTTTTGATGCATTGATCGAAATTTCAAAAGTGCAACCTATCAACGCCGTTACGGTGACAACCCATGGCGCTACTGCCGCCTTAATTGATAAATCCGGCAAGCTAGCACTACCCGTACTTGACTACGAATTCTTAGGCGTTGATGACACAAGGCAAGAATACAATCAACACCGGCCACCGTTTGAACGAACCGGTTCCCCTGCTTTGCCCGGCGGATTAAATATTGGTGCGCAGCTTTTTTGGCAATACTCAAACTACCCCGAACAATTTGCAGAAACATGTACGGTCTTAACTTGGCCTCAATACTGGGTTTATTTATTAAGTGGCCAGATGCACAATGATGTCACGTCACTGGGTTGTCATACAGATCTCTATGAGCCGCAGCATCAACAATATTCCACGCTACTAGAGCGTCTGAATTGGCAATCGCTTATGCCACCAACCCGACGTTCTGGAGAGCTGTGCGGCACACTCACAACAGCAGCGGCAGCAAGGCTTAAACTACCAGTGCAAACGCCCGTTTTCACAGGCATACATGATTCCAATGCCTCGCTGGTGCCTCACCTTGTCTCACAACCATCGCCCTTTACCGTAGTATCAACTGGTACTTGGTTCATTGTGATGGCCGTTGGTGGTGAAGCTCCTACGCTTGATGAATCCAGAGACACCCTACTTAACGTTAATGCACACGGTGAATGTGTGCCATCGGCCCGATTCATGGGTGGACGTGAACGAGATTACTTTGAAATTTCAGAATCAAACTCAGAGGACGCTATCGATTCATTGCTCAACCAAACTGATCGACCAACCATGCTTCTGCCCTCAGTAGTACCTGGGACAGGACCATTTCCGAATGCCGAGTTCAAATGGACCACCGACTCTCCTGACAATGACCAGTCTCTACGTAGCTGCGCCGTCACATTCTATTTAGCACTAATGACATACGAATGTATGCAGCTAATAGATAGCGATGGACCCATTTATATTGAAGGGCCTCTTGCCCAAGATATTCACTTCGCGCAAATGCTCTCAGTGGTTAGCAATCGACAAGTCAATATGAGCCTGTCAACAACCGGCACTAGCGTTGGCGCTGCAATGTTAGTCAAAGCGCCTGCAGAATTACCGAAATACAAACCAGTGGATATCCCAGACGCTCGACGTGAAAAATTAAAACACTACGCACAAACATGGCAAAACTTGTTACAAAGTCACGCCATATAGAACATTCGCTCTAATGGTTCCACAATAGGTTCGTTATTGTCGTTGGTTTTCATAATGTCTGCCATATGTGCCCACCAATTCTGCATTATCGGTTCTAATGGTAATGTATCCATTGTGTGATCAGCCGTTCGGCGCAATACAGCAAACAGGCTATTTGATTGCTCATGCAAAAAAATCGAGTAATCCGAAACGCCGGCCTGTTTAAGTAGGTCAACAAGTTCTGGCCAGATATCATCATGGCGTTTTCGATACTCACGCGATTGAGCATCATTTAACTGCATTCTAAAAGCGATTTGTTCCATGGACCTTTTTCACCACTTAAAATTAATTAGTGCGATTATAAAGCGTCTAACTAAACTAAGTGTCTCGTTTAGCAGTACATTTTTCGTTTAAATATCCACGAGCTCTTCATGCACATTAACCACTCTCCAATAGGTGTCATCTGTTTCTTTGCTGATGGGTGGTAGTAAAGATAAACGCACATGGATTCTGCGATCAATAATTGAAACCGTTCCAGAAACGGGCTTGCATAGTAACCTTCCTTCGATTAAACGTCCGGTTAAATTAGTATTATTTCCCGTCGATAAACCTAAAGACCGCTATTGCTACCTTCGAGCTATTCAACGAGCGTGCGGGTGTTACCTTCCATGTAGCCAGGCCGTTTCCACGATTCTGTTTGCGCTTGTATTCGAAACATTGCACGTGAATTGGGTTGTCGAATTTGTTTTAGGTATCGGCTGGTTGATTTTCTATGTATCTATTGGTGCAACCGGATATGGTCGCAATCGCTTGACGTTCACAACTGACCACGAATCTCTCCCATAGGCGATCGTGGGCTGGTGACGTTAAAATACAGCGCGTCAACTTTAAATGCTTCTAGTTGCGCATCAGTTAATAAACTTGATTCTGGTGAACGCCATACACCAAGTTCATCAATATCTTGCTCCATCATTAAAACAAGCTCGCCATCAGAACCTACTGCACCTTGACGAATTTCGACAGCATCGGCATCGGTAATACCGCTTAAAAATACCGTGGCAGAAACAGCGCCGGTTTGTTCATTGACTGTGGTTATACCCAAGCCAGTAGCTTCACTGTCGAACACACGATCCACCACTTCATCAACAGACAGATCTGATTCTTTTAGTACCACACCTAGCGGAATAATTTGGCCACGCACCTCACCATTAGGATTGTTAACGGTAGGGACGTTCACATACAGTTCACCATGGGCCAGCGCCGCAAGAGCATCCGAGTCAAGTACAACACCTGCCGGAACCTCATATTGAATGGGTTGATCAGGTGCGCCCACCCCAGGGGGTTGAACATAGGCCTCTAAAGTTATTACCACCGGCCCGTTATAGCCGGCAAAGCCACGATGAATTTGCGCACCAATAGAATCGCTGATCAAGCCAGCTCCTTCTTCGCTGATTATCCCACCCCCGAATACAGTTCCAGAAATTTCACCGCTGTTTTTATCAATAGTAAATTGTGCGTATACAGAAAAAACATCGGTAGGAAGTATTAAGGGAGGCGCTTCTTGTTCTGCGGTTAATCCAAGCGTAAACAAAGATGTACCATTGGCGTTAATGGTTTCCTGTGGCACGTCTTCTTCACCATCGTTTGTACCGTCCATGTTGGCAATGCCCGTGACGACTGCAGCGGTAGCCACATCGTCAGCCCCCTCTGAACATGCACTCACTAATGCGACATTAATTAGTATGAGAAACGTAATAGCAAAGTGACGATAGTTGGTGCCTCTGTATTTCATTTTTCTCGACCTACACGTGGTTGGCATCGTGTTTCATGCGTTGAAGCACTAGATTGCCAAAACACACCTGCCAACGCTGTGACGAGCGTCACCCCAATTAGAGCAATCACTGCCTTCTATCCAACTACAAGTAGTCGATATGATTTTGGCCGCAGAATTAAGGCATGACGCACACGTTGTACCTTCCTTGTAACAGGTTCACTTGTTGCTTAGGCAAGAAACCCCAAATCCGTCTGTTGGAAGTTTGAAAGTGTCGGCAAGATCTGATGCAACTCCCCCTCCGAAAAACCCATCCATCGTAGTAAGGTGGCGGCGTATTGGGCTGATGCCAGGGTTGGCACAATTCGTCCGTTTTGTATAGCATCCGGGCCATCCACGCCCATGTGCGGCATAGTGCCATAGACATCGCCGCCTTTGACAGCGCCACCCATCACCCAATGATGATTGCCCCAGCCGTGGTCTGTGCCATCGCCATTGCCCGTAAGTGTGCGACCAAAATCAGACAGCGTAAATGTAGTTACATTGTCTGATTCGCCAATCTCATCGAGCGCCGATTGAAAATAGCTGAACGCATGGGCCAGTTGATGAAACAACCACGGTTGTTTCTTATTCTGGTGGTCATGCATATCAAAGCCTTTCATACTGACGTAGAAAACCTGTCTGCGCATACCAAGCTGCTCGCGAGCAGCGATGATTTGAGCAACCATACCAAACTGTGCTGCCAATGAATTATCTCTTGGTTGCTCGGTTAAAATCGGTCCGTTACTTTCAAGTACTCCACCGAGTTCTTCAGTGATACGCAAGGCTCGATTCTGTATATCTGAATAAGCACTGGAGAACATATGCGTTTGCTCCATTCCCAGCACGCGACGAAAAGCATCAGCACGTGGTCGTTCCCAACTGTTGTTTGTGTCAAGACCTGCAAATTGAAGTAAGCCGGTTTCCTTTAACGCAAATGGTCGCTGATCTGAACCGGATTGCCAGTAGTTGGAACCAGACAATGTCACTGATGTTAAGTAATCTTTCTCTTGGTAAGTGGCTAAGCGTTCAGCCGCAGCAGCTCCCCATCCAAAATCCCCCCGACCTCGCCCTTGTAATTGCTGCCACTGAATCTCCTGATCAGCATGTGAAAAAAGTTGCAATGGCAAAGGTACCGACTTGTTTTCGTACTGCTCGCGACTGGTCGGTACGATTAAGTTACCAACGTTGGCAATGAATGCTAAGCGTTGATCTTGAAACAGGTTGTACAACGGCTCCGCCTGTTTATTGAGACCCATCGCATCATGGTTACCAGAAGCAGGGTTCAGAGACAGAAGCCTATCGGAGCCAATAGATAGCTCTTGTCGCGATCGCGTGTACTCGTTGTATTCTGCGGTGCCGGTAGGTACTAGCAAGCTAAAACCATCCGAGCCGCCATCGAGATAGACGCAAACTAAAGCACGATAGTCAGCGCTATCTGCAGGATTCGATTCCGCCGCTTGTGCAAGCGTTAGCATCGGATTAGTGCCCAATGCCAGCCCAGCACCGGTAATGGTTTTTGCACCGAGCCTTAAAAAGCGACGTCGTTGGTTGTTGTTCATTTGCAAACTCTTATTGTTCTAGTTATTGGCTGCGCATTGCTAAAGCGTTTGATCAAACTACAGTTGAATGGCGGCTTCGGGTGAACTACTGATCAAGAAGATGGCTTCACCCACGCGCTGCGATGCAGCATCTTCATACGTCCTTGCATCCATTAGTTGAGAGACTTGTCGCCTTAGTTCACTTGACATCCTTCCACCGAGCAAAAGAATGTCTAAATGATTAAGGAACGCCTCTCGATCAGGTTCGATAACCATTTCTCTATCAATATTGATAGCAATGTTGCTTGACTCACCAGCCGTCGACTTATAGTTATGTGACCACACACTATTGATCATCAAACGGCTAGTCATGCTGATGATGCTGGTTTCATCGAGAATTTCAAATTCAGGGGACACAAACCCACCATCGCGGATAGCACCAGGTTGACTAAAATTGGGTGTGTAGAAATTAAATACCGAAGGTGAAGCCAGTGGTGCCTGCTGCAACTCATCGCTTACCCATGAATACGTAAAATCAGGATGGATTCCATCCTTAGGTGCAAATGCCCGCCACAGTTGAGTCACGCGTAGGATGGGTTCCTTGGTTTTACCAAATCTGTCGGGGTACAAAAGATGGCCCTCGCGTGCTTCCTTGTGCATCAGAATGGCTTTAACGGTACTACCAAGGTTTCCGCGCTCTCCAGCTTCGTTCTGGTTAAATACCTGCACGACATCGCGAACATACTCAGCAGTTGGATTACTGGTAACCAGCTTTGTGATGAGGTGTTTAACGATGAACGGGCCAACATTTGGATGGTTAGCTACATTATCTAGCGCATCGGCCAGATCTTGCTCAGCACTTTGTCCAGCTGGAACAATGAATCCATTGAGTAAGGTCTTTTCACCGGTGGCGTGTTTATCCGGCCACAACACCATAGGCGTTACGAAGTCTGATTTCTTGGGCCAACGAAAATGCTCAGCGTTAGCGAAGTGCCAGCCAGTGAATACATGAGCAAATCCTTCGACTATATCCTGATCATAGGTTGGAACCGGATAACCGTCTGCATCAGTGATGATAGTTCCATCTTCATTGAGCATGCTCAGTCCAATACTGAATAGTTGCAACAATTCACGGGCGTAGTTTTCATCGGGTCGTAGGTGTAGTTCTGGATCAGGCTTGTGGTTGCCTTTCATACTCAGGTATTCACCCATTATCGGATTTAGCGTTATCTCTTCAATGAGTTCGCGGTAATTACCCAGTGCATTTCGAATCAATATGTCGTAATAGTTCGCTAATCCGAGTTGTTCATGGCCAAGTCCATCTGCGGTGGAGATAACAAATATTTCGCTTAAAGCAAAGGCAACGCGTTGGCGCAATTGGTCATCAGCGTTTAGCGCGAGCCGCCACCATACATTGACGTATTCATTCCAACGATCGTTCTTTGCGTTATTCAAACCGTCTGTCATGAGTGTTGCTGGTAATGACATTTGTGCATCTATCCAGGGTTCTGGATTTTTACCTGCCAACGCATCGATATCATTAAGCCGCGCACCAAAAGTGGCCTGCTCAAGTAAGCGATAGGCTTCCTGTTTGGGTACGAGTATTTCGCGGGGAGTGGTGTTAAAGGCTATTGCGTGGTTTGCTTCTGTCTCGCTGCTAGTCCCTGCCTCATTGTTAGCCGATACCTCGTTGTTGGCCGCTGCCTCATTGTTAGCTGCTGTTTCATTAGTAATGGATGTCGCTGGCAAGGCAGAGCCCGCTGCGGGCTCTGAACCGGTATTTGAATTTAGACCAGCACTTCCCGACCCACCGCACGCGGTTAGTAACAAAGTAAGTATTGGCAACAGGGTAATTATTTTTATTCTTATCATGCCCGCGCACTGTCTCTATATTGCAATAGAGGTATCGGCAGGAAAGGTAGGCATGTTAACGACGGCCTGGAACCTGTGGCCTTGCTCTGCGTCGTCTCACATCTACGGATTGATTTGTGCGCTACCTGGCAATTGCAGCGTCGATCTATTCACCATACTGGTTAAGAAGCAGCGAAATTCTCAAATGGCTTAGCTACAACCGGTATTCTCAGAATCCTTGATATGGACCTCTGCCGCACGAGCCACTGCATCGGTGTCAAGCTCAAGTCCGAGGCCAGGGCCTGGTAAAACCGCAAGCCGACCATCGCGCAGTGCAAGATCAGGTTTTTTCACAATATCCCATTGAAGGAGATGGTTCATAAATTGATTGCCGTCGTCCAGATTCGACAAGGTCGCCGCCATCTGATTGCTAGCAGCCGTGGTTATTCCTGTTTCGTAGAGACCATGAAGACAGATATCTATTCCTGCTGCTTCGGCGATGTGGGCAATTTTCCGAAAGCGTGCGATGCCGCCAGATTCATGCAACCCCACAACAATCAAATCCGCGGCTTTCTCACGACAAACGTTATAAGCATCGTAAGGAGTGAAAACGAGTTGATCGGCGGCAATGGCCACAGGACTGTTTGCCCGCACTTGCGCCAGAGCTGAAACCGATTCAGCATTGGTTGGCTGCTCCACCATATCTATATCGAACTCAGCCATTTTTCGTATCATGCGTGCGGCGCGCACCGGCGACCAGTGTTCATTCGAATCCATTCTCAGGCGCTTTTCAGGACCAATAGAAGCGCGAACCTGTTTAACGATATCAAGGTCCAGCGCATCGCCACGCCCTACTTTCACATAGATAACATCATGGCCGGCATCAGCCATCTCCCGCGCTTCACTAGCAATTTCTTCCGCGGTTTCTCCTTGTGGAAAGCCAAAGTAAGCTATCTCGTCCCTTACAGCCCCTCCCAGCAATTCATGTACAGCACGGCCCGTGGCTTTACCCATCACATCCCACAGTGCCATCTCCAACCCAGCAAACACCTGGCCCGAAAAACGTGGCGCACTGATGGTGCCAAATACCTGGAACAATGTGTGATAGCACTCGCCCATCAACCGAGTGTCTTCAAAGGGATCACGACCCACACAAATCCCTTCAGCGAGTTTCAGATAAGACTGTATTGCCACAGCTGAAGGTGTAGCAACGCATTCGCCAATACCGACGATACCATCATCCGTATGCACTTCCACCAGCAAAACACCGGCGCCGTGCACGACTCCTTGTGCCCAGATATACGGTTTTTTGTAGGGCACCAGAAGAGGCGTTGTTTTGATTCGCGATATTTTCAATTATTATCTCCAATAAGTTTACGTGCTCCTTCATACCGCATCCCGTTCTGGCAACGTCGAACAGAATCTCGATCGCTTCCGCGTGATAACCATAGTTGCGGTTCGTCACGTTCGGCCAGTCTCCACCGGAACAGCCTACACGAGTTGAAATAACACCCGCGTGCTTTCGACTGAGTTCCAACGAATCGCAGTAAGGCGATATTGATGAACTTTTTCTAAACTTACAGAGACTGCGCTTTACGCACCATCGCCTGCTTGTCTGGAAACAGCGCCACATCAATACCACGCGCGCTCAGTGCATCGCCCAGTTCCTCTTCAGACAACGCCTCTATACCGTCATCGCTGAGGTTCATCAAGTTGATGCGACGCTTGAGCGGTGGATTGACCTCTCCAAACATGCCTGTCTCTTCAAAGCTAAATTCTTCCGCGTACTTTTCCATAAAAAAACTGAGGAACGTGTTAAGGCTTCTGCGCACCCGTGGGTCATCCGTCAAATCCAGGCTCGGATCGTCCAGAGTTTGCAACATCAGATCGCACCAACGTTTAGCGCCTTTGTCGTTCATCAACGCCATCGCATTATGACTGTGATGGAAGCTAAGCCGGTACTCACCGCCATGGTAATACTGACCACCACCCATCACATCTGCCCACATAGCTGCCTGTGAATTTATGTGCCCGGTGATGTTATTAACGCTGGAAAAAACCGAACTAAACCATGCTTCATCGGCAAATACACGCTCGTAGAAGTTTTCCACTATGCGCACAATTCGCTCCGGACCCAGCACGGAAAACAGTTGCCAGAATTGAATCGGCTGGCTGCGGTCTTCAGGCGCTTCAAGGGACAAAATATCCGCTCGACGATGCGCGTCTTCTGGTAATAACTTTTTAAACTCAGCGATAGCGATGTATTTAGATCTGATTTTTTCAGTCATGTAGCCATTACTGGTTGCAAACATCTTTCGTGTATTCTTTTTCATTTTCTTTAAGCTCATCATCGTGCGGTTAAGCATTTTTAGGGTGACCGGCAATTGTGTAAAACAGCTGTAACTAAAGCGTGGCAGCTACTGTGTTCTTTAATGCGTCTGCTTGATAAACGTATTGTTTTTCAAGTCGTGCAAAGCCTGTTTTAGCTCGGCCGCCGTATCCATAACAATCAGCCTGCGCACCCACTGGTCGCCTAGGCGTGCTGCTGCGATACCACGGATCTGATAGACATCATTAACTCCTACTAGCTGTGTATTTAGCTCGCTGTCAATTCAGAAGCTAATCTGACAATCATTGTGGTGCGTATCAAATACAGATTCAATAGGCTAAAATGAATACATACTGAATCCAATTTAGATACAATAGGTGCGAGAAATGGACAAAATCGACTGTATGCGGGCCTTTAAGCAGGTGGTGGACTCCGGTGGATACGCGGCAGCTGCGCGCGACATGGGACTAACGCGCTCCACGGTCAACAAGTATGTATCTCACCTTGAACGTGAGTTGAATACCCAACTGCTGGTCAGCAGCACACGCAAGGTGCGCCCTTCGGAAATGGGTCTCGCTTTCTACGACAAATGTGCCGCCTTGATCAGTGACTATGACGAAGCTGTCGCCACTATCAGCCAACTGCAGGCACAACCACAAGGTCGTCTGCGCATCAACGCGCCCATGTCTTTTGGCACTATGCACTTATCAAATATTGTTGCTGAATTTATGCAGCTGCACCCCGCCTTAAACATAGAGTTGTCTTTGGCCGATCGCATGGTAGACCCTATCGAAGAAGGGTTTGATATCTCCATTAGAATATCGGAGCCTCAATCGTTCACCAGTCTAATCAGTAAAGAATTGGCGCAGACCCAAAGCCTACTATGCGCCAGCCCGGGCTACCTTGGCATCACCGGCGAGCCACAACACCCGCGCGAATTGATACAACACCGTTGCCTGCACTATGGCTACAACCAATCTGGCAGTCATTGGCAGCTCACCGGCCCTGATGGCAAAATGAGCGTTCCCATCACCTGCGCTATGTGGTCTAACAACGGCGAAGTGCTGCGCGATGCCGCTATGGCTGACGGCGGTATTACTCTGCTGCCAACCTTCGTTGCTTGCGATGCGCTGAGAACGGGTCAGCTGGTGGAAGTGCTGGCAGACTTTAAGCCGCCAAATTCAATACTTTCTGCGCTCTATCCCAGACACAGGCATTTGTCGTCTAAGGTGCATTTGTTTGTAAGCTTTGTGGCAGAAAGATTGGATGATCGAGATGGGTGGCTTGAGTGCGAGAACAGCGCGCCTTAGTTGTTGATCGACTGCCTGCTCAATCCCTGAACCTATTGTTGATCAATACCATATTCTTTTTGCGATTCCGCCAAATCCATCACCCTTCACGTCTACATAACAGGTTGAATCTAGCGCGAAAATCAGGCGTCCGGGTCGATATTTGGCTAATTCATTAGCAGTTCTTGTATTTCCTATAGTCAAAATGTGCATCAGTTGGTGCTTTACATAGGCATGCCCAATCGCTTTAGTGTATTTCGCAATTTGTTGGCCGATAAACACTTTAATGAAAAAGCGAATTCCGATGTCTAATAGCGGCAGAACGACTGCCAAATAGAGCAATCAACTAATTACCATGCGGGCAGTCCAGCAACAAAAAGAACAGGATTCACCGGATGGACACGTGAACGAGCCTGTCAGCGCGCGTGAAAGTGAGCCGACTAGCCGGACTCAGCCAGCGGCAAAGCTGCGCACAGCCGCATCAAATACAAACCCGCAGCAATCAGCTTCAACTCAGATTGACAATCGCAATCTGATTATCGAAAGCCAATCCGTGATAATTCGATTAATCACACAAGCCCTCGATCAAGACTCTTTTGAAGCCAGTATGTCTGCCCTTGCCGGGGAGCTGCAGCACAGGTTTCGATCTGATCGAGTGGCGATCGGATTGATGCACAATGATGGCATGAGAATTCACGCCATTTCGCAACAAGCGAGTGTCGACTCATTCTCAGGTGAAGTCAGATTGCTTAGCGGCGCCATGCAAGAGGCTTGTGAGCAAGATCAGACTATTCACTACCCCATCCACAAGAAAAGCCTTTTGATTACAGCAGCGCATCAGGCATTAGCAGCCGGACGCCCGTCGGCACAGGTTTGTACTCTCCCACTTTGTCACCATGAACAAATTGTCGGCGCTGTGTTATTTGATATCGACTCCACACAACGGTGGTCCAATCTAACCGTTACTTTAATGAGGCAAGCCTCCGATATTATCGCCCCTCTGATTCTTATCAGGAAACAAGCCGAAAGTGGAATCATGGAAGTCGTCCGTGACCGGATTCGTCATGCGTTAGAGTCTTTAGTCAAACCCAAGTATCTCGCAGCCAAATGCATTGGAATCCTGCTTTGTATAGCCTGTCTAGCCGCCTATATAATTCCAGTGACTCACGAGATAAAGGCATCAGTCGAGATTGTTCCTCTAGAACGAAGAATGATCACAGCACCGCACCGTGGGTATATCAAACACGTTAGTGCAAATTCCGGTGATCAAATAGTCGCTGGACAAGTGATACTCACACTCGATACTCGCGAGCTCGAACTAGAGCGCGTTAATCGTGAAAATGAAATTCGATCAGTTAAAACCGAATTGCGAGCAGCGATGGCTAATCATGATCGGAAGGCTATGGCGCTTGCCAATGCGCGTCTTGATCAAGCGACGGCACAATATGAATTAATCCATCAGAAAATCAATCGCTCATCCTTACTTTCGCCGACGGAAGGAACCGTAGTAAGTGGCGATCTTTCTCAATCGCTGGGTGCACCCGTTGAACGTGGAGAAACGCTTTTTGTTATCGCACCATCTGCAGGATATAAAGCCAAGTTAATGGTTGCCGAATCAGAGGTGGGGTACATCAACAAAGGGCAGCCCGGTCATCTGACATTGAAATCAAACCCGGGCACCGCCTTAGCGATTACGGTCAATAAAATTCACCCAATGGCTGAAGCTGCAAACGGCTCAAACCGGTTCCGTGTAGAAGCAACACTGGATCAGAACAACGATGACATTCGACCTGGTCAAACTGGTGTTGGCAAACTCTACGCCGAAGAGAAAAATCTACTCTGGGTCATCACACACCGCTTCACTCAATGGCTGCGCCTGCACCTGTGGGAGTGGTTCGGATGAGCGATTCACCTCTTTTCAACGAACATTGGTTTCGGGTTCGTGATCTAACACCAAGCTTGGCCGGCGATGTGGAGATTCAACGACATGTAAATCGACAGCAAGTAGAGTATGTCTTGCATCGAAAATCAACCACTTCATATTATCGCTTGGGTGCAAAGTCGTTTGAATTGGTTGGGAAGTTCGACGGCACGCAGAGTGTGAACGAACTGTGGGAACTCGCCATAGAGCAGCAAGGCGCGGAAGCCCCAACACAAGCAGAGCTTATTCAGCTATTAGCTCAGCTGCACGAGGCAGAGTTACTTGTGGTTAGCAGCCGGCTTGATGCTGAGCAGCTTTTCCAACGGGGCGATCAAAAAAAACGTCGTGAAAAAAGACAACGTTATCTGAACCCACTCTTTATGCGATTCAGACTGCTAGACCCAGACCGATTTTTATCTTTGATCTGCCCCTACTTTCGTTTTCTTTTTAATCGCACAACTTTGGTTCTCTGGGGACTACTGTTACTACTCGCGTTATCGAAACTTGCACCCCAATGGAACGAACTGCAAAATGAAATCGCAGGCTTTAACTTTCTATCTCCTCAGTATGCGTTGTTATTTCTATTTGTCTACCCGGCGTTAAAGCTGCTACACGAACTAGCACACGGCATAACGCTCAAACGCCTGGGCGGAGAGGTGCATGAGTTTGGCATTTCCTTAATGGTGTTATTACCAATCCCCTATGTGGATGCGAGCGCTGCCGCTGCGTTACCAGACAAACGGCATCGAATTCTGGTGAGTGCCGCCGGGATTATGGTCGAGCTCGCCATTGCCGCCATTGCAACACTAGTATGGTTATCCACTGATGGCTTGATACACGATATCGCATTAATCCTAATGCTGATCGGTAGCCTTTCAACCGTGATCTTTAATGCCAACCCATTATTAAAATTTGACGGCTATTACATACTGGCTGATTTAGTGGAGATTCCTAACCTTGCCCAACGCTCAAAGCAATACGTGCAAGGCATCGCGTCCAGCTTTCTAATAAAAAAGAAAACCCATGCATTCGATCTGAATACACCTGGTGAAAAATTCTGGCTGATCGGATATGGAATTTCTTCAACTCTTTACCGTATCATCTTGATGATTAGTATCGCCTACCTCATCAGTGATAAGTATTTCTTTTTCGGAGCGGCGCTGGCCCTCTGGATAGCGTTTACCCTTTTTATTCAACCGGGCTGGAGTTTTCTTCAATTCATAACAAAAGAGTCTTCACTGAAGAGGCCACGTGCGATTCTTATAAGTGGCTCCGCGGCCGCTGCTCTTGTATCTGCAATAGTACTAATCCCAGTACCACTAAGCACCGTGGCTGAAGGTATTGTCTGGTTACCTGAGCACGCAATCATTCGTGTCGCGAACACCTGCGAAGTCACTCAACAAAACGTACAGAACGGTCAAATTGTCCAACGCGGCGATATTTTATTTGTCTGTGAAGATCCGGAGATGCCAGTACTTATCAGCACCTATCGCGCGGAGTTACGCGAATTGGAAGCCGAACGTCAAGGGCAGAAAATTACCAGTCGTGTCAGCCGCAATAAACTGTATCACCAAATCAACACGGCAAAATCAAGGCTAGCAAGTGTTGAGGCTATTTATACAAATCAAATAGTGCGCGCCCGAAACACAGGACAACTTGTGATCGCTGACGATTTGTTGTTGGAAGGTCGATTTCTGGAACAAGGTGCGATAGCCGCCTACGTTGTGCCTGCCAACGGACGGACAGTGCATGTCCCCATCGGCCAAGATGATATCGGAAATTTAAGAAACCATGTCGCGGCTGTAGAAATTCAATTCTCTGAAGAAACAAATAAAAGACAAATATATCAAAGTGCCATCGTTCAGCACACACCACAAGCAAGTTTTGAGATTGCGAGCGCTGCACTATCGACTTCAGGTGGTGGAAAACTCTTATCGGACCCGGCCGGCGATGACAGAACGGTGATTGAGCCTGTTTTTAATTTAGAACTTGCATGGCCTGAAAACGCTCCTGCACTCCATGTGGGCAGCCGTGTTTGGGTCAAAATTGAGCACGCCGACAAACCCATATTCTTCCGCCTGTTAGAAAAAGCCCAAAGAGCATTTTTGGGTCGAATAATCGCATGAGTGCAAGCCTTCAAAGCATAAGACCAGGCTGTCTGCTTGGGGAGCGGCCTGAAAAAAGAAGTAATTCTGGTGAAACTGTGGTTGATCTAAAACTGCAGCAATGGTGGTCAATGCTCGCGCATAAGCGGCCGAACATAAAATCGTTTGATACTGAATTATCCGCGATTAAGTCCGGGCTGAATAAACTTTCTCAGACTGAACCGCAAAAATTCTCGCGCCATGTAACTAAATTGCGTCGGTTAGTAGCTAGCTCAGGACTCAACGACACTATCGTCTGTCACGCATTTTCTCTCATCGCGCTTCAACTACAAAGGCACCTGGGAATAACACCTCACGACGAACAGTACTTTGCAGCCTGGCATATGTTACGGGGAACGCTTGCAGAGATGAATACCGGAGAAGGTAAAACACTGACTATCGCTTTTCCCGCTATTGTAATGGCATTAACAGGTACTCCAGTGCATGTCATTACCGTGAATGACTATCTTGTGCATAGAGATGCGAAACTGCTTGAGCAAATTTATCGCCAGTTCGGACTAACGGTTGCAGTCGTTTCCGAGAGTATGAATGACGAGTTGCGTCGCGAAGCTTATGCGGCAGATATAGTTTATTGCACCAATAAACAAATCGTATTCGACTATCTAAGGGATTCGCAAAGACTGGGCTCCACGACGACTGGCCTGAATTATCAATTGCGATCTCTACTATCAACTGATCAGGTCGCCCCAATCATGCGCGGACTATGCTTCGCGATCGTGGATGAGGCCGACAGCGTTCTGATCGATGATGCCCGTATACCACTCATTCTTTCAGAACAAAAAACCACTGGAAAAGAAAAAAACACAGAATCAAAAGTAGCTATGGGCATTGCTCGCACACTCCACGAAGATATCGATTTCAAATTGGAAAAGACGACGCGTGTTGTTCACTTAACTGACACAGGATTAGACGCTTTGGAAAAATTGGCCAAGCGGCTAAGCGGTGTCTGGCAGATAGAACGTTATCGCAGTGAATTGATAAAACAAGCATTGACAGCACAACACATCTATCGGTGCGATCGAGACTACGTCGTCATCGATAAGAAAGTGAGTTTAATCGATGAGGGCACCGGAAGGGCAATGCCAGATAGGAAGCTACCAAACGGTTTACACCGAATGATCGAAATCAAGGAAAAATGTCAGCCAACTGACGACACAGAAACTCTTGCGTCAATCAGCTATCAGCGGTTCTTTCTCAAATATCACAAATTGGCGGGACTCAGCGGCACACTGCATGAAGTACGCGGTGAGCTACGAAATGTCTACCAACTCGAGGTGGTCAGAGTACCTGCACATAAGCCCAGCCGTATAACAATGCTACCCCAGACTGTTCTGCCGTCACGCTCAACTCAAATCGCAGTCTTGCTAAAGACGGTTCAATCTCGACATGCAGCTGGCCAACCGATTCTAATTGGTACACGAACTGTTGCACTATCAGAACGCATTAGTCATGTATTAAAAGCTTGCAAAATAGAACATCAACTACTCAATGCAACACAGGATAAAGATGAAGCAATGATAGTTGCAAGAGCTGGCCGTCCGGGAGCTGTAACCGTTGCGACAAATATGGCAGGTCGAGGCACGGACATACCACTGCAAGGTAGCGCTATAGATCTAGGCGGACTCCACGTCATCAATACTGAAATTAACGATACCGCAAGAATTGATCGACAACTGTTTGGCAGAGCTGCCCGCCAGGGTGAGCCCGGTTCTGCTCACACAATTTTGTCTGCAACCGATGAGTTATTGAACGAGTTACCAGCGATCATACGCCGACTGCTGCCCAGCACTACTGCAAGTAGACGTTCATGCTTGCTCTGCGCGTGGATAGTGCGATCGGTTCAGTGGCGTTGCGAGCGAAGGCAAATGGCGCAACGAATTTCTGTGTTCAAGGGATACAAACAGCTGAAAAGACAGTTAGCTGTCGGAGGAAATCTTGACTAATAAAATGAACTACTTACAGATATTAAAACACCGATTGTGTCTTATCTTAATATCCTCGAGCCTGATATCGGTGCCAACACAGGCAACCGAACTTGACGGTCACGAGTGCTTAATCGAACCGATGGTCACAGCCAAAGTTGGTAGCCAAGTCCAAGGCGTTGTCGATCAGCTACTAGTAGACCGCAGTGATATGGTCACCACTGGCCAGCCGATTGCGATATTAAAATCAACACTCGAACAAGCCAACCTCGCCCAAGCAGAAGCGCGTGCCAATATGCACGGCGAGATCAACGCACGCAAAGCAGATTTAAACCTTGCCCAGTTAAATAGAGAACGGATTAAAACGCTTTATGCTAAGAACCTTGTGTCCGCCCAGGAGCGCGACGAAGGTGTTGCGCAGCTGCAAGTTGCCTCTGCAGCACTAAGACAGGCGCAAGACAATCTTCTTGTTCTCCAACATGACTTAGCCCGTTCCCAGGCTCTGCTTGAGCAAAGAATCGTACGAAGCCCAATTGATGGTGCCGTGGTTGAGAGACACACCTTTCCCGGTGAGTTTATCTATGACGCACCGGTCATGACCATAGCGCAGCTCGACCCGCTACGAATCGAGGTTGTACTGCCAGCCAAACTTTTTGGTCAATTTAACAAGGGTGATAAAGCTCTGGTTTATCCTGAGATCATTCGCGATGAACCACTACTTGCGACCGTGCATGTGGTCGATCGACAGCTCGATACATTCAGCGGCACCTTCGGCGTTCGATTAACGCTCCCCAACACCGATTTAAGCATTACAAGCGGCCAAAAGTGTCGCATCAGTTTTGCGCCTACAGATGGCAAAGTAGCAACACATTCCGAATAGAGCTGAACTACATATGAAAGTCATCGAGTCGACGTACCAGGTTTAAAAATTGAATCGCAAACCTCACAAGCACAAAAGAAGGCAAGGAAATTATCGCCTAGAGCAATTGGAGCAGCGGCTGCTTTTCTCCGCTGATGTTCCGTTTGCGCCTGATCTTCACGCACATGTGAGCAGCTATGAACATCCGCTTTATCTCAGCGCAAACGATGATCAGCATTCTCGGATAGCTAGCACAACAGAAACCCGACTTGAACTAATTATCATTGACTCGAAGACCCCCGACATCGATCGTATTATTGCTGATTTAGAGCAGTCGCCCAGTACTCAATACGAAATCTATACGCTTAGCGCCGAACATGATGGGCTCGAACAAATCAACGACATACTGGCAGCTTACGACCAAGTCGATGCACTGCATATTTTTTCACACGGTCAGGATGGAGAACTGAGCCTTGGGGATTCTCCAATCGATCTAAACAGCTTACTTACAAGTGCAGATAGTATTGCAAGCTGGCAGGATAATTTCTCTGAGGATGCCGATTTACTGATATATGGTTGCGATCTCGCATCAACACAGCAAGGGCAAAATTTCATCTCTTTGTTAGCAGATTTGACTGGAACCGATGTAGCTGCTTCAGACGATTTAACCGGTGCAAGAGAGCTTGGAGGTGATTGGTCACTTGAATACACTACCGGCAAAGTAGAAACTCAACTAGCGATTAGCGATGAATTGCAGCGCAACTATGAACATACGCTTGCAACGTACGTCGTATCCACTTTGGCCGACTCTGGTGCCGGATCATTACGGCAGGCACTTTTGGATGCCGCCGGCAACGGCCAAGACACCATAATATTTAACATCACCGGTACGATCAATTTGACAAGCGCCCTGCCCTCTATTTCAGACCAGATCATTATAGACGGCACGAGCGCACCGGGTTACTCAGGCGAGCCATTGATTACATTGGACGGCAAAACCGCCGGCATGAATAATGGTTTGTCTTTGATCGCTGGCAGTGATGGCAGCACTATCAGCGGATTGGAAATCGTCAATTTTAAAGGCCATGGCATCGAGGTACTTTCTTCACACAACCATACAATTGTTGGAAATTATATAGGTACGGATGGCTCTACAGAACTGGGGAATAACGGATGGGGTATACATATCATCAATTCTTCAGGCAACACAATAGGCGGCAGTACGGCTGCTGATCGTAATTTGATTTCAGGTAACGGGGTTGGAGGGATAACATTGTGGGGGGCAGCAAGTACGTCCAACACTATCAGTGGAAACTTCATTGGTACAAACGCTACCGGTACTAGCGCAATTGGCAATACTGATGATGGTATATACATCGGAAATTCTGCAAGCTTCAATATTATTGGAGGCTCGCTAGCTGGCGAAGGAAATCTGATTTCAGGCAATGAAGACGGTATAGAACTAGCAGGCTTAGGCACCAATAACAACATAATTCAAGGCAATTTCATCGGTACAAATTTCGATGGCACCGCCGCTATTGCAAATACTCGTCACGGCATAGTTATTTACAACGGTGTTCAGGATAGCATCATTGGCGGTAATGGGACTGGTGAAGGAAATCTCATCTCAGGAAACAATGGTAGTGGCATCACCATAGACGGAAATTTGGGCGCGACCACAATCAACAACACCATCTCTGGGAATCTAATCGGTACCGATAGTTCCGGAAATTCAGCATTGGGTAATGGCGATATTGGCGTATACCTATTTGGTGGTGCAAGTAACAACATTATTGGAGGAAACACCGCCAGCGACCGAAATGTGATTTCAGGAAACGGCACACAAGGAATCAGAGTTGCTGATGAGGACAGCGACGGAAACATAATCCGTAATAACTATATTGGGCTTGGTGCAGACGGAACAACCTCGCTGGGCAATCAGAGTACCGGAATAAATATTCTCTATGGCGCAGACGACACTATTATTGGTGGGGTAGGCATGGGGAATGTCAGCGTGTCTAATGGTTACAACGGTATATCAATATTCGGGGTATCGACAGGAACAATAGTCCAAGGTAATGCAATAGGTACTGACAGTTCTGGAACGCTAAATCTTGGTAACTCATCATCCGGCATCTATATCGATAATGGCGCAGCTGACAATCTCATTGGCGGAACCCAACTCGGGGAAGGCAACACAGTAGCATTCAATGGCTTTGGCGGGCCTATACCAGATGGTATCGGAATTATGTCAACTGCCGGTTCTGGAAACAGTGTTCTGGGCAACAGCATTTTTTCCAACAGTAATCTAGGTATCAATTTAGAGGGTGGTACTGAAAATATTTCCGGCGTAACGGAAAACGACTTAAACGATACAGACAGTGGTGCTAACGATCTACAAAACTTTCCAGTGTTGTGGACAGGGGTCGTCAACGGTTCCGATATTCATATAAGAGGTGAGGTAAACTCGAGTCCAAATACTGAATATCGAATAGAATTCTTTAGCACCGTTTTCGGTACCGAAGATGCTTCTGGTCATGGGGAAGGTACCGTCTTTTTAGGGGCAATCGTAGTCCTAACTGACGGTACAGGAACAGCATCCATTGATACAGTCATCACAGGCGTAAGTATTAGTAATGATGACCGCATATCCGCCACGGCAACACAAATAGTTAATTCCTCGCAGATTGGAATCAACGATCTTTTAGCTTACGGTTCAACCTCAGAGAACTCACTTAATATCGCCGCTGTTGTCAACGTCGCACCCAGTATTACCTCTCCGGCAGCGTTTTTCGCAGCAGAAAATCAAACTGCAGTTGGTACCGTTACCAGCACCGATGTTGATGGCGCTGCACCACTGTACTCGTTAGTTGGCGCAACCGATGACAGCTTGTTCTCGATTGATGTTAATACCGGTGTTTTGACTTTTAACAGCGCTCCGGACTTTGAGTCACCTGCTGATATTGATGCTGACAACACCTATGACATCACCGTGCAAGTTGATGATCAGAATGGAGGCGTTACCACTCAGAACATTGCGATCAACGTAACCAATGTCAACGAAGCTCCGGTCATCACATCGCCCGTTAGCTTCAGTACTGCTGAAAATCAGACCGCCGTAGGTACCGTAACCAGCAGTGACGTGGATGGTGCCGCACCACT
>CALHOU010000129.1 GCA_938035945.1 uncultured Granulosicoccaceae bacterium
AGTAACCATTTGCCCAACCTGTATACCTGAATCACTTTCCTCTTGAAAGCGTGGCGAGTCGGCTGATTGATAGACCGGCAAACTCACATTCATGCGCGGGCGAATTTCTTCGAGCAAGTTAGATGGCAACTCGCCAACAAATTTTGATGGTGGGTTGTATTGATCACGACCATACAAGCGACGTTGCTCAGCCATGGTTATGTACAGCTTTTTCTCCGCCCTGGTAATACCGACATAACAAAGCCTGCGTTCTTCTTCTAACTTAGCTGGGTCTTCAACTGATCGTTGATGTGGAAATAAGCCTTGCTCCATACCGGCTAAATACACCACCTGGAATTCGAGCCCTTTGGCTGAATGCAAGGTCATTAACTGCACCGCATCTTCATCGGCATCAGCTTGCCCATCACCCGCCTCCAGCGCTGCATGGGCTAAAAATTCATCAAGCACAATCGCTTCTGGGTCGTCAGTAAAATTAACTGAGAATGTGCGCGCGGCATTGCTGAGCTCTTCAACGTTCTCAACCCGGCTTTGCCCACGTTCAGATTGATCCTTTTTAAAGTGATCGAGCAAGCCAGATACTTCAGCAACGGTGTTGACTTGTTCAGGTAGCGACTGATCGACAATAGCTTCAGATAAAGATTCAATCATGCTTATAAACTTTGAAACAGCTGTGGATGCGCGCGCGGTTAAACCTTTATTTTCAACAACCGTTTTTGCGGCTTCCCACATCGAGCAATTGGCATCACGCGCGAACACTCGAATCTGCCCAACGGTTTTATCGCCGATACCACGCGCTGGTTGATTGACAACACGCTCAAAAGATACATCGTCGAGGTGGTGCGACACTAAGCGCATATAGGCCAAGGTATCTTTAATTTCAGCCCGTTCAAAATAACGCAGACCACCATAAACGCGATACTTAACACCGGCTGCAACTAAATATTCTTCTATCACCCGTGATTGCGCGTTTGAACGGTACAACACGGCACAATCTTTACGCCGCCCGCCTTTGTCACTAACGTAATCCAATATGGATTCAACAATAAAGCGAGCTTCATCGGTTTCGTTATAGGCGTTATATAGCGTGATGAGTTCACCTTCACCGTCCGCCGTCCATAGGTTTTTACCTAATCGCCCGCCATTGCAATCGATAAGAGCATTCGCCGCTTCTAAAATATTGCCACTGGAACGGTAGTTTTGCTCTAACCTGACAACCGCCGCATCGGGGAAGTCTTTATTAAAGTTAAGAATGTTCTCAACACGAGCGCCACGCCATGCATAAATTGATTGATCATCATCACCCACAGCAAACACACTACCCGTGTCACCGGCCATAAGGCGAATCCAGGCATATTGAATGGCGTTAGTATCTTGAAACTCATCAATGAGTAAATGCTTGTAACGCGAACGAAAATGATCGAGTAAACTTTGGTTGTCGCGCAGGGTTTCAAGCGCACGCAACAGCAGCTCGGCAAAGTCAACCGCACCGGCACGATCACATGCGGCTTCGTATGCTGAGTAAATGCGAACGTATTGGGCGGTGGTTGCGTCTTGCTGATCGTCTACGTGTTGCGGGCGCCGGCCTTCATCTTTGTGGCCGTTAATAAACCATTGCACTTGTTTGGGTGGATAATGCGCTTCGTCGAGCTCCAATGTACGCAAGGTTCGTTTGACCAATCGCAGTTGGTCATCTGAATCGAGAATTTGGAAGGCTTGCGGTAAGCCTGCCTCTTTCCAGTGACTGCGCAAAAATCGATGCGCAATCCCGTGGAAAGTGCCCAACCACATGGAGGCTACATTCATGCCCAGCAAGTGCTCAACACGATGACGCATTTCGCGTGCGGCTTTATTCGTAAATGTAACCGCCATAATGCCAAACGGCGATACACCCTCAACCCGATTTAGCCAGGCGATGCGATTAGTGAGCACTCGGGTTTTTCCGCTACCAGCGCCAGCGAGCACCAGTAAGTGGCCCATGGGAGCCGTCACAGCCTCACGTTGGGCAGCGTTCAGGGAGTCAATGAGATCGGATACGTCCATGCTGCCATGTTAACAATGCAGAGGCTATTGCGCAGCAATACTGGCGGGTTTATTTGATGATGCAGGCCTTTGGAAACGTGAACATTTAGCCCATAAAATTGGGGCAAATGGCGCAAACTTCATTGGTACTATCTTTTTCGTTAAAATATCCCCTCAGTAGACAACCGATGTGCCATCACCATGAGCGCTGTGCGATTACAAGACATTCTCAACCTTGCTAAATCACAGGGCGTGGTCACTGTGGATGACCTTACCGAACGCTTCGAAGTAACCCCGCAAACCATTCGCAAAGATCTAAACCAACTCTGCGAAGAAGGAACATTGTTGCGCACCCACGGTGGAGCTCGAATTGCGTCGAATATTGAGAACGTCGCTTACGAAGCACGCAGAATATTGGCCGGTGATGAAAAACGCGCAATCGGGGAGACTGTTGCGAAAATGGTCCCTAATGGCTCTTCACTGTTTATGAACATTGGCACCACCACCGAAAGCTGCGCTCATGCGCTACTGCAACACCGCGACTTGATGGTGATTACAAACAACATAAACGTAGCCAGCATCCTACGGCCATGCGAGGCGAACAAAGTGATTATTGCGTCCGGTGAAGTGCGAAGCACGGATGGCGGTATTGTTGGTGAGTCAGCCGTGGACTTTATCGGTCAGTTTAAAGTGGACTATGCCATCATTGGTGCATCCGGTTTGGATAACGATGGTGCGCTTCTCGATTTTGATTATCGTGAAGTTAAAGTGTCACAAGCGATTATTGAAAATGCTCGGCACGTGATTCTGGTCGCTGATTCAAGCAAGCATGAACGCGTGGCGCCGGTACGCATTGGCCATGTATCACAAATAGATTCGTTTGTGACCGATGTTTGTCCGAACGATGAGTATCGTTCAATGTTGAAGAGTTTCGATGTAGACGTGACTGAAACGAACGCTTCTTAAATAAATGGGGTAGTGTAAGTCACGCTACCCCAGCGTAATCTTATTCTGCGGGTTCCCACAAACCTGAGAAGGCTTCCAAATCAGCATCCTCTAAACGGCCTTTGGCGTAGATTGCATTCAACGCGTCTTCGTCAAGCTTTTGCTCTTCACCATTTTCATTGGTGTATTTCCAGGCGCCGTAAATACCCATCAGGAACAAGGTCTCAAGAATATCGCCTATACGCACAGCATGTTCGTTGGCGTAACCGCGCAAGTCCTGCATAGTAAAAGGACGTTGCAGACGCTCATATTCACCATATAGCAAACTTGAAATTCCTTCGTCCCACAGTGGCTCTAACTGTTGTTCTTGCATTTGACTGTACCTAATACGAATATCGTATTTACAGATGCAAGGTCACTGCCATAGTCATCTATTGGGATATTTTTCTAATAAATAGGGTGCTTTTCGCGCGCGAATGGCGCTATACAGCGCAGATTATGCAAGATTTGGCGAGAAATCTTCCCTATCCAACCAGCGCACCACCTCTAGCATGCTAGGTGAGGCACCGGCATCAAACGACCAGCACAGCGTTTGTACCATCGCCCACTGTCGGGCTCGCTCGCGATCTAATTCCAGTTCGAAGCAGAGGCGATTTAATCGACCAACAACATCTGCCTGCGAATGGCCTAGCTCGGGGCTTCTAATGACGCATGCAATTGAGAACTCCCGCTCAGCAATTAACGGCTTTGGATCGATCACCAACCATGGTGATCGCTGCGCAGATAAGACATTTGCACCGTGCAGGTCTTGATGAACCAGCACCGGTTGTTGTGGTGTAGCCAGCAGTTGGTCGATGTATCGGGCAACTTTATCTAAAAGAGAGCGTTCAAACGGTTTTTCCAGCGATTGCCAATTTTCATACAAGCGGCTTTGCCAAGCACGCGCCTCATCAGATAATGTTTGAAACGGTTCGTTAGCCTCAAGCCACAGTTTAGGTAATAAATCGACCATGACGCCGATCTTATCTACGCCATTAGCATCGCCAAGGCTTTGCCCAGGGTCGCAATACTCAAGTAAGAGTGCGTGACAGCCTTTGTCATGAGCCAATAATTCTACCGAGCCATTGCCATTCCAAAGCTTGAGTGCATCCGCTTCATACTTACATTCGTCATGTGGCCATTGAATCTTTAAAACAACAGGCTCACCGTTGCGTTCTGCTTTGACCGCGTAAGAAACATTGGCATTGGTAAATGGCATGCATACATTTTTAAGATCCCACTGAACGACTAACTGATCTAATATTCTGGGCAAACGCAAAGACCATGCACGTCCCGATTCGGAGGATGCTAAATGTGTTAAGTGATGCAGGTGCACTTTACTGTATCCCTAATTGAACCTTTTGATGCCTATGAATATCTGTGTTACACACGATTCGATGTACACTTAAAACGTGTCGAATAAGCTTATCACTTGGACCCTATATGCTAACCACAGATGATCGAAAACGAGGCGCAATACTTGGAGCTGCGGTTGCAGATGCGGCATCGCTCGGGTTTCATTGGCTTTATGACCAAGACAGAATAAGCGCGCTAGCGCCAAGTGCACCTGAATTCAGAGCACCCACGCCAAGTGACTACGAGGGCACCATGGGCTTCTTCGCACACGCCAACAAATCTGTTGGTATGTGCTCACAGTACGGTGAGCAACACCTCACCATGCTACAAGCACTACTAAACAACAATGGTAATTACGAAAAAGCACAGTACGAAGAAGCATTCATCAGTTGCTTTGGGTACGGCGGTAGCTACTCAGGCTATATCGACCGACCAACACGGGACACCCTAAACAACATAACAGCCGCCGAACAGCAAGCGCAGGAACGTGCACTGAGTATTGCGTTTAATGGCCCTAAAGAGACCATACACCAATTATTGACCAAGGTTGTTAGCAACGCAAAGCAATACAAAGGCGATGAGCTAAACAAACAACTAGAGGCTGCAGTTCGGCTAACGCATGATGATGATGCCATGGTTGTACATGCATTTAAAATGCTAGAACAGTGGCAAAGTGTTGGTGATTTACACGGTGCCAACGATACCCAGCTTCCAGCGATTTCTAAATTAGTACCCTTAGTCGCGCTCTATGCACAACAAGAAAATTTATCGACTGTTGTTGAGTCGGCCGTTAGGGTGACAAATAACAATGATAAAGCTGTCGCCTTTGGCCAGGCCTGCGCTAACATGATAGAAGCTGCCATCACAACAGGGGATGCAGAACTCGCAGTCGATGCAGCTAAGCAAGAACTCACCGGCTCAGTTAAACCATTGGTTGAACAAGCGCTGGCAGCCATCGACAAAAGCACACCCGACGTAACGGCTGAATGGGGTATGGCCTGCCAACTTGACATCGGCTTTCCCAGTGCTGTGCACAACATCGCTACGGCTACATCTTTCGAACAAGCGGTTAGACAAAATATTTATGCCGGAGGCGATTCATGTGGTCGATCAATTTTAATTGGCGCTGTTTTAGGCGCGTGCTACGGCATCGATACTGAGCAAGGAATACCAGCACAATGGATTAAAACTCTGCACCAATCTGAATCCATTGAAAAGTCGATTACAAGCTTGCTAGGCCGATAACGACAGCATAGTCAAATAAACGCAAAACAATCTAAAACGTTTATTTTTACCGCTTTTATCCAAACCTATTCACAAGCACCACACCTATCTAACACGATCAGTGGTGCTACACTTTGGGTACCCGTAGTCCAGCAGTAGTTGCCTCTGCTTACGTTTAGCAACCATACCAATCCGCCGTGATTAATCATAAAAAACTAAGCACAATTACGCTTGTACTAGTCACCATACTGTTATCGTCTTGCGGTTCAGGCAGTAGTGAAAGTCCAGCAGAACCTATGGAGCTGGGTTCACCCACACCACAAACCCCCGTAACCCGCCCCACGGTTGTAGACGAACCTGAACCAACAGCGCCAGTTGCAACACCACCGAGCAATATTATTAACTCGCCAACGACGCCACCGGCGAACTTGGTAAGCGCACACTCGCCACCAACGGTGGGCGATAATGGCATTGTACGTTGGGCATTCGATGCAAAGCCATCACAGCTCGATGTGGTTATTGAACCGTTTGTTGAACTTCCATTAGCAAGTAACGGCTCCCCGGCTCGATGGAATGCCATGAGCTACTTTAATGATCGTTTGTTTGCAGTCGATGAGCAAGATGGGCGAGTGTATGAAATAACCAATCGCCAGGTGTCACTTTGGTTTGATATAAAATCGTCTATACAATCACATACAGGCAGACAACTGGAAACAAGCAATTCTTTTCATGGTGGCGTTCGCGGCATAGCGTTCCATCCCGACTTTGCACGCAATGGAAAATTCTACGCATCACTGATGGAGCAACGACCGGATAACCCGGCTCTGCATACCTACATATCTGACCAATCAGGGATTAGTGCAGACAGCGTATTGGTCGAATGGACTGCGAATACGGACAACTTTGTTGTAGACCCATCAAGCTACCGGGAAGTGTTTCGCGTTGGCGTTCCAGAATTCGACCACCCGATAAAACAAATACTGTTTAACCCTTATGTCAATTCAGGTGACACAGACTTTGGCAACTTATACGTTGCCCATGGTGACGGCAGTATCGCATCCTCACTGGCAGGGTCAGGTTTAAACAACGATGCACTAGGGAAGATCTTGCGTGTTAATCCGCTGCAATTCGGCGAACAAAGCTACACCGTGCCAGCTGACAATCCATTTATCAACGATGCTTCGCTACCCGATGCCGTTTATAGCTATGGCCATCGTAATCCACATCATTTGGCTTTTACACAAAACGGGCACCTACTTGCTACTGAAGCTGGCAGAGACAACATAGATGAAGTCAATTTAATTTTGCAGGGCAACAACTACGGCTGGCCGCAACGAGAGGGCACCTTTGTACATTTGGATTCAGGCACTTTGGTTAATGGCATTACACAGCTACCCAATGATGATGCGATGAATGGGTTTACGTACCCTGTCGTGCAATTTGGACACCACGCATCGATTGGCGCCACTTTTACCAATGAAGCATTGGGCGGCGGCTTTGCTGTTGAAAACGGTTCTGAACTGGATGGAGAGTTCTTTTATATCGACTTTCCAAAGACCAGTGATCTGTTTCATTCGAGCTTATCGGATATGTTGGCAGCAACAACAAAAGGCGCACCGCCAGATTTAAGCAATGCACAAACCTATGTAGCAACCGTTAAATACGACCACGACAATAATCCGGACACACAATCTATTGCCATGGCGCTCAAAGAAATTGTACAAACGTCAGCAAGCTATGTGAACACGAAAAATCGAATTGATGTGCGCATTTTGCAAGGAGCTATGGGCGAATTGTACTTAACAAGCAAACGAAACAGCATGGTGTATCTGATAAGCAATTCACTGCCGCGCTCTAACTAATTGTTAGGCGGCTTCGGAATTATTCGAATAGAGGGTGGCGTGTGCACCTACAATCACAGCTACTCTTGAACAGGCTTCGACCTCCACAGAATAAACAGACCGGCAAGTACAATCATCAGGCACCCAACAAGCATAGGCAAGTCAAGTTGTTCGTTAAATAACAGAACACCAAGCATAATCCCGAACAGTAATCGTGAATACCTAAACGGGGTAACAGACGATACTTCACCGGTTCGCATAGCAACCATTAGCGCAGTGTAGGCTATAACACCGAACGCGATGGTGCCCGACAAATAAAGCGACGTTGTTAGTGTTGGCCAAACAAATGCTGATGCGTCAAACACGGCGTACAGGATTCCCGCCACAATCACCGACATAAATCCATAGAGACCAAGCAGTAAAAAGCTTAAATTTGCTGGCGCGGCCCTACTTGCCAGATCACGACCCGCCAAGCCGAACACGCCGATAACAGCGAGCATTGACAATGGCGAAAAACTAGCCGTACCAGGACGTATAATAAATAGCACACCAATGAGGCCAATAACGATCGCCGCCCATCTACGCCAACCCACTTTTTCGCCAAAAAACAATGCAGCACCAGCGACAACAACAATGGGTGTTGCCTGCAATATGGCCGTGGCTGATGATAAAGGTGTTAGCATTATCGCTAAAATAAAAAAGAGTCGACCGATAACCTCGAACAACACACGCCAACGCATGGGTTGGGAAATTACATCGGGTGTGTATAACGGCTCACCGCGAATAAATGAAACAGCAGCAAAAAATACCACCCCACCAAGACCGAAAATTATCAGTATCTGGCCCAGCGGCAGCTGTACCGATGTCAGTTTTAACAAAGCATCTTCGAAAGCAAACGCAGCCATCGAAAGCACCATCCACAAACTGCCAACTAAATTAGAGCGTCGGTCTGTTTTGATTGACACCAGAGTGTTAATTCGCGGTTATGCCAAGAGCTTTGTTAAGCCCGTAGTCGTTAGATTTTAAGTGACTCCAAACTGGTTAATTCTGGTTCGCCACGTTGGGCACCACTGCCAGCGGCAATCCAGATCGCACCATCATAAACACAACAATTAGTTCCGTGTCGTTCTCGGTTTAAGCTGGGCCCCTTGCTCCACTGCCCTGTATTGGGATTGAATAATTGCATGTCTGCCGATGCTTCCGGGCCGCCATGTTCGCCACCAATATAAATCAGTTTATCATCGACTACCGCGACTCCACCGGCAGCAGTTTCGACGGGTATCGGCTGGGTATGGGTTGCCCATGAGCCTGATTCAAAGTCGTATATATCAAGCCCAGCTATGGTATGGCCGAAAAAGGCGTCGTAATCTTGTCCATTATGTCGCCCTGTTTCTCGACCACCAACAAAATAAAGCTTGTTATCGATAACGGCGCAAGGCGCATGATCTCTTTTAGTGGGCGCATCCACTAAGCTCTGCCACTCACCGGTTTCAGGATTTAAGCGATCGAACCAATACTGCGTACCAGCATGATGACCATCGATAATACCCCCCACTAAATATATCCATCCATCGGTGTGCAGTACGCAACCCGACGCACCTCGACGGCGATTGCTTGGAATAGCAGGCCCTTCACTCCAGCTATCGGTCGATGGCTCATAGATGATGACTGTATCGAGTGGCGTTTCACGTGGGAACTCACCTGTCATGGCACCCACTATCCAAATTTGATTGCCGACAACGATAGGTTGAAAATGATGTACTTCGATGGGAGGCTTTGACGCTGAGGTCCAATGTTTTGAACTGGGGTCGTAAATATCGACGGGTTGAATCCGTCGCCCACCAACTAAATAGAATTTGTTATCGAATTCGATAAATCCGTTTTCGTGCCTGGCGTGAGGCTCGCCCGTTGTATTTTGTGTGATCCAAGATGACATGCACATGCTCCGGAATATATTGTTTTAGTATGTTCCGTATAGTGCGTACGCGATGCTACATGCAAAACGATAGATAGAAAGCCCATAGCCGATTTAGACTACTGGACAGTAGTTAATGCGCCTAGGCAGGGATATTATACCCCCTATTGTTCAGCTTGTTGCTTTAAAGCTTCATTCATTGCATTTAAAATCGGCGACACACCCTTCTCCATTTGCCCTTTCATCAATACCGCCATCATTCCTTTAAAAGTTTCCTTGTGTATAAGCTTTGTACCCGTATCTGTTTTTTGTAGCTCTATAATTTTATCGTTTGTGAACACAAAGCCCGTTAGCATATGGGCTCGCCAATGCAAAATTCGCGGTTCATCCAATTGCAAAATTTCTGGGCTGTAGGTTGGTCCGTCTTTGCCCGCGTCTTTTCCGATCATGGTAATGCTCACACTGGAGCCGACCGCTGCATCACCACTGGACGCATTGATCACGGGACTCCAGGCTTGCCATTTTTCTACATCAACCAAAATGCCCCACACTTTTTCGGGCGGTGCGGCTATATCTATCTCGGTAGTTATTGTTTGCATTTTGGTTCCAGCGAAGGCCAGGTAGCCAAGGCCTAACAACAACAATAAACCCAACACCTGAAATATTCGTTTCATTATCCTGACCTGTAGACTCGCGCTTTGAATAAGCGCAACCCTAAGTCTAGTGCAAACAGAGCCAATTTAGTCTGATCAAAAATTAAGTACCAGCAAATTCGTTGAATGACATCCTCACTATAGACATGCAGCAACACAGCACGAAGTTGATTTGGCGGTCGTCTACGCGGCTAATATTTGTCAGCGTTAATGAGTTTGAGCAGTGAAAAATGCGCCAGTCAGCAATTTTAATTAGTGATCAATCTTGTCTAAAACGTGCAAGCTTACATTCCTTTGGTCGTTCACTTTGAAGGTTGGAACGTAGGAGCCTGCATGCATTTGAAATATAACGTGATGGTCTGTCGTCCTTTGATAGTAATCATTAAGCGCGTTGCGCAGCCGCAAGGCCATAACGCGAACTGATGGGTCTTGTTGCGGGTCAAAGTTGTGTGGTTTGTTCAAGGCGTCGATGGCGATCGCGTATGCCTTAATTCTGTCGGCATTACCGTCGAGAGTTTGCATTACAACATATTCCAAAAACGCCGACATTTTCGGTGCAACACAAAACTTTGCATCATTTAAAACGCTTTGCAGTGCCTGCACTATATCGTCCGGATTTAACGTCGATTGCATCTGTTGACAACTCATGGAGTCAGGAAATACAGAAAAACACATGGCATTGAAATTTCAGGCCTGTACTTACTCGTGTTTTAAGCACGCGGGCATATACAAGTTCAATGCTATACATGCCTTCGGATGTATTTACATATCGAAAGGTATACGCACTATTCAAAAAACAAACAAAATCAAAAACGCACAATGCAGCGTTTTATACAAATAAAAAAGCTATCTTGAACAACACAACATACCATATACGAAACTAAAATAATCTTCCATCAATAACCGCGTCGACATGGTTTACTCAGTTAACAGTGCCCAATATAGTGCAGGTGATTAACCGCTGTTCTATGATCAATCCACGTATAAAAACACAATTCTAAAAACATTAACTTCGCATGCGAATAGTTCAACATCCTATGTTGAGGCCCACCTAATTTGCCAGCTTTTTACTGCATGTACTTTATACAAAATAAAAAACTGAAATTGTTCTTCAAGCGCCAACCGGTATACTTATCTGCATTTGCAGGGTACTCCCAAAAGCAATTAAATAAGTTGAATATGCACCATATGTTCACTGAATCGGCATAAGCCTTTTCAGTCAATAGGAGTTATTTGTGAATTTTCTCGAAAGTTTTATGCCACACGGCATGTGCTACGCGTGGCGTCCCGATATCCTTTGGCTGCATGTATTTTCAGATGCAGCAATTGCAATAGCATACTTCACTATTCCTTACGCGTTAGTCCGCACCCTGCGTAAAAGAAAGTACACACCTTTTCGGGGCACTGTGGTGATGTTCTCTATTTTTATCCTTGCTTGCGGAGTGACTCATGCAATGAGCATTGTCGTAGTGTGGAACGGCTACTATGCCATTCAGGGTGTGTTTAAAGCTATCACAGCAATAGCGTCGATCGGAACAGCCATCATGTTATATCCGATAATGCCACAAGTATTTGCACTTCGAAGCCCAGTTGAACTTGAACTAGAAGAATCAAATAGCGCGCTCCAACAAGAAATGGATCAGCGCAAGCGTACTGAAGAACAATCATTAGAACTTCAAAACGAATTAGCCCATATTGGACGACTTACCACAATGGGGCAGATGGCAACGGGACTCGCTCATGAGTTAAACCAACCCCTGTTGGCCATTTCTCAGAGCGCGGACACCGCACTGTTGTCTGCACAGGAGAATGCAAGCACGTCGGCAGAGTTGTTAGAATGTCTTGAAGACATTCAGTCTCAAACGCAACGGGCGGGTGAAATTATACGTGCACTTCGACAGTTCGTGAGCAAAGACACAGCAACCCGTTCCGATCTTGATCTGAACTCACTGGTAGAGCAAACCATACGATTGCTTAATTCAGATGCGCTTAAGCACAACGTCAAGATAGAATCTGACTTGAACCCCATACCTAACCCTAATGTTGATCGTGTACAAATTGCGCAGGTACTGGTTAATCTATTGCGAAACAGTATCGATGCTGTTGGGGCAAACCATAGCCACAATCGACGGACATCAGTTGGCACTCATCTTGATGGCGAGGAAATTGTTGTTGTTGTTAAAGACAACGGTCCTGGACTTGACGATGGAATCGTACCGTTTAAACCGTTTGAGAGTAGTAAATCAGAAGGCATGGGGATGGGCTTATCGATTAGTCGATCAATTGTTGAGTCGCATGGCGGCAAGTTGTGGTTTGAAGAGGCTGCCGGCATCGGTACGCGATTTATATTTACTCTGCCATTAACAAGAAGTTAAAAGCCTATGTCGACAGTACAAAGCACCGTGTTTCTCGTAGATGATGACCCCAGCGTGCGCAAAACATTGCCCAGAGGGCTTATACGTCGTGGTTTCCAAGTCAATGCTTACGAATCAGCCAAAGCATTTCTGGATGCGTACAGTACCGATCAACCGGGTTGTTTAGTGCTCGACTTGAGTATGCCAGAGATGGACGGGCTAGAACTACAACGGGAACTAACCCATCGCAACATTGCCATACCCATTATTTTCATCACGGGTCACGGTGGTGTGCCGCAGTCGGTACAAGCATTGAAAGCCGGGGCAATCGACTTTTTAGAAAAACCGTTTTTGCCTGACGTGTTAATCAGGCGCATCGAAGAAGCGTTCCTTCAAGATCAGTCAACACGATCAGAACAGCAAAAACTTGCGTCCATTCGAGAGCACTTCAACCGACTAACCGACCGTGAGAATGAAGTTTTACGGCTCATTCTTGAACATCAGGCCAATCTGTCGAGTAAGCAGATGGCCGAGATATTGGGCATCAGTCATCGCACCGTTGAACAACACCGCTCGCGTGTTCTTGAGAAAACCCAAGCGAAGTCCACCTCAAATCTCCTGGCAATGGCAACGCTAATAGGGCTGATACAGTCTGATATAACCTGACAGTTCGACCTGAATATTCAGCAATATATTTCCTTATACGTAGGCTACGTACGTGTTTTTCGGATTTTAATTACCTTCGATAAGTGTTTTCATAAGGGGTTAACATTTTCTGACGTCGGCTCACAATACTGTTGCCGCTCTCTGGAGACTCTGATGACCGAACCAACAACACATAGCTTGCAACTAACAATTGATACACTTGCAGACATTGCAAGCGCCCTTGTTGAGCATCATGAAACACTTGACCCAGTGTCTTCTCTAAACTTTATCGATCACTACCGTGCCTACTTATTGCATTGCTCAAAAACGGCGCCAATGGCAAATGCGGCGGCGGATTTCCCTTCGTTTATCATCGATCAATCCTTGCTAGATACCGCTGCACGCTACATTGCAGCTGAATCGGGTGAGCCGAATACGATTGCACCCAGAGCGCTCAGTCTGTTAAGTAACAATATTTATCCGATCAAAGTTCAGGGATAGTTTGACAAACTATTTACACCTACCGTGTACCTAATAAGCACCCAGTTTCACACCAAATATCATGACTCCTCACCATCCTCGCGTCGATTGCTTATTTAACTCCCAAGCTTAAGCGCACGACACATATTTTTTAACGGAAATGACGACCAAAGGCCATGGTGGCCTCGATCGCGGCTAATAACGCGACACAGATAAGCAGTGTCGCGATGCCGAAATCTACGATTAGCCACCCGGCGATCAAGGGGAAGCCAAAAATACCAATGAAATAGGTTAAGGAGAATAATTGGATGGTTTGCGGCACCAATTCCTGCTTGGCATCATTCGCAGCCATAGCGGCCAGAACGGGGTATGACGCACCGTATCCAATAGCGAACAATATGGCGCATAAAATATAAACAGTACGGCTACCATCGATAACTAAAAAGAGTAAAACACTGATGCACATAACGCTTTGCAGTACGCCTATAATCCGATAGGGGCTCGCCCCGCCCTTATACCGCGCCAGACCAATCCTGCACAGAATAGTTGTGATTGTATAGGCGAAAAAATAGTCTGCGTAATCTAAGCCTTCAGCTGTAGCTATGACAGTTTGGAAGTTATTAACACCAGCAAATACGGATGCGCCAATACACACCATGGTAATGGGCAGCCACGCTTTTGATTTTAATATGGCAGTGACAGCAACAACAGATAACTTGGAACGATTATCGGCTGCATCCGACACTGCATGTACTCGTACTGGTTCTGTAAGCAATAGAAAAACTGTTCCACTGATGGCACAAAAAACGGCAACCAGTTTAAACGCGTCCTGTATTTCATATCCCCAGTCTGTCAATACAGATGCAAACACCGGTGACAAACCAAATCCTGCCATGAGAAAAACAGAATACAAAGAGAACATTTGTACACGCGATTCCGCAGTTACAATTCGGGTTAAGACCACCGGCGCAAGGGTATACATCAGCCCCCAACCAAAACCAATCAGCGCGCTGGCAACAAGCACAGAAACACCAATCTCCTCTGTCAAGGCGAAGAGTAGTAAAGCCACAGCGATTGAAAAACCAGATGCCGCAAGAACGCGTAGTCTGCCAAACAGATCTGAAAGGTGGCCCGAATAATAAACCGTTGTCAAGGTAACCACAGCTGTAACGAGCAGCACGCGACCAACATCCTTTTCATTACTACCAAACTGAGCAAAAAGATCTGGTAGTAAAAATGTAAGCCCGTACGTACCCGACTGAAGAAACACCGCGATAAAAAATAGAATAAATACGAAAGATCGCGACATTATCAAAGCCAGCGCGCCGACAAGACCCGCATTAAGTAAAGTGTAATTACATGCGTTTAGGCGTGCGTATACCCAGTAGCGACAGCCCAACCTGGAGCGTAGTGCCGCATAGCGAAGCTAAAGCCAAACGACTGTTACGGGTGTTTTCGTCTTCGGCTTTCAAAATCGGACACTTGGAATAAAAACGAGAGAACGCAGATGCCAAATCAAATAAGTATTTAGCTAAGCGATGAAAATGCAAGGACGCCTCAACTTCAGCCGCAACCTCTGCAAAATCTAGCAGCGTTATGGCCAACTCACGCTCCGCCTCGTGATTTAATTCTATGATTTGATTCGCTTTAACAGTTTGGTCTTTCAATACAGAATTAATACGCGCATTCGCGTACTGCAAATAAGGTGCAGTGTTGCCTTCCAATGCCAGCATCTTGTCAAAATCAAACACATAGTCAGATACTTTATCTACTGAAAGATCTGCATATTTTACCGCCCCAATACCAACGGCTTTGGCAATGTCTTGTTGTTCTTCATCGGAAAGTTCAGGATTTTTCTGTGCAACGGTTTGGGCAGCACGCTCTATAGCTTGATCGAGAAGCTCTACTAGTTTGATAGTCACACCCGAACGGCTCGCCAACATTTTGCCGTCTGCACCGAGTACCGAACCAAATGCAACGTGTTCAGCGCTGTTACTGTCATTGAGCCAACCAATTTTCTCACCCGCGGCAAACAGCATTTCAAAATGCTGGCGCTGGGGCGCGCCGACTACATACAACAAGCGATCGGCTTTTAATTCTTCTGTGCGTTCCCTTAAGGCTGCAAGATCGGTGGCAGCGTAACCAAATCCACCATCGCTTTTTTGCACAATTAAAGGCACCGGTTTATCGTCACGAGACTTAAAGCCGTCCAAAAACATACACTCTGCAGCATCGCTGGTTTCGAGCAAGTTTTTCTCACGCAGAAAATCGACAACCGATTGAAGCTTGTCGTTGTACGTGCTTTCCCCACGAAACTCTGTGCCATCCAAACGCACATCGATTTTTTCATACACATCCAAAAAATACTTACGCGATAAGTCGACTAGCGTATTCCAGGAACGCATGGTTTCTTCATCACCTGCCTGCAAGGCAACAACACGGTTTCGTGCGCGTTCTTGAAAGGTTTCGTCACTGTCAAACTTTTCACGAGCTGCTCGATAAAACGAATTCAAATCACCCAGTGATAAAGCCTTGGTAGAGGCGTGCTCGCCTTGATCGTACATGTGCTCTATAAGCATGCCAAAGGGCGTTCCCCAATCACCGATGTGGTTTCGACGTATGACTTTATGCCCCATCCACTCAAGCATGCACACGCAAGCGTCACCGATAACTGTTGAGCGCAAGTGTCCGACATGCATCTCTTTTGCAACATTGGGAGAAGAATAATCAACGACGATGGTTTTTGGTTCGACTGCCTGTGCGCCCAAACGATCATCTTTGCTTATGCGCAATAGCTCTGACGACAAAAATGAATTACGTAGGGTCATGTTTATAAAACCAGGACCAGCTACCTCAGCTTGCTCTATGGCATCGACTGCGTTTATATATTCCAAGGCTTTGGCAGCAAGCTCTCTCGGCACAATGCCAAAACGCTTGCCCAGCCCCATGGCTGCATTAGCTTGAAAGTCAGCATGACGACTGAGCTGCAACACAGGGTCGATCTGCTCTGCAGCTAGTTCGATGTCGTGATCGGCCAACGCTTTGGCATAGCAGTCAGAGAGCATGTCGCTGAGCTGCGCTTTAGTGGTTTTTTTCATTCGTGTTGTATCGAGATTTAATCCTGCCAGCCAGCAGCACGTTTATAGTGTCCTACCGGCCGGTCCTGAATAAGCGCGCTCTACTTTTGCGACACGCAATTCGTAGTGATCATACCACCGCTCCATACCCGACTTCTGTGCAGCCAGGTGATCGGTTTGTTCTTTCCACGCCTTCAGGCTTTGTTCATCTTTCCAATACGAGACAGTGATGCCAATTCCGTGCTCATCGCGCGTGGTTTCAGCGCCATAACACCCGGGTTGCTCCAACGCAAGCTCGAACATTTTTTGGCCCATTTGCGCATAGCCGACGTCGTTGTCGCTAAGTTGGTTAGTGAAGATCACCGCATAGTAAGGGGGAGGTGGTGTTTTGGTAAATCGATCGTTCATAAGGCACCTACAAAGCTTGAATGGCACTTCTTTTATACACCGTGTTGGAGTATAAGGGCTAGAATTGAGATAGTTTACCTCGCTTACAACTGCTTGCAGGGCAGAACAAAGTCAATGTGATAATGATCATCATGCCTGACCCAGCTACGCTTTTTACTAAAATTCAAGTCAGCTATTTGCGACCAGGCCTTGGTTTGTTTTAGGGCCGATTGCATTTTGGGGTCGAATAACACTCGCCATATACCAACACCGCGTGCCGCTGCCGCCTTTTTTATTGCGAGTAAATGTTCAGCCATAGCTTCATAGTCGAGCTCTAAATCCTTGTACTCGCCTGCGAGCGTAAACTCAATGTCGTAACCATATCGATTAAACGCATGGGTGGGCAAGGGCACAGACTCTCCTTCACTGTTTTTTACGGGAACCATGAAGTCGACAGAAAGACCATTTTGATGGGTTTTATGCGGCTTGAAACGACCACCATACTGATTCCCTGTTTCACCGTAGACAAACTGATAGCTTGGGTAGTTCTGCGCTAATGATGCGTATGCATCCACCACCACAGCCTGTGCATCACAATGTAGATAGGTGCGTCCGGCAAGCCACAACACGGAAGAATACGATTTGTAATTAGCGCCCCAACTCGGCATTCTGCACGCATTTTCCAATCGACCGGCGGAAGTTGAGCCAAAGCACGTACTGGATGCATAGGTGGACGCACTAACTAAAAACAGCACGATTGCAACGTACACTCTCATAGTTCCACCAACGAATTACTGTATCCAACATTCGATCGTCGCAAATATTCGATACTTAAATCCACGATGTTGGAACACATATTTTAATCCGGCACTATCGCCGCGAAATTACTCCTCGGCCAAGTAGACCCACACCTAGCAACCCAACTACCCAGCACAAAATGGGCGTAGACGCACCTTGCAGGATATGTGCACTGCCAACCAGCGATGCCGATACAAGCAAAGCCACACCGGCTAAGGAATAACGCAACAATTGCGCATCGCGGGTACGGCCTGCACCAGCTGCCCCATGAATGCCTTGGGACTTGCTTATACCAGCTGCGGCGTTCTTTGAGTTTTGTAAGTAATCATGCACGAGCATTGGCATGTATGGCATGGCATCGAGTACCTTGGGTGCCTGCTCTATAAATCGGTTCGCCAGCGCTTTCGGTCCGCGATGCTCTAAAACCCATTTTTCTAAATGTGGTTTGCCTGTCGCCCACAAATCCAACTCAGGGTATAGGGTTCTGCCCAAACCTTCGATATTCAATAGGGTTTTTTGTAACAAAACAAGCTGCGGTTGCACTTCCATTTCAAACCGACGCGCCGTTTGGAATAACTGCAATAACACAGTTCCAAACGAAATTTCTGCCAGTGGCTTTTCAAAGATAGGGCCACAAACCGAACGGATAGCCGCTTCTAAATCACTGACGCGGGTATCAGGTGGTACCCACCCGGAATCAACATGCAGCTGCGCAACCCGGCGAAAGTCTGACTGGAAAAAGGCCAACATGTTTTCGCCTATGTAGGCTAAGTCTTCTTCGGTCAGCGAACCAACAATGCCAAAGTCGATGGTTATAAATTGCGGGTAAGCTGGGTTTTCCGGGGAAACGAATATGTTACCCGGGTGCATATCAGCATGAAAAAAGTTATGACTAAATAGCTGCGTATAGAATATCTCGACCGCATGCTCCGCCAACTTATGCATATCCATGTTAATTGCACGCATGCGCTCAACATCGCGAATAGGAATGCCAGAAATTCGCTCTAATACCAGCACATTTTTACGGGTATAGTCCCAATATATTTCAGGCACATACAAAAGATCTGAATCTTTGAAGTTATTTCGAAACACCACGCCATTCGATGCTTCATTGATTAGATTCAGTTCATTATGAATTGTGTGGTCATACTCAACGACAACATCACGAGGGCGTAAACGCTTTGCGTCCGGCAAAGTCATGGCAACCATATCGGCCAACATATACATGAGCGAGATGTCGCGATCGATCATTTGTTCGATGCCAGGGCGCAAGACCTTAACGACCACACTTTCACCATCCTTTAAAACGGCGCCATGAACTTGAGCAACGGACGCCGAAGCCATTGGGCTTGTTTCAAATTCTGCGAAAATATTTTCTACAGAATCACCTAATGCCGCTTCTATTGTTTCTCTGGCCAGAGCATCTGAGAATGGCGGTACTTGATCTTGCAGCAATGCCAGCTGATCACCGATATCGTCTGGTAGAAGGTCGCGTCGAGTAGAAAGCATTTGTCCCAATTTAACAAACACAGGGCCGAGCTCTTCCAACGCTAATCGAATACGTTCACCGCGTGGTAGTGCGCGTGTTTCTTTGCTTATCCAACGCGTTGGAGACAGTACGAACACGTGGCGCATCCAATCTACCCGCGTACCTTTTAAAAACAATTCGTCAAGACCATACTTGACCATGACTCGTTCAATAGTGAGCAGTCTCGATAGGCGCGTGATCATGTTGACTGTTTTTTCTTAGCAGGACTTTTATCGAGTAAGCTAACCCGAGCCTCTAAACGATCAAGTGCCTCACGCAGTTCATCAACCTCTGAGCAATAGCGTTTTACTTCTGTGTTAGGCGCAAGCAATTCGACTTCTTCCTGCAAGTACTCGCTGGTGTTGCGTTTCATGCTGGCACCGGTATCTGAAAACCAGGCACCAAGTTGAGACCCAAAGCGACCGATCTTGTGTGCAATAGCATCGCCGGTCACCGGCGCAATCGCCTCTTCAAAATCTAAATCCAGATTCGAGATGATGTGCCTAAGCTGCTCACCGGTTGAAAGATCACCCGAAATTTTTACCGCCCCGGTATAGAGCGCATCATTCTGTTTTCGCAGCGAAAGCAAGTCGCTAGCGGTGCCGGTGATGGTGGTATCGGGCTCGGCATCGAAACTACCCTCAACCTGAACGTGGTTATCTACCACAATTAAATGGAACACCAGTGCAGGTGAGGTCGATTCAACCCTAATAACTTTTCCATTGATGGGCGACAAGGCCTGCTTGGTGTGCGGGTCAAGCCGCAATACACCTTCAATGCCTTTTTGAATAGCCAGTGCTAGTGGTATGGGTAAGTCCATACAAACTTAAACCTTAAAACCTTTGTGCAGAGCTACCACACCGCCGGTCATGTTGTGATAGCTGGTTTTGAAAAAGCCTGCGTCATCCATCATGGCCTTGAGTGTTTCCTGATCTGGGTGCATGCGAATGGATTCAGCTAAGTATCGATAGCTTTGCGCATCATTCGCCACCAACTTGCCCATGAATGGTAAAGCGGTAAATGAATAAGCATCGTAAGCTTTACTTAACAACGGCAGCACCGGCTTTGAAAACTCCAGTACCAGTAACCGGCCACCGGGCTTTAGCACTCTGTTCATAGAAGCTAAGGCACGGTCTTTGTCGGTCACATTTCGCAAACCGAAGGCGATGGTTATACAATCAAAACTATCACTTTCAAACGGTAATTGCTCTGCATCGGCCAAGGCATACTCCACGTTGCCAACAATACCCATGTTGGTCAGGCGCTCGCGACCAACACGCAGCATGGACTCATTAATGTCTGCCAATACCACTCGTCCATTTGCACCGACACGGCGTGAAAATTTTGCAGCTAAATCCCCAGTGCCGCCAGCAAGATCTAGCACACTATGTCCAGGGCGCACTGCAGATTGTTCGATGGTGTAACGCTTCCATACTCGGTGAATACCAAACGACATAAGGTCGTTCATCACATCGTATTTTTCGGCAACAGAGTGAAAAACCTCGCCAACCATGCCAGCCTTGTCATCCGCATCGACGGTTTTATAGCCAAAGTGAGTTTTATCTTCCGGCATAACTACCCCTGCGTACCTTCATGTTTATGGCCAGCAGCTTCCAGCGCATCTAAATAAGCTTTCCAATTGCTCTCGTAACTTTGCCCCAGCTCGTATAAATAGGGCCAGGTAAAAATGCCCGTGTTATGGCCATCATCAAAATGTATTTTGATTGCGTAGTTTCCCGCAGGCTCTAATTTCTCTATGCCCACACGCTCTTTACCGATCTGCAAAACCTGTTGACCAGGTCCATGACCTTGCACTTCGGCAGACGGTGAATGCACACGCAAATATTCGCACGACAAATTACAGCTAAACCCGTCATCAAAGCTCAGTTCAAGCACGCGGCTTTTTTGGTGCAGTTTAATTTCAGTTGGTCTAGCCATAGCAATAGTTTTTTTCCGTGTTTTTACTACAAAATGTAGCGACTTAAATCGACATCTTTTACCAGATCGCCAAGATGCCCATCAACATAGTCGGCATTGACTTCGATCGTGGAACCCGCTTGATCTGACGCCTCGAAAGATGCCGTTTCGAGCAATCGCTCCATGACCGTGTGCAGACGTCGAGCACCAATATTCTCAGTGGTCTCATTAACTTGCCATGCCACTTCAGCTATACGTCTAACCCCGTCATCGGTAAACGACAGGTTGACATTTTCTGTAGACAATAACGCAATCGCTTGCTCGGTGAGTGATGCATCAGGTTCGGTGAGTATGCGAACAAAATCCGCCGTGGTTAATGCGGATAGCTCAACGCGAATGGGTAAGCGGCCTTGCAACTCTGGCACTAAGTCCGACGGCTTTGATAAATGAAACGCACCTGAGGCAATAAACAAAATATGATCGGTTTTAACCATGCCAAACTTCGTTGACACAGTACACCCTTCAACCAGCGGTAGTAAATCACGTTGCACACCTTCTCTGGATACATCAGCATTACCCGATGTTTGCGTACCGCGGGCAACCTTATCGATTTCATCGATAAACACAATACCGTTTTGTTCTATGTTCTCCAGCGCCTGAACCTTTAGCTCCTCATCGTCTAAGAGTTTCATCGCTTCTTCATCGGTGGCAAGCTTCATGGCTTCTTTTACGGTGAGCTTGCGGCTTTTAGTTTTCTCTGCTCCCCCCATGTTCTGAAACAAACCTTGCAGCTGTTGAGACATCTCTTCCATGCCAGGTGGCGCCATGATCTCAACGCCCATCGGTGACGCACTCACATCCATTTCAATCTCTCGATCATCAAGATCGCCTTCGCGCAGTTTTTTGCGAAATTTTTGTCGCGTGCTGTTTTCTTCGGTTTCCACAACACTGTAACCGGCGCCACCACGTGCAGGCGGTAACAAGGCATCGAGTACGCGCTCTTCTGCAGCATCTTCAGCACGGTTGCGCACACGTTGTGTTTCTCGCTCGCGCGTTTCTTTGAGTGCAACATCGGCCAAGTCACGAATGATGGATTCAACATCACGACCAACGTAACCCACTTCGGTAAATTTTGTTGCCTCAACTTTTATAAACGGTGCATTAGCCAAACGCGATAAGCGGCGTGCAACTTCAGTTTTACCAACCCCGGTTGGACCAATCATCAAAATGTTCTTTGGCGTAATTTCGTTACGCAAAGCTTCAGGCACTTGCATTCGACGCCAACGGTTACGCAAGGCAATCGCAACAGATCGCTTTGCAGCATCCTGCCCGACAATGTGCTTATCCAGTTCTTGCACAATTTCACGTGGTGTCATTTGAGACATGATCAGTCGTACTCTAGTGTTTCTATGGTTAGATTGTTGTTTGTATAGATACAGATATCCGCAGCTGTTTTTAGGCTGTAGCGCACAATGCTCTCTGCATCCAGATCAGTGTTATCGAGTAAAGCCATAGCAGCAGACTTTGCAAAGTCACCACCAGAGCCTATCGCGATAAGGCCGTGTTCGGGTTCTATCACATCACCGTTACCGGTAATAACTAACGAATTCTCCGCGTCCGCTACGGCCAACAAGGCTTCGAGCCTGCGCAACATTCGATCGGTTCGCCAATCTTTAGCAAGCTCAACTGCTGCCCGTGTCAGGTTACCGCCATGCTCTTCCAGTTTCCCTTCAAAGCGCTCGAAAAGTGTGAACGCATCGGCAGTGCCTCCAGCAAAACCGGCAAGCACCTGATTTTTATAAAGCCTGCGAACTTTACGGGCGTTGCCTTTCATAACAACATTACCCATGCTGACTTGCCCATCACCACCAATAACGACCTGATTGCCCCGCCGCAGCGAGCAAATGGTTGTTCCACGGTACTGTTCCAACGCCAAACTCCTCGATATCCGTGTGTTGTCACACGATTAATTAGACAGGTAGTTTAAACTGTTGAAACCCAATGCAGTGCGGTATCCTGCACTGAAAGACCGTTTTTTCGAGCGATTTGCTAAACACATATGCAGTTAACCGTCCCACAACGAACTGTCGCTGATACAGAGAGCTTTCCGGTTGATCCGGACGGGGTTAACCGATGGTTGGGCAAACTGAACCCAACCGGTTCCATCAGCGATGCGATGGAAGTTTATCGAGGCTTACGACACAGTAATCGCTTACACAACGACTTAAATCGCCGACGTGCTGTGGTGGCCTGCTTTATACCCACGCTACGCGAACTCAATGAATCGCTCCTCGAAATATGCCAGGCACAACCGTTGCCGCTTACGGCTGAATTCCAGCGTAGCTCTCAACTACTCGATGGCCTACTTCGCGAGGAAGCTTTCGCCTTTAAAATTTTGTTATCGGACGCTGACCACCCACGTGGTGATGATGTCAGGCGAGCAATGCAAGCGCTAGCTCGTCAAGCTGAAGCACGAGTGCACAGTTACAAAACCATTTCTGAATCACTATTGAACGACGCACATCAACTATACGAACTCGCTGAAGAGCATGCTTTACTCGATGTGACACCCGATGAAGAACAACGAAGCGCTGCTGAACACTACAAATACATTTTATTGATGACCTTGAGTGATACTCATCAACACCGAGTTCGTCAGCTAACACCTCTGCTTGAATTTTTGCAACGCAATGCAGCAGCGATACGCATTCGAAAACAAGCACCTACCGATGCTCTGCGCTCGGTTAACTATGCAATGCACTTAGAATACGGCTCAAGACCCGTGCCCGCCGCAGCTTTGGTGGTGGATTCATACATAAAAGTTCGATGGTTCAATCTGGCCAATGTACTCAAGCGAATAGATGTTCAACTCGCCAAATCAAAATCACAGGACACCGCTCTTCTGGGTTCTGAAATCTTGGATAGACAATCATTCGCACGCTTGCGTGTAACGCTTGCCCGTAGTCGTCACAGACGCACTCAACGTGTTATACGGCACGACGCGAAAACCGTTAGCTTCGGGCACAAGGCGATCTGCGCTCACTTGCACTTAGCATCTGCAAAGGCGGCTAGCTTGGCTGCCGAAAATAACACCACCGACGATATCGCTGCGAGCTACGAGGCGATGGACAAAGTATCGGATGTGATGCACGAACAAGATGAACAAAACTGGGTTTTGATCAACCAGTCGACACACGGTGCATCACTGTACAGCGCCGATTGCCGTGCAGGCATTGTGCAAGTAGGCGAATTAATCAGTGTGGAAGACGTGCAATCACACCTCGATTTTCATACCACAGGCAAATCTGCAGCCTTAATAGGTGTGGTGCGTTGGATTAAGGCAAACGATGGTAGCGCCATGCTCATTGGCGTGGAGTTTCTAGCCAAAGGTGTTTTACCGGTAGGCATTTCTCGTACCCATAGCGATGATATCGTCGCCGACGATGCAATGATAATCGCTTGCAAGGTTAAACAACGCGTATTACAAACAATGCTTCTACCGGCTTACCTTTACCAACCGGGCGATCGACTAACCGTTGCCCTGAACGGTCGGTCGCGGCATTTAAAATTACACAACTCGCTACAAAACAACGGGCTATTCAGCCACTTTTCTTTGCAAGACGGCTAAGTTTCCTCAGTCACCTTGCTACGCTTCGCGCGTGGGTGCGACTCATCATAAACCTTCGCTAAATGCTGAAAGTCTAAGTGCGTGTAAACTTGCGTTGTGCTTATATCGGCGTGGCCAAGTAACTCTTGGACCGCGCGCAGGTCCCCACTGCTTTCCAATAAATGACTGGCAAACGAGTGCCGAAGCATGTGCGGATAGCAATCTCGATTCAAGCCTTGAGATTCGGCCAATTTTTTCAGTCGCATTTGCACCGTCCTCGGTGCAATGCGCTTACCGCGTGAACTCAAGAACACGGCTGTGTCATCAGCACCTGGTGTCATGCGTCGATAACTAAGCCATTTGTTGATCGCTTCTACCGCATGCTTACCAACCGGCAAATCACGTACCTTGCCGCCCTTACCGGTTACGCGCACCTGACCCACACTCAGATCAAGATCGGCTAAGTTCAAGCCTACCAATTCTGCCAGACGCAAACCCGATGAGTACATGAGTTCAAACATGGCCAGATCACGGCAAATCATCGGGTCACTCAGGTTTTGCGACAACAATCGGCTAACTTCATCCGGGTCGAGCGTTGCCGGTAGCGCTTTTTTATCTTTTGGCGCTAAGATGTCAGAAGCCGGATTCACTTCGCAGCGACCTAGTTTGATCAGAAAATTATACAAACCGCGAACCGCGGACAAGCGACGCGCAAGACTACGTCCGGCAATGCCTTCACGGTGTTGTTCGGCAATGATTGAACGCACATCACCACCCGTGATGTCTGGCCAGCCATCAATATCACGGTTCATTGCTGAACGAGCAATGGCCTTCAAATCGCGCGCATAGTTGCTCACTGTGTGTGGCGAACAGCGCCTGGCGACCCGTAGGTCTTCCAGATAGTCGTCTATCGCAAGATCGAAGTTGGACACAGTCTTTCTCCAGTTTATGTGAGGGAGTCAACCCGGCGGCTGAGCACTTCGCCTAGCTGATTCAGAAACATCACCCCTTTGCCCAGGGCAAAGCGTGTTTCGTCCTTACTGGACAACACCACAAGCCCAAGCTTGCGATTGTGTATTAATGGGATAACAGCGGCCGACGCCACATGTTGCGCATCGGCACCAAAAATAACTTGCTTCTGCGCATCGCCCAACTCTCCGCAGCGAGTTTCGCGCTTTTTGAATATTTCGCTAAACAACGCCAGGCCAGGATCGTTTTCTTTAAGTTGAATATGATCAGACGCAGGCTTCTCGTCAGGTTTCTGCGAAACGATTACCACGCGCACATCGTCGGCGTTGAAATTGGCGAGCATGTTGTCGCGAGTAAGGTTCACGACATCGTCAAGCGACGATGCTGTGATGATATCCTGGATTAAGCCGTGTAATCGTTGGTGAAGTTGCTCGTTTTCTCGAGCCACATTTATTAAATCACGCAAGCTGTTTTCCAGAGTGCAACACTTATTGCGCAGCACACTCACTTGCTTCTCGATTAGGGAAACAGCTTGTCCGGTGTGATGAGGAATCGACAATCGTGGCAACACGTCAGAGTGTTGATTAAAAAAGTCCGGGTTGTGTGTCAGAAACTGCAGTACAGAATCGGCACTTGGGACATCACGGCGGTCAGTTTGTTCGGCTTGCATATCTACTACATTCTTGTTTGGCCCTCAAAGACTGTAGAACATGCGCCAGTCATTTCAATCGAAGAGTGCAAATCTTTCCAAACGATTTTTAGCGACCCACCGACTAAGGTCACGTTGACTGTTTTGTCAAGTAATCCTTGGCGATGCCCTACGGCAACAGCTGCACAAGCACCAGTACCACAGGCTCTTGTCTCGCCAACGCCTCTTTCGAACACGCGCAATTTTATATTTTGAGCATCGATTATCTGCATGAAACCAACATTCACACGCTTAGGAAAATTTTTATGTGATTCTAATATTGGGCCCAAGGTTTCAACCGGCGCGCTATCAACATCATCAACTTGCACTACGACATGCGGGTTACTGATTGCCACCGCCCCGACTTTTAATGGCGTGCCAGCCGCATCAATATCGTAAAAATCCTGCTCAGAATCAGCCAAAAAAGGAATTTGACTTGGCACGAATGTTGGCACCCCCATTTCAACCGTGACATCACCATTTTCAAGTAATTTCAAGGTCAACAGCCCACCCATTGTGTTTACCGGAATGGACTTGTTTTGGGTTAAGCCCTTATCACGAACATAGCGTGCAAAGCAGCGTGCACCGTTACCACAGTGCTCGACCTCACCACCGTCCGCATTGAATATGCGGTAGTCAAATTCTGCAGTAGCTACCGACGGCTGTTCAATAACCAGCAACTGATCAAAACCAATACCCGTTCGTCGATCACTGAGTTCCGCAATGCGATCAGATTTTAACGCGATGCCACCATCAAGGTTGTTGATAACGATAAAGTCGTTACCCAGTCCGTGCATCTTTGTAAAGCTAACCTCTTTCATATTTAAGTCACTTTATTGATCGGTATCGATCCGTATCGATCCGTTTAAGGCAACAAAGATTCATCGGCAAATAAGTCTTCTACGTTCTCTCGCTCGCGCACAACGTAGGCCTCGTCACCGGAGACCATAACTTCAGCCGCTCTGGGACGGGTGTTGTAGTTTGAGCTCATAACAAAACCGTAAGCGCCAGTAGACATTACTGCGAGCAGGTCGCCTTGTTCTATGGCGAGCTTGCGCTCCTTGCCTAAGAAGTCTGCAGATTCACATACGGGTCCTACGACATCGTAGACTTTCTCAGCAACCGTACTTGGCTCTACCGGCTCTATGGCCTGCCATGCGCTGTAGAGTGCGGGCCTGATCAAATCGTTCATCGCCGCATCGACCACCGCAAAATGCTTATCTTCATTGCTTTTTAAATACTCTACTCGCGTGAGCATGATGCCTGCCGGGCCTGCAATAAACCGACCCGGCTCAACCAGAATTTCCAGCTTGCGCTCACCAATGGCATCGGTGACACACTCAGCCCATTGCGCGATGTCGAGTGGGGTTTCATCTTCATAGCAAATACCCTGACCACCGCCAACGTCCAGGTGCGTTATCTCAATGCCCTCTGTTTTTAACCGCTCAATCAGTCCTATCAACCGCTCAACAGCGTCTTTATAAGGTTCAATTTTTGTCAGTTGTGAGCCGATATGGCAATCCATGCCCTGCACTTCGATAGAAGGCATTTGCGCTGCACGCTTATACACTTCAATGGCATCAGTCATATTGATGCCGAACTTGTTCTCTTTCAAGCCCGTTGAAATATAAGGGTGAGTTTGCGCATCCACATCAGGGTTAATGCGCAAAGATATAGGCGCTACTACGCCTAAAGCGGACGCAATATTTGCAATTCGATCAAGTTCTGCTTCTGATTCAACATTAAAGCAACGTATTCCAACTTCTAGTGCCTCTGTAATCTCGGTCGCGGTTTTTCCTACACCTGAGAACACAATTTTTTCTGGCAATCCACCAGCGGCTAGTACACGTTTTAGCTCACCACCGGATACAATATCGAAACCCGAACCTAATCGTGCCAGCACGTCGAGAACCGCTAAATTTGAATTGGCTTTAACGGCATAACAAATTAAATGCGGGTGATTTTCTAACGCATCTTCAAATTTTTGCCAAGCCGTTTCGAGCGCTTCGCGCGAATACACAAACAAAGGTGTACCGAACTCCTCTGCCAATTGAGAACAGGCATAGCTTTGCGCATATAAAGCGCCTTTACGTCGGTGAAAATGTTCCATAATTTTGTTTGGGTCGACTTCTTGTTAAAGAGCTACTCGGTTGACTGCGTGGTTGCAGGCTTCTTTTTCTTCGGCTTTTCTTTGTCCAGTTCGTCGAGCAGCGCTTTTTCTTCGGCACTTAAGTCGACTTCTTGCAAAAACAAGTCTCCCTTGTTTCCACAGGACATTAGCAGCAGACAAACCCCTAGACTTGCGGCCCTGTACACAGCATTCATAGAGAAAGCGTCTCGTGTTGCGATGATTAGAGTATACTCCGACGCGGCACAAGCACTCACAAATTCATAGCTCACATGAACAAACTACTCGAATTTATCGAGATCGAAACCGGCGAGAACATCGAATTTAGCGTCATTTGGCTGCATGGCCTCGGCGCCAGCGGACACGACTTTGAACCGATCGTGCCTGAACTCAAGCTGTTATCCCGCCCAGGCATTCGGTTTTTGTTTCCACACGCGCCGATTCGCCCAATTACCATAAACGGTGGCGCATCCATGCGTGGCTGGTATGACATCAATTCTTTGGATTTTGAATCACGCAATCAAGATGATGAGGGCATTGTTGAATCTGTGACTTTGATCGATGAGCTTATTGCCAATGAAATTGACCGAGGCATCAGTGAGAACAACATTTTACTGGCTGGATTTTCACAAGGTGGTGCTATTGCTTTGCAAGCTGGTTTGACTCTGCCACGAAAAATCGCAGGCATCATCGCTTTAAGTACCTACCTGCCAATGACAGCAGAATCCGTTGCCGGTATAAGCGACGAAAAATTAAAAACGCCGATATTCATGGCACACGGTGTAATCGACGAGGTTATTCGTGTTCAATACGCGCAAGCCTCACGCGATAAACTGCAATCGCGTGACGCTAACGTCGAGTGGCACGAATACGATATTGCACACAGTGTCAGCAACGAAGAAGTTGATGACTTATCCTTGTGGCTTAGGCGCTTATTTGGTATGTAGTGCTCAGTCGCTTGCGGCCACGTTCGATAGCGGCTTTTACTTGATCGGGTGCAGTACCACCAATATGCGCCCGGCTATTCACAGAACCTTCAAGCGTTAAGACTGCAAAAACATCCTCTTCGATAATATCGCTGAATTGCTTAAGGATGTTAATCGACATATCGCCAAGATCAGTGTTGTTTTCAACACCATGACGAACAGCGAAACCTACTACTTCATGCGCATCCCTAAACGGTAAACCTTTTCTAACCAAATAGTCGGCCAAATCTGTTGCCGTAGAAAACCCTTGTTTAGCCGCTTCTCGCATCACAGCTTCGTTCGCCGTTATAGCTGGAATCATATCGGCAAACGCGCGCAAGCAACCCAGCAATGTGTCGACCGAATCAAACAAGGGCTCTTTGTCTTCCTGATTATCTTTGTTATAAGCCAAGGGCTGCCCCTTCATCAGCGTAAGCAACGACATCAAGTTACCGTAGGTACGACCACTTTTACCACGCACTAATTCGGGTACATCGGGGTTTTTCTTTTGCGGCATTATCGAAGAACCTGTGCAAAACCGATCAGGCAATTCAATGAAGTTAAATTGCGACGAAGTCCATAGCACTAACTCTTCAGACATACGCGATAAGTGCATAAGACAGGTTGCAGCCACTGAACAGAATTCAATCGCAAAATCACGGTCGCTAACAGCATCTAAAGAATTTTCACAGACACCATCAAAACCCAGTAGCTCACGAGTGATATTTCTATCAATAGGATAAGAGGTACCGGCCAAGGCCGCCGCACCTAAAGGCAGTTTGTTAAGTCGGCGACGGGTATCACCGAGCCGGTCTAAGTCACGTAGCAACATTTCAAACCAAGCCATAAGATGATGCCCGAACGTTACCGGCTGCGCGGTTTGCAGGTGGGTAAAACCGGGCATAATGGTGTCGTGATATTTATCGGCCAATTGCAGCAAGCCTTCCATCAGCCGAGTGGCTTCACTGGCTGCCTCATCGCAGGCATCGCGCATGTAGAGTCGGATGTCGGTTGCGACTTGGTCGTTACGCGATCGCCCAGTGTGCAGGCGCTTGCCCGCATCACCAATAATTTCTGTAAGTGCAGCTTCTATGTTCATGTGCACATCTTCACGTGACACAGACCATTCAAATTTACCTGCCGCTATATCGGCTTCGACTTGGTCGAGTCCGGAATTTATCTGGCTAATATCCTCTGCACTTAGTACACCCACTGAATGCAGCATAGTCGCATGTGCGCGCGAGCCGGCGATGTCCTGACGGTATAGGCGCTGATCGAACGACACGGAAGCTGTGAACTCCTCGACAAACGCGTCGGTACTTTCATCAAATCGACCGCCCCAGAGTTTTTCAGCAGGTGTAGATGTTGAAGCTGTCGGCTTTTTGGGCGTATTCATGCGGCGTAGCAACTAATGATGGGTTCTGAACCCGTATAATAACAAGCTTTCATCAAGGCTCGTCTATCAATGCCTACAACCCTACGCATCGCAACTCGACAAAGCCCCCTCGCACTCTGGCAGGCGCATACGGTGCGTGACCAGCTTCTCGCTTTGCACCCGCATATCCACGTTGAGTTGCTGCCCATGACCACCAAGGGTGATCGTGAGCAATCGACTTCCTTGGCAAAAATTGGCGGCAAAGCCCTATTTTTAAAAGAACTTGAAACGGCCTTACTTGATGGGTCTGCCGACTTGGCGGTGCACTCTATGAAAGATGTACCTGCACAAATGCCAAGCGGGCTCGCTATCAGTACGGTGCTTGAACGGCACAATCCGTTTGATGCATTAGTGTCCAGTAAATACGACTCGCTTGAGTCAATTCCAGACCACGCCGTGATCGGTACTTGCAGCCCTCGTCGCCAGGCACAACTACTAAAATTTAATCCGAGTTTCAAGATCGTAGACTTACGCGGAAATGTAGGTACCCGACTCGCCAAATTGGATTCAGGCAAATTCGATGCAACCATCCTAGCTTGTGCCGGACTGGAACGATTAGGCTTAGAAAGCCGCATCGCGCAGACTCTTCCTATCAAACATTGTTTGCCAGCAATGACGCAAGGCACTATAGGTATAGAAATTCGCTCCGATGATAGTGCTGTAAAGCAGTTACTTGCACCACTAAACCATCGAGGCACCGCTCTACGTTCGGATGCGGAGCGTGCGTTCGGGGCGGAACTCAATGGCGGTTGCTCTGCTCCGATTGCAGCATACGCAACCTTGTCTACCAATGAAATCAGTATGACAGCCCGCGTAATAGCACTCGATGGTAGTGAGCAACTTGAAACAAGTGGAACCGCATCGCTGGAAAAAGCAAAATCACTGGGGAAAAAACTAGCCATTGAATTACTGGAAAAAGGGGCGCAAGATATATTGGACAATGCAGAACTTGGACTATCAGTTTGAATGATGAATTTTCCAAAGCACGAGTACTTGTAACTCGACCCAAGCATCAACAATCTTTTTTTTTAGAGCGTTGTAAGGAAGCAGGCTTGGGTGCCGTTATTTTACCTTGCTTAGATATCTTGCCCGTCGAATGTACACTCGACAACACATCGATTGCGCACTCAGACCTTGTCATATTTACTAGCCGCAACGCGGTTGAGTTTGCTCACGCCATTCACCCCCTACCGTGGAAAAACGCTAACGTATACGCTATCGGTCGCGCAACAGAACGCGTACTTGGCAAACTTGGACAATCGTTGGTACACCCCCCTGTTGAACCTTATAGCAGTGAAGCATTTATTGAATGGTATACAGAACAAGACCCAATAAATTCAGCGTTAATCATAAAAGGCATGGGTGGGCGCGACCTCATTGAATCTCATCTGTTGTCGCAAGGCGTAGAGGTTACTGTTAAATCTGTCTATAAACGCATACCGCCTGTGGTTAGTGATTCTGAACGACACCGCGTGTTTGTTGATACGCCAGCAAGCATCATCAGTATTACCAGTGATGAAGTGCTACGAAACTTAGTTAACATTGCAGGACCTGAATACGCCAACGTGTTGCACGCAACGCCGCTGGTGGTTAACAGTGAACGCTGTGCTGATTTAGCCGTGCGGCTTGGATTTGAACGCAGCATAGCGGTAGCTAACCCTCCAGGTGACGATGGTCAAATGGCAGCTATTCTCGACTCTCTTTCAAGTATGCAAACGTAAAAAAGGCCGGCATTCGCCGACCTTTTTTACATCACTAGATTTAGCCCGTGGAATTTTTTGTACTTAGGGCTCTGGTTGCGATTAATGCACGTGGATTACACCTCGCGATCACAATCTTCATCTACTCGCTTTCGACGTCGTGAGATCAACAACGACACCGCGCCAAGCAAAGACATTAACACCAGCAGTGGATCCTTTCTGGTCGTCTCTTTCGCAACACTACAACCATGACCTTCGAGTCCCGTTTTTATCGGGCCGCTAGATGCCGCTTCCAGGAAGTTTGGCACATCATTGTTGTCGTCGTCAGGAAGTGCCGAGCCCAATAGTGGAACATCCGCTAAAGCATCGACAACACCATCACCGTTTGCATCAATATCATAGGCATCTATGATACCGTCGAAGTCAGTATCCTCTGCCTCTACAAAGTCCGCATCAGCAATATCATCAATGCCATCGTTGTCAGCATCAAGACCACCAGTCATGTCAACATCGATATCATCTGGAATACCGTCTGCATCCGCGTCGGCTATCTCATCGACTATGCCATCACCATTGAGATCAAGCGCACCGGATTCAACCAGGTCAAAAATACCGTCGTTGTCGGCATCAAGATCAAGGTAATCCACAACGCCATCGGCATCGGTATCTACAGGTACCGCAGGTAGTGTCAGCATGGCATCATCAAGGCCATCACCATCATTGTCGACGAACTCATCGACCATGCCATTACCATCAGCATCTGCACCGGAGCCCAGCACTTCAATGATGTCTGATATGCCATCGTTGTCACTATCAAGATCAAGATAGTTTGCGACGCCATCATTGTCACTGTCCGCGATCAGTAAAGGATTATCCGCTACAGAGTCATCCAGACCATCGCCATTGGCATCGACAAGGTTATCAACTTGACCATCTCCGTCGTCATCCATACCCCCAGCTTCGAGAATATCAGCAACACCGTCATTATCAGAGTCCAGGTCGAGAAAGTCCGGGATTCCATCATCATCTGAATCGCCAGAGCCTTCTACGGTATCGGGTATGCCGTCGTTGTCACTATCCTGATCATTAACGTCAGCTACACCATCGCCATCAGAATCAGTCAGCTCAAACGCATCGTCGATACCATTACCATTAGCATCGATACCACCAGAGACATCAACATCAAACGCATCATCAATACCGTCATTGTCGGCATCGTTTCCAATTAGCACTGGTAATGTCGAGATTTCATCAGCATCACTCACGCCATCGTTATCAGAATCGGTATCCTGACTGTCGATGATACCGTCGCCATCGGAATCGATTGAACTCTCGATAATATCCGGTATGCCATCACCATCAGCGTCTGTGTCCAGGTGATCGGCAATACCGTCCGCATCCGTGTCAGTTGGCTGCAAGGAGTCATCGATACCATTACCATCAGCATCAGTTCCACCGAGCACATCAACATCAAACGCATCATCAATACCATCGCCGTCTGAATCGACACCTGTTAGTGCAGGCGTGTTGGCGTTTTCCAAAGCATCTGGAATGCCGTCGTTGTCACTATCGATGTCAACGTTATCGGCAATGCCATCACCGTCGGTATCAACATTACTTTCCAGGATGTCCGGAATACCATCACCATCAGAATCGGTATCGAGCGAATCAGGAATACCATCGCCATCTGCATCAGCATTTTGCAAGGCATCATCGATTCCGTCCGCATCGGCATCATTACCGCCCGTGATATCAACATCAATGGCATCATCAATACCATCATTATCAGCGTCGTTACCGGTTAATGGTGGTGTGACATTATCTTCATCATCATCACTGATACCATCGTTATCAGAGTCGGAATCCAGGTTATCTGGGATACCGTCTCCATCAGAATCAACGTTACCTTCAACAATATCCGGGATGCCGTCATTATCAGAGTCGGTATCCAGGTTATCTGGAATACCATCACCGTCAGTATCACCCGTACCTTCCTCAAAATCAGGAATGCCATCATTGTCGGCATCGTTATCGATTGCATCCGGCACACCATCACCATCGCTATCTACTGTGCCAGTGAGTTCAATGCCATCGTCAACACCATCTCCGTCAGCGTCTGCACCTCCGGTTTGATCGACGTCAAAAGCGTCGTCAATACCATCACCGTCAGTATCTACACCACTGAGTTGGGCTTCGATGCTATCAAGCACGCCATCGTTGTCAGAATCGGTGTCCAGCGTATCTGGAATACCATCACCATCGGTATCAACTATTCCCTCGATAGCATCAGGGATACCATCACCATCTGAATCGGTATCAAGATTATCTTGAACACCGTCACCATCAGTATCTACATTCAATTCAAGACTGTCTGGAATACCGTCATTATCAGAGTCAGTGTCAAGGTAGTCAGGAATACCATCGCCATCCGTGTCTGATGCCAGTTCATCTGCGTCGGCTAAGCCATCGCCGTCTGAATCTGTATCAAGGAAATCCGCGATTCCATCACCATCAGTATCGGTAGCCGGCTCTATCGAGTCATCAATACCATCACCATCAGCATCTTCATCCAGATAATCCGGGATGCCATCAGCATCAGTATCAACAGGCAGCCCATCGGCAGCGGAAGCCAAGTCACCAGCTTCAATCGCATCGCTGATTCCATCACCATCACTGTCGCTGTCCAAATAGTCGGGCACACCGTCACCATTAGTATCAGCACTGCCTTCAACGCTATCAGGGATACCGTCGTTATCTGAATCCGCATCCAGATAATCGACTATGCCATCGCCATCACTGTCTGTAGTGCTTTCATCTGCATCACTGATTCCATCATTATCGGCATCAGCATCAAGCGCATCGACAACACCATCACCATCGCTATCCGGATTGACCAGCGGGGTGCTGGCAATTGTGTCGTCTATGCCATTGCCATCGGTATCTGTAAAACTATCAACAGTGCCATCAGCATTGTCGTCAGAACCACCGGCTTCTATCACGTCCCCTATACCATCGTTATCTGAATCCAGATCAAGGTAATCCACAACCCCATCGGCATCGGTATCAACCACTGACAATGGTGTTTGCGCTGTTGCGTCATCAAGGCCATCACCATCCGCGTCGGTGAAACCATCGATCACGCCATCACCATCGGCATCCACACCACCGGCTTCAACCGCATCGACCAAACCATCGTTATCAGAATCTAAATCAAGATAATCAGGGATGCCGTCACCGTCGGTGTCGCCATTGGTCTCTACGCTATCAGGGATACCATCGTTATCTGAATCAAGGTCTTGATAATCAGCAATGCCATCACCATCGATATCGCCAGCCTGTTCATCGGCATCGTTGATACCATCGCCATCCGCATCCTGATCAAGGTAATCAGGCACACCATCGGCATCGGTATCTTGCGGCAACATGTTCGCGTTTGAAGCTATATCGCCAACTTCAATCGCATCGCTGATGCCATCACCATCTGAATCACTGTCGAGGTAATCAGGAATACCATCACCATCGGTGTCAGCACTGCCTTCAACACTGTCCGGAATACCGTCGTTGTCTGAATCGTTGTCCAAGTAATCAACAATTCCATCGCCGTCAGCATCACCACTGGACTCTAAGCTATCCGGAATACCATCGTTATCTGCATCAAGATCTAAATAATCCGGTACACCGTCACCGTCTGAATCACCGGCTTGTTCATCGGCATCAAGAATGCCATCGCCGTCTGAATCAAGATCAAGCGCATCGCTTACGCCATCGCCGTCAGTGTCCACTGGAACTGATGGGTCATCACCGGCTTCAAGCATGTCGTTAATGCCGTCGCCATCGGAATCGTTATCAAGGTAGTCTGCAATACCATCGGTATCGGTATCAACATTCGTTTCGACACTGTCAGGGATTCCATCGCCATCAGAATCAAGGTCTTGATAATCGGCAACGCCGTCACCATCTGCATCACCGGCAAGTTCGAATGAATCATCAATGCCATCACCATCGGCATCTTGATCTAAGTAATCAGGAATACCATCAGCGTCTGTATCAACTGGCGTTCCTGGTGCAGCACCGGCTTCGATGGCATCACTAATACCGTCGCCATCACTGTCGCTGTCGAGGTAATCAGGGATACCATCGGCATCGGTGTCTACACTACCTTCAACACTGTCTGGGATTCCATCGTTATCGGAGTCGTCGTCTAGGTAATCAACAACACCATCACCATCAGCATCACCATTACTTTCCAGGCTATCGGGAATACCGTCGTTATCTGCATCCAAATCTAAATAATCCGGTACACCGTCACCGTCTGAATCACCAGCGAGTTCAAGTGAATCATCAATGCCATCACCATCGGCATCTTGATCAAGGTAATCAGGAATACCATCAGCATCCGTATCGACTGGCGTTCCTGGTGCAGCACCGGCTTCGATTGCATCACTGATGCCATCACCGTCTGAATCGCTGTCGAGGTAATCAGGGATACCGTCAGCATCAGTATCTACACTGCCTTCGACACTATCAGGAATGCCATCGTTATCTGAATCTGCATCCAGATAATCTACAACACCATCACCGTCACTATCGACCGTGCCTTCATCGGCATCGAGGATGCCATCGTTATCGGCATCAAGATCAAGCACATCGACAACTCCATCACCGTCGGTATCGGGGTTGGTTAATGCGCTTGCATCGACCGTGTCATCTATGCCATTACCATC
>CALHOU010000130.1 GCA_938035945.1 uncultured Granulosicoccaceae bacterium
AGTTCGCCTTTTCTATCCTTCCAAGATAAAATCTATTTTTTAGTTTCCGGCACCTAGTACCGAAACAGTCCATGGCTTCCACACATCTTCGTTGTCTGCCAACCACTTCACGGCGGCATCTTCATGCGACATTCCCTCAACATCAACCAACGCGGCCATCGAACCAATTTGGGGTGTAGAAAACGTTAGCCGAGTAAACGCGGCATAGGCTTTGGGATGCGTTTTCGGAAATTTATAGTTTGCACCTTTTTTCAACCAGCCAGGAGGTGAACCACAGCCAGTTGTTTCTAAGCTCCCACCGTCCGCAATTCTGCAACCGTCATAGTAAGGTGGGAATTCAATAAACGTAAAGCCCGAAGCGTCAGTGAAGTTTGGCGACCAGTTAAATATGATGGTCCCACGACCTTCTTTTTCAGCGGCTTTAAGTTCAGTCCACAATGCATCAGCACCGCCCGCAAACTTAACTACCCAATTGTCAGCCAGCCCCAAGCCTTTAACTCGGTTTGGCATTACATCGCCATGCCAGTTTTGCGGACCTTCCAGCCAACGACCCTTACCACCTGAATCTGCAGTAGCAAAAACCTCATGGCAATCTTTCAGCGCTTCCCAGTTAGGCAGGCCGGGGCACAGATTTTTTTCGATAACCCAATTGGGCACGCCCATTTCTTCAAGCGTTACTGCATCGTGGGTTCCGGCGTCAATCAATCCACCTTTTTCCATTGCGTTGTAATACGCATTTTGCATCGTTGATTGCCACACCTCATGTACGAGGGTGATGTCACCGTTACGCACGGCTTCAAAACTGGCTTGATTATCCACAGGCACGTACTCAACATTGTTACCCATACTTTCAAACATACCACCGATAACATGGGCCATAACGAGTTGGCTGGACCAGTTCTTTAAGGGAATTTTAATTGGCGACGTACTGTCTTGTGCTTTTAGTACGCCCGATACTGAAAACAAAGAGACAAAAAACGTGATGAACAATGGATTTCTAAATCGATTAATTAGTACATTCATATAGTCTTCCTATTGTTGGTTTTCGTACTGTTCTTGAGTGCTGGAAATACCCTTGTCGCAAACAAAGAGCTTTATCACTGTATATGAGATGGGGTTTAAATCCAACAAATAATGGCTTTTGTGCCTACTGGTGGTTTTGGTCAAGCCACCAGTAGGCAAGTAAACCAGTAATTAGGTTGTTATATGGGTTGAGTTATTATTTAATGTTATGCGGCTGCTAATGATTGTTGGTGTTCGTTTGAGAAGCAGATTCGCTAAGTAGTTTCTAAAAGACAATTTAGCGGTTACGGCAATGACGAGTCTTGTTGTTGGACATTGAGCAATGCAAAGGTTAGATAAATGACTGAGGAAGCAATAAAGCGCGCCGCCGGGCTTGCGTGTTTTAACAATCCAGAACATATCGAACCCTTGGGTGGTGGTATAACCAACGTTAACCTTCTTGTGCGTGATGGGGAAGAACAATTCGTTGTACGTCTGGGTGATGACATAGAAGAACACGGTGTCATGCGGTGGAACGAATTGGCGATATCACAAGCGGCTGCAGCGGCAGGGTTCTCTCCAAAAGTTGTGCATTTTGAACCCGGTGTTCTGGTGCTGGAATACAAGGAATCGGTGACGTTTACGGAAGCTGATGTTCGTAATCCAGAACACTTACCTCGTATCATTGGACTTATTAAACGGGTACATCATGAATTGGGTGCGCGACTAACAAAACCGGTATTGGCTTTTTGGCCTTTTCAGATTAATCGAATTTATATCAATCGACTGCAATCCGAGGGGTCTTCCCACAAGGCAGTCTTACCCGACATGCTCAAACGTTCTGCGATGCTGGAGCAGGCTGTCGGGCCGGTAGAGCTGGTGATTAGTCACAATGATTTGTTATCCGCGAATATTCTGGACGACGGAGATCGATTGTGGCTGATCGACTGGGAATACGGCGGCTATAATTCTCCACTGTTTGATCTGGCCGGTCTGGCGTCAAACAATGGTTTGAGTGAAGCTCAAGAGCATGCAATGTTAGAGCAATATTATGGCGCTTCATCAAGCCAGTTTTGGTTGTCCTATCAAGCCATGAAATGTGCGTCTTTGATGCGCGAAACACTCTGGTCAATGACTTCAGAAATACACTCGACTTTGGATTTTGACTACGCAAACTATTCAGCGGAAAACTTAAGTAGGCTCGATGCGGCGTTATCTGATTTTGAAACCAACAGACGCCAATCGTGACACAACCAACTTCCTCAAAAATCATTGTTGTTGGCGGCGGCATTATCGGGTGTTCAACGGCTTATCATCTGGCGCAAATGGACCAAGAGGTTTTGCTGTTAGAAAAAGCGCAACTCACATCCGGGTCGACCTGGCATGCAGCCGGGTTGGTTGGCCAGCTACGGTCGAACGCAAACGTCACTCAGTTGTTAGGGTATTCAATCGACTTATATAACAAGCTTGAATCCGAAACGGGTCTAGCAACTGGTTGGAAAATGAATGGCGGCTTAAGGCTGGCGTGTAACGAAGAGCGGTGGATCGAAGTTAAACGACAAGCTACAACAGCGCATAGTTTTGGTCTGGACATGCAATTATTGTCAGCGAAAGAAGCGCAAGACCTGTGGCCGTTGATGAGCATCGAAGATGTGGTTGGTGCAGCCTTCTTACCAACAGATGGCCAAGCAAATCCAGCTGATATTACACAGGCACTCGCCAAAGGCGCTCGCAATAAAGGCGCTCAGTTACTTGAAAACACAGCGGTCACCGAGATATTAATGGATAAAGGGAAAATTTCTGGTGTGCGTACTCCACAGGGCGATATCCAATGCGAAAAGCTCGTCTTGTGTTGTGGGCAGTGGACCCGTGCACTGGCCAAGAGCATTGGTGTAGCTGTACCGCTGGTATCGATTGAACACCAGTATATGGTTACCGAGCCGTTTGACGTACCTGCCAACTTACCAACATTGCGCGACCCTGATCGCCTGACTTACTACAAAGAAGAAGTGGGTGGTTTGGTAATGGGTGGCTATGAACCTAACGGTATTCCGTGGGCGGTAGATGGCATTCCCGACCCTTTTGATTTCCAACTTTTAGAATCCAACTTTGATCATTTCGAGCAATTGGTGGACTTGGCTTTACCTCGAGTTCCCGCGCTCGGAACTGTTGGCGTTAAGCAGCTTTACAATGGACCTGAAAGTTTCACACCTGATGGCAATTTCATACTGGGCGAATCACCTGAAATGGCAAACGTTTTTATTGGCGCGGGTTTTAATGCGTTTGGCATTGCGTCAGGAGGCGGGGCAGGTATGGCCTTAGCGGAATGGGTCGCCAAGGGTGCACCACCTTATGATTTATGGCCAGTCGATATTCGTCGCTTTGGCCGCCCACATACCGATGAGGACTGGGTTCGCACCCGTACATTAGAAGCCTATGGCAAACACTACACAATGGCTTGGCCATCTGAAGAACATGATAGCGCTCGCCCTTGCCGCCGTTCACCGCTGTATGACTTACTGCTAAAAGAAGGTGCCGTGTTTGGCGAAAAATTGGGCTGGGAGCGACCCAATTGGTATGCGCAAGAGGGTGAAAAGGCTCGGGATATTTATACGTTTAAACGTCCTAATTGGCACCATTCAGTAGGGCGTGAACATACGGCAGCGCGCGAAGCTGCTGTGTTGATTGATCAAACTTCTTTTGCAAAATATATTCTAAAGGGTCCTGACGCAGAAGCTGCGTTGAATTGGATTGCATCAAATCGTGCAGACAAACCGGTGGGGTCGATAATCTATACGCAGATGCTCAATAACAACGGTGGCATTGAATGCGATCTGACCATGGCGCGCACCTCGCTGGAGTCTTACTACATCGTTACCGGCACCGGTTTTGCCACACATGATTTCAATTGGATTTCGAGCAATATCCCCCAAGGCATGAATGCTCAATTAGTTGATGTCACATCGTCTAATGCCGTACTTTCGTTGTTTGGCCCTAATGCGCGAGCTATCCTGAGTGCGTGTACACGCGATGATGTGAGTCACCAGGGTTTTCCATTTGCGCAATCGCGAATGATTGGTATTGCAGGTTGTCCTGTGCTGGCAATGCGAATTACTTATATTGGTGAATGTGGATGGGAGTTGCACCTGCCGGTAGAATATGCAGTGGCGGTGTACCAAAGCCTTCATGCTGCTGGAAAGTCTTGCGGTCTGCGTAATGCAGGATATCGCTCAATCGAAACACTCCGATTGGAAAAGGGCTATAGAGCTTGGGGCGCAGACATCGGCCCAGACCATACCTCAGATGAAGCAGGTCTTGGTTGGGCGGTAAAGTTAAAATCGAATATTGATTTTAAAGGACGTGCAGCCGTTCAAGCGCAACGCGACAATGGCGTAAAGAAAATTATGGCGACATTTACCTGCGATGGAAGCGTCATCCTTTCGGGGCGCGAAACGATCTATAGAAATGGTGTGCGCTGCGGTTGGTTGAGTTCTGCAGGGTACGGGCACACGGTTGGAAAGAGTATTGGCCTGGGATATGTTCGTAGCGATGAGTTTATCGACAATGATTATGTAATATCAGGCGAGTACGAACTAGAAGTTGCCACTGAATTGGTGAAGGCTAGGGTGACCTTGAAGCCGCTATATGACCCTGCTATGGAAAAAATCAAATCGTGAAAGGCGTTATGTCGTGATCATTGGGATGGAGGGATTACTACTATTAGGTCAGGTCCAAAATGTCCCGATTACTTGGTCGATGGTTCAGACTAAGGCGGTTACTACTCCTCAAATCAATGCTTCTGTGGTAATTCTGTGGTAATAATGGGCAGAACCGTCGTCCAATCCTATACATCTCGGATTCATACACCAAGGAGTACCGGTTCATGAAGAAATGGCAAAAATTATTAGCCTGTTCAGTCGGGCTGAGTGGTCTGCTCATTGGCATTGTTACTCAAGCACAGGAAACGGGTCTTACCAGCTGGAAATCGGGCAAGAATCACGATCGGATTATCCAGATTCAAAACGAAGGCGGTACGCGCGATGCGGTTGATGGTGTAGAGATTTCGTACTTCAGCAACTCATCGTTTCAAGTCACCTCTCCACGTGGAATATCCATCATTGTTGATCCGTGGCGTAACGATCCATCGGGTGCCTGGGGTCTTTGGTATCGCATGGAATTTCCAGCGGTAGAAGTTGATATCGGTATGTCGACGCATGCCCACTTCGATCACGATGCGTTGGACAAGATCGACGCTAATATGCTGCTCGATCGCATGGGTGGCAGTTTCGAACTCGGCGATGTCAAGGTCACTGGTATTGCAGACAAACACCAATGCGTTGCACCCGGACTCATTCCTTGGACAGAGGCCGTTAAACAATTTGAGGGGCGTGATGATCCGTGTACGACCACTTTTCGACATATGGACAACGTCATGTACCTGATCGAAACAGGTGGCATGAGATTGTTGATGTGGGGTGATAATCGACCTGAACCACCAGCTGCGGTGCTCGAGAAAATTGGTGAGGTTGATATTGTGTTTGTTCCGGTTGATGGCTCACGACACATACTCGACTATGCACAAGCCGACTCAGTAGTTGCGATGACAAAGGCAAAAATAGCCATTCCGCATCATTACCTTGTGCCGGAAACCACTTTCTATACATCAACCTTACTTCCTGCAACCGAATGGGCAGAGACACACGACAACACCATGCTCGATTCACCCACTGTTGTGCTAACTAAAGCAGACTTAGAAGGTAAAGAAGGGCACGTCTATTACTTTGGTTCCAACAACATGGTCACTGCCGCCAAGTAAGTGGTCGGTAAACAGCTGATGTATAAAGCGAGCTTCGCAGCACCGTTCGGTTAATAGGCAGAATAACTTTGCCTATAGCCGCGGTGCTGATCGCGTTTAAATTGATTGCCCTAACTCATTCACATCATTTAAGGCATTTGCAACGACCGCTCCTTCTTAGTTTTCTGTTGATGTTGCTGAGCCAACCAGTTACAGCTCACTTCAAACTCAATCTTAATATCCGTATTCTTCATATCGATCATCAATCTGATGGATTGATGGTCTACCTGCGCGTACCGATGCCATATCTTGTGGCATCGCACTTAGGACCAGAGCAGTCTGATGGCAGCCGAGAACCAGCGCCCTATACAACGAACGCCGACATTAATGGTGAGTTGATGCATTATGTTGATGCAACCGCATTGCAAAAAGATGCGCGTGGTCTTGGTCAGTTAGCCGCTGACGGGCACACGTTTTCAGCAGATGATGGTCAGTTAGTGCCGAGTGTGGTTAATGTCCTCGTTCACACGGGTGATGATCAGCCACCGTTTAGTACGCTATCAGAAGCTCAGTCAGCATTGAAGGGCCTTCAGTCACAGTTTCAAACCGTGCCTTTTGTTGGTGACAGCGTAGTGGATGTTCAAATTCATTATCCACTGCAGCGCTCAATAAGCACATTTGAAATTTCAAGCAAGCTTGATCCTAAACTTCCCGGCCAGGAAAACACGGCCAATCTTATTCTTGATTACGGCTCGAAAGAGCCATTGGTGTATCGAATAACCGGATTGATGCATGAGCCCGTCACTATTGATCGTTCAGCTTGGAAAGCTGCGCGCACATTCGTTGTTGAAGGCGTAAAACATATTCTGGGCGGATACGATCACCTATTGTTTGTGGTTTGTTTAGTGTTAGGTGCAATGACGCTGGCAAGTTTGGCATGGCGAATTACCGGATTCACGATTGGTCATAGCATCACGCTGTCATTGGGCTTTTTTGGGTTTGTACCGACCAGCACATGGTTTGTGTTGCTGGTTGAGATCGGCATCGCCTTGTCTATTATTTACGCTGCCGTTTATGCACTGAGGAAGGCAAGTGGTAAACAACCTGGACTGATGGGGACTTTGTGGATGACCGCTTTAGTCGGTATGTTGCACGGCTTAGGTTTTTCCTTTGTACTTCAGGAGATTCTCGGCGTTTCAGCACCCAATATCTGGGTAAGCCTGTTGTCTTTTAATGTCGGTGTCGAAATCGGTCAACTAGCCATCGTCCTGTTGTGTTGGCCCATACTGTTTGCTATCGCAAAGTTTCTGCCAGCTTGGTTGGAAAGGACACGTTGGTTAATCGCGCTACCTTGTATTGGACTCGCGTCATTGTGGGTAGGCCAGCGTACGGTTGCGTTAGTTGCGAATATTTTATAGCGGCGATGTAGTGAAGCTGGAAATGGATATCTCAGAGCTGCAAGATCAACCTACTGGTAATTAACTTGCGCGTTTGATATCCGTTTTTCGGCTACTATTTTCTTTCAAAAACTCTAAGGCATCTGTTGCTTTCAGTGGGCGAGAAAAAAAGTAGCCCTGAATTTCATCACAACCAAACTCTGAGAGTGTTGCAAGCTGTTCTTCGGTTTCAATCCCTTCAGCTATTACCCACAGATTTAGCGCTTGAGCCATGGTTATAATTGATTCAACGATGGCGCAACTTCTTTTACTGGAGTCCATTGCCCAGATGAAAGAGCGATCGATTTTTACCGCATCCAGAGGTAGATCGGCAAGCAGCGCCAGCGAGGTGTAACCGGTTCCAAAGTCATCCATAGATATACGAACACCGGCTTCTCGAAGATTATTAAGAATGACGCGAGCGCGGGCAGGGGAGTCGATCACGGATGTCTCCGTTAGTTCTACCTCTAGTTTTGATCCTGGTAAATCCGCATACTTAAGTGCGTTTACAATCTCGTCTACCAGCGTAGGTTCACGTAGCTGGATAGGCGATATATTGATTGATAGTGTTATATCCTCAAATCCCAGAACTTGCCAGATATTGAGATATTTCAATGACTCGCTTAACACAAAAGATGAAAGGTCGTGAATCAAGCCGTTGGTCTCGAGAATTGGTATAAACTCGTCCGGTGATACGAATCCTTTTTCCGGATGGTTCCATCGAATCAGAGTTTCCATTGAGCGCACTTGATTAGTTGCAATTTCCAACTTCGGTTGAAAATAAACTTCAAATTGACCGTATTTAAATGCTTCGTAGAGATCAGCCTCTATCTGAATATACTTTCTCGAGGCATCGTCCAGGCTGGTAGATGCAAAGCTGTGTGAGATTTTGTCGGGTAATTTTGATGCTTCTATTCTGGCTGAGATTGCGCCGTCGAGTAAGTCTGCGCTGGTTTCTCCACCTTGTGGATAGAGTGCTATGCCGATGCTAGCACCGATATAGGTTTTCTGATCTACGATTGTAAAAGGTTCTGATAATTCGCGGCGCAGGCGTGCAACCACTAACATCGCTTGCCCGAATTCATCTAAATCTGTTAACAGTATGCCGTATTCATTCGAAGTAATTCGCGATAAATTATGATCTTCGGTTATGTTTGAAACTAAGTCTGTTCTTCTGAGCGCATGCTGAATTCTCTCTACGAATTCTACAACTAGGTGATCTGCGCCACTCTGTCCGAAGGTTGATAGGATTCTATGAAAGTCTCTGATTTCCAGTGATAATAGTCCGACTTGCGTTCCAAATCGATCGGCTCGTAGCATTTGAGTTTCAAGACTATGCAGAAATATTGATTTTTGAGGAGTCCCAGTTAGGGTGTCATACCCTCGCAGGACTTCGAAATCTCTGCTTCGTTGATCGACAATCGCTTCAAGTTCTGCAACTCGATGAAATGCCTCTGTTTGCTGATCCGTTGGACTTACCAATGCTTCTGAATTATTCGTAAAAACACTTAGGCTATTGCTGTAGGCGACTACTCGGTTTCGCCCTCCTTGTTTTGCCGCGTATAGCGCTCGATCCGCTCTTTCGATTATATCTAATACGCCAGTCGTACTCTTGGATATCTCTGCCACCCCTAAACTTACACTGAGTTTATCTAAAGGAATGACATTGCTTTGACCTAGTTTCTCAATTGATCGCCTGATGCGTTCAGCTATTACTTCGGCACCTTGCAAATTGATGTCAGGCAGCACTTGAATGAATTCTTCACCGCCGTATCGGGACACAATGTCGTATTCTCGACTCAGTGTTGCTAGTGCGTTACCAACAGCACAGATAATCTCATCGCCCACAGCGTGACCGTGGTTGTCGTTAACTGCCTTGAAATTGTCAATATCGATCATGATGCAACTGAGCGTTTTCTGATCTCGTTGAGCTTTTTGGAACTCCCTTTCAAACATTTCAAGAAGTGAGCGTCGGTTAGCCAAGCCGGTAAGCGGATCTTGCGTTGCCAATGTTTCGAGTTCACGATTTTTTTGTGTGATCGATTCCTGTGATTGCCGCAGCTTACGGAGCGTTACCGCGAGTTCGTTATTTTTTTGCTCTATAGCCGTCATGTTGTTGAGTGTTACCATGACACCGCGCATCCCGTCTAAGTCGTCGCCTATTGCAGTGCAACTGACCATGAATACCCGCGGCTGATCTGAATCGGATTCAAGACGTAGCGGTTGGTCAGATACATTTACACCAGTGTTAAAAGTGGTAACCCAAGGAGGTTGCCAGCCCTCCGATTTTTGCCATTGCCATTCGTCAATCAGCTGCCCCACGAGTTGGTCGGTACCAGTATTCATTGTTCTAGCGACCGATTCGTTAGCCAATAGAATGCGCATTCTCTTGTCCAGAATAACCACGCCTTCCGAGAACATATTAAAAGCGGTATTAACACGGCCCGGAACGACCCTGCTCGGATTTAAGTCGATTAGTGCCCGATAGAGGAAAAAGAGATAGGAGCTAAAGCAACCTAGCAACACGTACAAAAAGTATCGGATATTCTTCGCCAAGGTTTCCGGCTGCTTAAACGCTACCTTCACATTACCCCATGGCGTATTCTCATGATATATCGGGACATTAAGATGCGTTGTGGAAGACTTACTTTTGATTGCCTTTAGTTCATGAGCATCACCATACTCAGAAATTACCGAACCGTCTGCGGAATTAAGCGATGCTGCTAGTACGGTGTCATTGCGAGAAACAAAAGATGAGACAGTAAACTCTATACCCGTAGAATCAGAGATGCCAGCAAGTGCCGAGAGCTGAATGGCCAGTGTCTCGGTGATATTTTTTCGTATCTCTTTTATCCCCGAATGCTGATCACCGCGTATATGAAAAAACTCTGCAGAGAACAAAACGCTTGATGTCAGTAACAACAAGCTGATACTCAATTTAAAGGGTCGTGAACGCCAGAAGCGCGCTAATTTGGAGAGATGCTTACTTTTCATGAGAATCCTCCTCGTCGTCATCGTCATTGGCTAAAACGGGTATCGGGTCGAATGATCTCCACAGTGGTGCAGTGGACATTGTCGTAGCCACTAGTGCCCCAGTACGAAGCAGCCAAGTAACAAATCCAGCAGTGAGTGATACGCTTGCGATTGCACTGGTTTGCACAATAAGGTTTAACTTGCCTGTGCTTTCTTCGTCGAGATTGTCAATATTTGACTGTAGATCGGCCAGTGCGCTAAGCATCCCTGGCGTGAGCGTCAAGCTCAGTGGCTCCATATCGAATCGCGAATCGAGTGACGAAAAAAGTTCCTCACCTTCCTCAGCCAGTAGTTCTAGTATGATCTTGTATCCGCGAACTGTTTGTGTGCTATCCAAGTTCGTCTCGCTTTCTGGGGTCGAGGCTAGCGAACCTACCTGAAATTTATGTTGAAACGTATCGATTGAAGTGATCGGTCTGGCTTGTGCCGGTCCGGAATCGCCAGCGGTGTTCGATGTGGCTGTAGTGTTTTCGCTTTTCTGATTGTTTTCAACGGTGTCTGTATTGGAACTTTCATCCGAACCGTCTGTTTGATCAACTGATTCCATGTATTCCACATACGAACTCTGTTGAATAGGATCTAAAATATTTGACTCATCGATCGACGGGACTTCCAGATCACTGGTTGCTGCACCAACGTCCGGAACGGTACTACCAGTGTCAGTAATCTCAATACGCAGCGTACCCGGTGTCGAAGCACCTGCTGCATCTGTCAGGATAATATGTAGGCTATAAAAACCTGCATTCAGATTTGACTCTTGGATAAGTTCTCCGGATACAGCGCTTACGGTAAATGCATGGGACGCCGTTCCACCAACAATGGTGATAGTGGCTGTATCTCCAACATCTGGGTCAACGATCTCAATATGACCGATTGGGCCGGTAAATTCTTCGGTTACGGAATGAGTCATTTCAATCATGCCAGGGGCTTCGTTGATATCATTGACTGTTACAGCCAGCTGTTGAGTTGTTGTTCCGCCTTGACTATCTGTGGCGGTAATTTCTATCTCATAAACGTTATCGCTATTGCGGTCTGTGGGAGATTCGAAATTTGGGGATTGGTTAAACGTGATCGTACCGTTGGTATCGATTGCAAACAAAGCCGCGTCCGGCCCACCTGTGATGTTCACAACTACACTGTTGTTTTCGATATCAGAAGTAGTTACTTGGGTAATATCGTTTATCGAATTTTCGTCTGATGTAAGGTTGACGACCGATGTAATAATTGGGTTATCGTTGACGGCTACGACAGATATATTGGCAGTTCCCCAGTTGCTTTCACCCAGCGAATCACTGACTTGATATAGAAACTGATCAGCACCAAAATAATTTGGGTCGGGAGTATAGGTCCAGGTACCGTCAGTATTATCCGTTATGGAACCTTGACTAGGCTGTGAGAAACCAGTTATTGCTAGTGGGTCGCCGTCGCCATCGGTATCGTTATTAAGCAGATCGGTTATATGAAAAACAAGCTGAGTGTCCTCGTTAGTCTGCAGTTCATCAGTACCAGGTAATGGTGCTTCATTGCTGTTGGCGACAACGATCGCAATGTTTTGCGTGGTAACGCCACCATTCTGATCATCGACCTGCACGGTGATGTCGTAAGTATTATCAGCACCAACATCGGCAGGCGACTCGAAGTCCGGTGTGGTGTTAAAAGTTAACACACCGGTGTTGACATCGATGCTAAACAAAGAATCATCGGTTGCGCCAATCAGCGTATATTGCGGTGCAGCACCATCGACGTCTGTGCTGGTTACGGTGCCTACTGCGGTTTGATTCTCTGCAGCACTGAAACTGCCTGGTGATGTGAACGTAGGAGCTTCATTGACATTGATCACGTTGATCGCAATGTTCTGCGTGGTGATGCCACCATTTTGATCATCGACCTGCACGGTGATGTTGTAAGTATTATCAGCACCAACATCAGCAGGTGACTCAAAATCCAGTGCGGTGTTAAACGTCAGAATACCGGTGTTAACATCGATCGAGAATATGCTGTCGTCGGTTGCGCCAACTAATGAGTACAGTGGTGCAGCACCATCAACGTCAGTGCTGGTTACGGTGCCCACAGCGGATTGATTCTCTGCAGCACTGAAGCTAGCCGGTGATGTAACGACTGGAGCTTCATTGACATTGGTGACGTTGATCGCAATGTTCTGGGTGGTAATGCCACCATTCTGATCATCGACCTGCACGGTGATGTTGTAAGTATTATCAGCACCAACATCGGCAGGCGACTCGAAGTCCGGTGCAGTATTAAAAGTCAAAACACCGGTATTAACATCAATCGAGAATATGCTGTCGTCGGTTGCGCCAACTAATGAGTATAGGGGCGCAGCACCATCCACGTCTGTGCTGGTTACAGTGCCCACACTGATTTGATTCTCAGCCGAAACGAAGCTAGCCGGCGAGGTAACTACTGGAGCTTCATTGACATTGGTTACGTTGATCGCAATGTTATGGGTGGTGATGCCACCGTTTTGATCATCGACTTGCACGGCAATGTCGTAAGTATTATCAGCATCAACATCAGCAGGTGACTCAAAATCCGGTGC
>CALHOU010000131.1 GCA_938035945.1 uncultured Granulosicoccaceae bacterium
CCGACTTGACCGCCTTCGATAGTCAAATCTTCAAACAACACGTCTCTGTGGCCTACGGGTAGCGCTTCGGATTTATCCAGTTTGCCATCACCACCGAGTTCACCACCAAAAAAACGTGTCATCTGGATAGCTGCATGTGAGCTACCTCGCATGGTGCAATTTTTTACCGTGATGTTATTCAGTGATCGATCATCATAGAAGCGCACATAGGGCATTTGTTTATCAGCGCGATTGCGTTTAATGTTTGTGCTGGAATTTTTACTCCACCCATGGTCGATAGTGCCGCCTGCACAATCGAGGGTTTTGTTTGATTCTTGGAATAATGCACTGAGTGTGATGGTTTGTTCAGCATCGCAAAAGCTAACATCGTCATCCATCAAAAGGCAGGTATGTTCTTCTATGTCGCTGCTGCGCAGACAGCCTTTAAAATCGCTTGCGCGTTTAACGATGGTGCATTCACTGATGCGAGTATCGGTGTGTGGTAGTGCGCAATTGATTGGCTTTGCGTTGTTGTGTCCAACAGCCGTACAGGCCGTCAATAAACTAATCGAACTGGCAACGCATAACTGTTGCGCTAAACGCTTCATGCACTAGCGTGTTAGTTGCAAACTGGCAGCGGCTAAGGATGTAATTTCATCCCAATTGCCAGCGCGTACGGCCGCCGCTGGCGCAACCCACGAACCACCAACACACAAGACGTTGTCTAAGGCTAGATAATCGGGTGCAGATTTTAAATTGATGCCGCCGGTCGGGCAAAAAACAGGTTCTACAAATGGGCCACCCAATGCTTTTAACATGCTCGGTCCACCGGCCTGGCTGGCAGGAAAGAACTTTAATTCTGTGAGCCCATGATCAAGGGCCCGCATGATATCGGCAGAATTTGCTATGCCTGGAAGCAATGGCATGCCAATGTCATTGGCCGCTTTACCAAGCTCTGGTGTAAAACCTGGGCTTACGGCAAATTGTGCGCCGTGGTCTTGTGCGCGTTTTAAATCGTCACCGTTTAACGCTGTGCCCACGCCCACAATAGCGCCTTCAACGCTTGTCATTGCTTTCATTGCAGCCAATGCTGCATCGGTTCGAAGGGTGACTTCTAAAACACGTAAGCCGCCAGCTACTAATGCCGTGGCAAGAGGTATCGCATGTTCGGCATCGTCGATCACCAACACGGGAATAACCGGTGCCAGTTGCATAAGTTCGCGAATTTTCATGATGTATTCCTTATTGACCAAATGCGCTTACGGCACCTGTTTCTGCAGTACTAACGTGTTTTCTAAAACCTGTAAATAATAGTCGTCCAGTGTCTTCGTTGCCGCTCAAATCGGGTATGTCTACTTTTCTCGATGCCCATTCTTTTTCATCCACCAAGGCATTGAGTTCACCGGTTATGGTGTTCAGTTCGATCATGTCACCGCGTTGAACGCGAGCCAGTGGACCATCAAGCAGGCACTCAGGAGAAACATGTATGGCTGCAGGTACTTTGCCTGATGCGCCCGACATTCGGCCATCGGTAACCAAAGCAACTTTATAGCCGCGATCAAGCAGTACGCCGAGCACGGGTGTTAACTGATGCAGTTCCGGCATACCGTTCGCGCGAGGGCCTTGGTAGGCAATAACGGCTACGAAGTCATGGTTGAGTTCATCGTTTTCAAACGCTGTTTTTAATGCTGTTTGCGAATGAAATATTTCGGCGGGTGCTTTGATCACGCGATGTTGTTCTCGTATGGCCGAGGTTTTAACCACAGCGCGGCCGAGGTTGCCATGCATGAGTCGTAAACCACCATCGGCCATAAACGGCTTTGCCACAGTTGCAACGATGGTGTCATCAAGTGGTTCGCTTGCTCCTTCGCGCCACTTTAATTTATCGTTATCCAGCCACGGCTCTTCGGTGTAGCGTCTTAAACCGCCTTTGCCTGCAACGGTTGTTACATCGTTGTGTAGCAGGCCCGCATCCAGCAGTTCGCGAATCACCAGTCCAATGCCGCCTGCGGCATGGAATTGATTTACGTCGGCTTGACCACTGGGATAGACGTGTGTGAGTGACGGAATGACATGACTAAGATCATCGAAATCGTTCCAGTCGATGATGATGCCTGCTGAACGAGCAATCGCTACCAAGTGCAAGGTGTGATTGGTCGAACCACCGGTTGCCAGCAATCCGATGATGGCATTGACAATGGCTTTTTCATCAACAATATGGCCAACCGGTGTAAATTCTTTTCCGCGGGACGTCAGCTCTAAGGCGCGCTTTGCCGCAGCCTGTGTGAGTGCATCACGCAGCGGTGTACCGGGGTTAATAAAAGCGGCACCTGGCAAATGCAAGCCCATAATTTCCATCAGCATTTGATTGCTGTTTGCCGTGCCATAAAACGTGCAGGTACCCGGGCCATGATAGGACTGGCTTTCTGATTCCAGCAGTTCGGCACGCGTTGCTTTTCCTTCAGCAAATTTTTGGCGGGTTCGGGCCTTTTCCTTGTTAGATAAGCCGGTGGTCATGGGGCCGGCTGGAATGAATACAGCCGGTAGGTGCCCAAAGCTCAGTGCACCCATCAACAAACCCGGCACGATCTTGTCGCACACACCAAGAAAAACACCGGCATCAAACATATTGTGCGACAACGCGATTGCTGTCGACATGGCGATGATGTCGCGACTGAACAAGGATAACTCCATCCCAGGCTGACCTTGGGTCACACCATCGCACATCGCTGGTGTGCCACCAGCAAACTGGGCCGTTGCGCCAACGCTTCGAGCGGCACTTTTGATGATGTCTGGGTAGGTGACAAAAGGTTGATGCGCAGAGAGCATCTCGTTGTACGAGCTAACGATTGCTAGGTTTGGTTGTTCCTCTGCGTGTAAAATCAGCTTATCGTTCACCGATGCGGTTGCAACAGCATGCGCAATATTTGTACAGGACAGCGAGCCACGTTGTGCTCGCCGACCGCTGAGCTTATTGACCCCATCAAGGTATTCACGGCGCGTCTGATCACTGCGTTTGATGATGCGTTCAGTGACCGCGCTAACGGTTGAATTCAAGCTGCTCATGGCAAATTATTACCCACTTTCGTAAAATTACTACGAGAATTATGGCATACAAAGTCGAATTTATTCGCCTGTGTTCTAGTCATGCTAGGAATAAGTGTAGTAAAAATGTAATAAAACTACACATTCGTTTGCCTGCCGATTACACTTATACTAGTACAGCTTATATCTACCAAAACCGATTATGAAAAATCCTAACGCGGCGGAAACCACAGAAGCATTCGACTTTGTGCTTTTTGGTGGCACCGGTGACCTGTCCCTACGCAAACTTTTGCCAGCTTTGTACTTCAGACATTGCGAAGGGCAGTTGGCCGAAGATGGGCGCATTATCTGTATTGCACGAAAGCCATTGGATAGCGATTCGTTTCGTGAGCTGATGGATGAGCAAGTCATTCAACATATAGAGGCGGAGCACTTTAAGCGGCCTGTCTGGGAAGAATTCAAGCAACGCGTTTTCTATCTGCCCATCGACTTAACCACGATTGAAGGCTATGACGAGTTGGGCGGCATGCTCAAAGGTCGTGAGAGTTTGGCGCGCGTGTTTTATTTATCGGTCGCGCCTAATTTGTTCGCCACCATATGCGAAAAAGTAAGCGAGGCCGGTCTTATAACAGAACAAAGCCGTGTTGCATTGGAAAAACCTCTCGGGCGTGATCGGGCAACAGCTAAAGAGATTAATGATCAATTGGCGCGTTCTTTTGAAGAGTCGCAGATTTTTCGTATTGATCACTACCTGGGTAAAGAAACCGTTCAAAACTTGATGGCGCTTCGTTTTGGAAACGCTTTGTTCGAACCTTTGTGGCGGCGTGAGCGAATCAGTGATGTGCAGATAACGATTGCCGAGAGTTTGGGTGTTGGTACGCGTGGTGGTTTTTATGATCAAACCGGTGCGCTTCGCGATATGGTGCAAAACCATTTGTTGCAGTTGCTGGTTATTTTAGCAATGGAACCGCCTGTGAGTGTTGACCCAGATGCGGTTCGAGATGAAAAAATCAAAGTCCTGCGAGCATTAAGGCCGTTGGTAGGTTTGGATGCGGTCGAGAGCACGGTGCGCGGACAATATAAAGCCGGTGCCTATGCCGATGGGGCGGTTGAAGGGTACCTTGATAACGATACCGTGCCTGATGACAG
>CALHOU010000132.1 GCA_938035945.1 uncultured Granulosicoccaceae bacterium
CCGAGCAAGTTAAAGGCGATACCCTTGCGCCCGTTTCTCAGGAAGCTAAACTTCTCTCCAGACTTAAACTGCTCGATACCCCCGGCTTGGTGGGTTTGGCCTTATCTGGACTGGATATGGCATTCTGGGATGCACATAGCCAATCAATGGGAACTTCCCTATCCCGAGCTCTGGGGTCAGACCGCCGGTCTATTCCTGCTTATAACAGTTGCGGATTATGGATTCAAAAGGTTGAATCTTTGGCTGACGAGGCTGAGTCATTGTTGGCCGACGGTAAATTCAATGCAGTAAAATTGCGTCTCGGCAGAGCATCAGCAAAAGAAGATATTAAAGCCGTCAGGGCCGTTAAAAAACGAGTCGGTGACGATGTACACTTGATGGTGGATTTTAACCAAAGCCTAACCGTTAGCGCCGCTATTCAGCGAGCCCGAATGTTGGATGATGAAGGAGTCTACTGGATTGAAGAACCGGTCAGACATGCCGACTACGCTGGTACGGCTGCTGTTACTGCTGCAACAAGTACACCCATTCAAACCGGTGAGAATCTTACCAGTCATTTTGAATTGATGAATGCGATAAATGCGAATGCGGCGAACTACTATATGCCGGATGTGCAGCGTATCGGTGGCGTGTCTGGCTGGCTACGCGCATCTGTGCTGTGCAACACGCACGGAATAGAAATGTCCAGCCACTTGTTTCCAGAAGTCAGCGCGCAATTACTTGCAGCCACCCCAAGTTGTCATTGGCTTGAGTATGTGGATTGGGCCAATCCCATTTTGGAAACACCAGTGGAAATTGAAAAAGGACACGCGATTCTTAACGATCGAGCGGGCAATGGAATTAGTTGGAATGAAGACGCAGTTAAGCGTTTTTTGGTAAACCCATAGTTGAGTTCGAGTTGACTATCGTTGTGTATTATCGCTTCATTACAGCATTAGCAAGTACCTAGTCCGAGGGTAATAGCGGTTTTGCATGAGGCATGGCAATCTGCCTGCGCCCTTTGATATGAATCCTGGCGCGTTCGACTGTGAGAAATCAGATAAGGGTTCGTCTGCTGGATTAATGAAATATGTATCGTAGGGTTGATATCTAAATACAGTCCTAGAGTGTTGAAGCTGTTGTTTCGCCTTCAGCTATCAGTGCGGTTTGTATAACGCTCATCGACCGCAGCTCGTTCTTTGATTCTTCAGAAAGCCCGTGAGCAACAGAGAGCCTAATCTCAAATGATAATGTCACAACAACAAAGATGTTTTTTCTAGTTAATCTAGGGGTAGCATCAATCCATAGCGTTCCTCTGAGAGTCTATTTTGTAAGTTTTGCTGACCCCGGAAAGCGACTTCGCAAACAGCGGGGTCGCACCTGTTCCCTACTCTACACGCGTATAGCGAACATCTGAATTGAATTCTAAATCAATCATATCAGGACGTTCTGATTCTACTTTTTTGCAATCGTCGGAATTATTTAAGCAATAGCCTCGCATTAACGTATTTCCGTTTACAAGTGCATAAGCATCAAAGCGATTTCTAGGAGTGCCTAGATCTAAACCACCCAGAACATCTTCACCTTCAACGATGACAGTGGCAGTACGAGACCAATCAACAGCAATCATAGTATCTCCAAATGGAGTTTTAAAAGTGTCTCCAAATGTCTCTTGGTAGTAACGCTCGGTAACGCCTACAACCTCCCCTTCACATTCTGTTCCGAAATAAAATTCAACTCTTTCTGTATAACCAGTTGTGTCAGTTGAAATCTCATTAGTAATTGTGCTATTTGCACCATCTGCAAGTTCTTCACAATTTGTACGAAATGTTCCAACAAAATCTGTAGGTGAAACTGTGTCAGCCGTAATGGGTTCCCTTGGGGTAAATAGGGTTGGTATAGAAAAATCATTTGGCCGGCCCTCAATAGATGTTGATTCATCGCCGGTGCGCAGCAACATCCCGTTATCGACTGCAACAATATCGTATCGACTTTGCCCAAGCATAACAGCGTCTCGAAGATACCCAACAACAGAAACCCGATCTACAACGAGGTTCAATTCCTTTGCCTCTATGCCATCTGCAGTCATTATGTCTGAACCGATTTCATATGAATAAATTCGTTGTGGAAATGTTCTACCACGAGGTACGCCAGCACACTCCGTGTTTTCATAGGTATACCAATCTCTGATCAGTTGAGTGTCCGTAAACAGATTTATTTCTCGTTCAGATGTATTAATTGAATTGAACGCTTTACAAGTGGACATCCATACGCCTTTAATTGCACTAGCAACATCAACACTATTATTGCTCATGTCGGTATTGTTCATGTCCGGTACTTCTCCGCCTGTTGTATCACTTCCATCATCGGGTGACACTGCGTCACCGCCCGATCCTCCACCACAAGCAGTTAACAACAGTGACACTGAAATTAAAAAAAGGGCTTGTCTGACAAAGCTCATCATGTTGCTCATCTTGGTTCCCTTATAGAATGAAGCTGAATAGGTTCTAAATATATTTCCATTATAACAACTAGCAAAACAGGTCTACGATCACTCGAAAGGGTGTCTTGGCTATAAAATATTGCGAAGCAATCGATAATTAGTACCGTTTAATTTGAAGCGACGCACAAGTATAAACTAAGCGACTTATACGGCGACTAGTACAGTAACTAGGCGCCACCAATCGAGAGAACTACTTCATAATGGCGTAGTGATGATGTATATGCAGATATGTTTAAGTAACCGAACTGGGAAATACATTCATGCTCTGAAAAATCATCGGCCATTGATTGCTTCAATTAGAATGCTTCACTCACTTTAACTTTCCATCAATAGTCTGAGTCCTCAGTAAGCAGTAAATAAACGGCATCTGAATTAAATGGAATGAAGACGCGGTTAAAAGTTATTTAGTAAAGCTATAATTGAGTTCGAGTTGATTATCGTTGCGTGTTGTCGCTTCACTACACCATTAGTAATTACCTAGTGTGATGGTAATAGCGGTTCTGCATGAGGCATAACTATTTGTCTCCGCTTTGAATCCAATCGTTGTAACAATGCATCGCTAGGTCGGTAGGCATGACGGAAAAAACCCCACGATGGGCCATATCGATAGACAGATATTCGCCTTTGCCCCATATTAGTCCGTTTCGCAGAGCCATGCATAATCGCATCAACGAATAAAATGGCGTCGCCAGGTTCCAGGTACACCTCTACGGCGCCGGTAATATGGTCAACTGACGTTGATTGCTCCGATATCGCAGCTACGCCAAACTCGGGATGAAGAATATTCGATTTATGACTTCCCGGTATGACCATAGTCGCCCCGTCACCCGGACCAATTTTATTGAACGCGGTGAGTATATTAATTTGACCACAATGAAATTTATTGTCGTGATAGCGAAACTGGCATCGAGTCACCCTATCCTGCCCGCCTGAATGTAAACCGATAGCCTCACCCTTTGTTCTGATGTTGGCAAAATTCTCATCGATAAGACAAGGGCCGTGCAGGCCGTCAAAGTTATTCTCGTCGGTACCGATAAAGTGTGTCACTTTGGCTATCCATGAAGGATGATCAATCATTTGTTCAAAAACCGGTGCGGCTTCGTAGATCTGTTGTAGATTTAAGCCTTCGTGCGACCCTGTAAAATTATGACCGTGTACACGACCTCGCCATTCATCAGGCTTCATATCCTGTAGTTCATCTAGAATTGCGTTTCCTGCAGCCACTTCTTCTTCTGAAAGAGCGCCGCGCAAAACTATGTACCCGATCAAGTCGAATAGATAGCGTTCCATGTTGGTACAAGGCTGAGGAATTACTTGTTTCTGACTCATCTATTTGACTCCATCAGGATTAACATAAGCTTGGAGAGCGGATTAATTCTGGCCGCAGCCTCGTTCGATGGCAAGATCGTCGAGTACGCCAGGTTGCACAAGCTCAAAGCCAAAGATATCTACCAATGGAAAACCGCACTAACAAAGCGAGGCTTTCTGCAGAGGCGTGCTACTCAGCTCGCGAGTAGCTTTGTGCCTGAGGACACGGTGGTTCTATGTAAATCACGTGCTTGGGTATGGTCATAGCGACGTGCTCTGTGCATCGTTACCCGGTTATCCCACATAACAAGATCCCAACGTTTCCATCGATGTGCAAGTACATATTCCTGGCGTGTTGCGTGTTCGGTAAGATCGCGAATGAACAAGCGCGCTTCAGGCACTGGCCAGTCTAGAATTGTGCCTATATGTGAGGATAGAAAAAGTGAATAGGCTTTGGTTGTCGGATGCTGTCGAACCAGTGGCTGATGAACAGGTGCCCATTTGATTTTTTCTTCTTCAGTGAAATCCTCAAAACCCAGCGCCCCGCGTGAGTAAAGTTGACTGTGCTCACAGACTAGATCTTTGCATTCGTTTTGTTGCTCATGGCTTAACGCGTTCCACGCCGCTCGCATGTCAGCAAATTCCGTGTTTCCACCTGAGTCAGGTACCACTCTGGCAGACAACAATGAATATTTTGCTGGGATTGATTTAAAGGAGCTGTCGGAATGCCACAGCATATTCCCAAGTCCGAATAACCGAGCACGATCATCTCGGGCTAGAACCGCACCGTTTTTATCAAGATTCGAGATATCGTTAATATCAAGTGCTAAACGTCTATCGTTATTCTGATTGATGTCGCCCGTGGCTTTTTCCATGCTGCCGAACTTGCTTGAAAACACAAACTGTTGATTATCATCTATTCGTTGATCAGGAAAAACCAAAACCGCATAACGATTGATGGCAGATTCGATCGCAACAATATCGTTGTCGCTTGCATTAGCGATATTTATACCTGTCACAGTCGCACCAAAGTTGCGATTGTCCGCTCCGATGGCGTTGATTTCAAGTGGCATTGAGATTGCCCTCCTCTACCTCAAAATAAATGTACGCCTATGAATTAGCTCAAATTGGCGCATCAAGAATGTTTAACAACCTAGATTATGCAGATCGTCGGTCTAAATGAGGATCACAACACTCTATGATGTTGTACCGCGTACCACTCTCTATGAGTGTAGCTCTGGCCCCAATCGAATGCCACTACCCGCTGAAGATGACCCGCTGAAGATGACCAGCTGAAGATGAGATGAGTATTCGTAACATGAGTACACGCTACTACAGCCAGCTTACAAGAATGCTTATAATACGTGATACGCACGTGACAACATAAACTGGCAATCGTATTCCTACTCTCCGAACACGAACAACGACTTGTGCTTCATCATCGTAGCTCTCGCCCAGCTCCTCTCTCAGTTTTGATGTTTCTGGCTATTATTGTTAGCCTTGCAAATAAATCAATGGCCTCACTAATGCTTTCTGGAGTACAGGTATGACACGAATTAATTCAACCAAAGTCGGCGATATCGAGATCATCGCTTTGACAGATGGCGCTTCTCAATTCGGTCCGGAAATGTTTCCAGAGACCGAAGAGAAAATCATTACGGATATTCTGAGAAATGCGAATACAGAGTCCATTGATACTAACTTTAATGCGTTCATCGTAAAATCTGCTGGTAATACGATGCTTGTGGATGCGGGCCCGCGCGATCTTTTTGGGGAGACTTGCGGATTCCTGAGTGATGCACTCACAGAAGCTGGCATTGCCAACGATGACATAACTCACTTATATTTAACTCATCTTCATCCTGATCACATCGCAGGTGCGTTGACTCAAGACGGTCAGGCAGTATTTGAAAAAGCTCAAATGATTGTTTCTGAGGCAGACCATGCATTTTGGTCCAACGAAGTATTCACCGATGAAACCCTATCCCAATGGCAGGTGCTGGCTAAAGCTTGTATTGCAGCTTACACCGGACGCACAGAGCTAGTCAGTGATGGCGATAAACTAATCAACGGCGTCACTGCTTTAGCCTTGCCTGGCCACACACCTGGTCATATGGGGTTTCGGGCAGATAACGCATCTGAGAGTTTTATCCATGTCGGTGATATCGCACACGCACCGGTCCTGCAGCTGGCCAATCCAGATATCGGCATTGTCTTTGATATTGACATGGATGTAGCTCGCGACACTCGCAAACGTACTTTCGATATGGTTGCCACGGATGGTATGAAGCTATCAGGTGGACATTTCCTTCGCCCGAACATTGGTACGCTAGATCGCGTGGGAAAAAGCTATATATTTAATGTTGGTTAAGCGCAACTGCGCTTAGAAGCCAGAAGTGAGCCGTGCGGTCGGAATGACATTAGGAACGATAGGACTCAACTGTGTTGCTCAAGGGTGTGAAAGTGCCAAAGGCCAAACCAGCGAAACGAGGGGCGGGCAAACCCGCCCCATCATCAGTATAACTAGTCGTCGCGTATATACGCCTAGTTATCGTTTCCTCTGCTGCAGTAGAAAGGACCTTCTACATCTGTCTCGCAACCGAAACTAAAGACCCAAAGGCCGGTATTGCGGTCTGACGCCAGAACAACTTGCTGCTCTTCACCATCAATTGTCACGGTGTCAACATGTACGCCCCAGAAGTTGGAACCGTCTTCCGCGATAAAACGACCGACTTCATGCACGTTCCATGAGTAACTGCCTTCGCCGTTGGCATTGGTATGCCAATGACCAGGTCGATATTCCAACGCTCTCATTCCCAGTGTGTACCAGGACACAAACATTCTGGGCCCAGCATCAAAAGACGGCTCGATGTCTTGAGTGGTCGGGTCGACTTCAATATTGTGCATGGTGAGATCACCAAACGCGAAAGGGTCACCACCGGCTGGCGCCTCCAGAGTTTCGGCTGGCGCATAGAAGCCAATCTCGCCCAATGGTCCTACTGCAACAGTCGGCTCAGGCCCAGGTTCTTGACCGGGTACGTTGAGCGAACCGCCGGTATTGTTGAGCACGCGCATGTAACCCCAGCCATCGAAATCTAGTAGCCCGGCTTCGGACACTACTCCTCCCGCTTTCATAATTTCACCAGTACTGAAACCAACAAAGACACCGGGTATCGAGACAGCATCCGCCTGGACGCCAGGTGACATCGTTATCAGGGCATCACCACGATCCTCGTCGTTAGCCACAATGTAGCCTGCATAGCCTTGAACAGTAGCACTGGCCCCTTTGGTAGAGAATTCGCAAGTACCACGCTGAATCAAGGCAATTTGACCATCTGCCGTAGACGCAGGTACCTCGTCCGCAGAACAGCCTTCACCACCGGTCCAGACAAGATCGCCAGAAAGCCCAACTTCCTGGAGTGACGGACCAAAGTCAGCCAGCCCCGCTGGATATGTTATGCCGTCGACAATTACTCCAACACTGGCAGGATCAAAGTCCTCGTCGCCGCCAAAGATATAGTCGCCGTTTCCACCAAAGACAGCGGTATGCGCATTACCCTCATACGCACGCCCAAGTGGATCGGTTGCGGGATAAGTGGAGTCCGCTATGAAGACTGGATTGGATGGATCGCTTACATCGAGTGTGACAAAGCCGAGATCCCAGTAGGAAATCACCGCAATGTCGCGACCGTCGATCTGTTCTACCCATACATCATGGTTGAAGGCGCCGGCGGACTGCCCGGTTTCGAGCTGGTCCAGATTCAGCCCCTGCGGAATCCAATCAAGCGCGCCCGTTAGGACAATCGCCTCAGGTTTGGCCGGATTGGAAATGTCTACGATGAACGTATCGAAGAAGTCGAATGTGTCGGCTGTTCCAATTAGATAGGTACCACCGTTTACACTTTGCCAAGGAAAAGTATTATGTACCCCCCCGAAGTCCAAAAAGCTCTTCTTCAACGGTTTGGGTTTGGTCGGATCATTTACATTCCATAGCGAAATGCCCCCTCTGCCATGCTGTAAAGGGGCGCCTGGACCGCGCTTGCCGATTTCATCCTTGTTGCCGTTGGTATTAGCCCGGTTGCAGTCTCCGGTCCCTTTGCCAGCTGACAATGGACAAGCTTTGTTGATGTTGAAGTCAGAAACTCCGCCACCAACAATGCCGGCGCCGCACGGTTCTTCGGTGGTAATCAACACATCCGTATCACCGATGGTTATGGTCTTTACATCGTTTATTCTTGTATCCGGCGGTGATTTTATCTCCGCTACGGTTGCGCCAGACGTGTCAGGATAATTGGCAATGGCCGCAGCAATGTCGACCACGAAAACGCCTGATGTCGAGCAGTCCGGCTCCTGGAACGTGCCGACATAAGCAAAGCCATTTTGGGACCATACGTCGGTGTACTTGCCGTCAGTAATACCTTCTAGAATGTCTCTGCCGATTGGCTCGAATCCATAGTTAGTGTTAGGAGCGACGTGACCATCGTTATCACTTTCATGTGCCGATGAAGTGGTTGCCAATGCAATGGTTATAAGCGCAGAAGCAACATACACCCTTCTTCTCCTAAACACCCCGCTATTCGGCCTGACAGTTTCTTTACGGCGTTGATTCATATTCCTCTCTCCTATGATTTACGGACGAAGCTGCTAGTGTTCGTCAAATCATACTATTATGAGCTGAGTGCGTGATCAATAGATATTTTGGTGCACCGTATTGATTTGTTTGCGCATATGGTTTGATTTAACGTATCGGTGGAGAGTTTTCATCTCCTGATGGGATATTCCCTTACCCAATTAGATAAAAAAGTGGGTGGAACCTGAATTGAAACTGAATCTGATCACAAATTTGAGGAGTAAAAATGGCGTCCGAACATGCAGCTATTTTAAGTTTGTCAAAATTCGCTTGTTTCAGTTCTTTGAATTGCAGAGTCCCGCAAGGTCATTGTGGGAAATTAAGTAGGCGAACATTCTTAAAATTCTACTTACTGCCCCCCTGCCTGGAGACAACAACATTTTAAATATTTCGCTAGAAAAATATTTACAAACCATATTGTTCTGATCCCTGTCAGTTGCTACCAACATTTATCGTATGACTACATGAGCATCTCGCGCCACGTTGCCGGTGAGTGCAATAATTAATTTAAAATCACAGGGCTGCTTTGAATATGCTTTAGCCCAGTATCAACAATTCCCAGATCACTAAGACGTGGGCCTGGGTTGCACACTAGTGAAGCGCCAAAGCACGCTTTAAATACTAAATAAGGTGGCTGCCAGGTTACTATTTCATCCATCGCCGCTTTAATTTGGCTAAATTGTGAGGCCAATTCAGAGATGGGCTGTTCACTGACCAGGCCTGCGATGGGCAATGCAAGCGTTGCTAACACCTCACCATTTGAAACCACGGCCAAGCCCCCTTGCATACCAGCAACGGTATTGGCGGCTAGCGCCAAATCGGATTCATTTCCACCAAATAGTGTTAGGTTATGTGAATCATGCGATACGGTGGTAGCGAAAGCACCGTT
>CALHOU010000133.1 GCA_938035945.1 uncultured Granulosicoccaceae bacterium
GGGCCCAACAATGTGTTCTTGATAATTGCGATACCATCTGCACTGGCTATCCCTTTGGCTTTCACCCTGCCGCGGCATGTTAAAGCCAAAGTAAAAAAAGCGAAACCAACTTCATTTGCGAAACCAGCACCGATTGATCTACTTTATTTTCTTCAAGGCTATGGCGTTGATGGTGTTTTCGCTGTGTCGATTACGCTAATCTTTGCTCGCAATGCGCCTTTAGAAGAGGCGGTATTAGCTGGGGGTGCTTTGCTTGCGATGCGACACTTTGGCGAGGCGATCGCTGCACCCGTGTTTGGCTGGGTTGCCGATAAGTTTGGTGCCAAACGTGTTTTCATCGCAGCGGCCATTATGACCATGCTTGGGTTTGTAGCTGTAGCGATGGGTTTAACCGTTGCAGGCGCTTTGGTCATGCTCGTGTTTCGCGGAGCGCTAGCGTCATTAGGCCCGGCCGTTATTGCTCAATCACTCGAACAAGATATAGATGCTTTAGCTCCGCTTGCACGAATGCAGTCTTGGCGAGACATTGGCGCATCAGCGGGTCCATTGGTCACCGGTTTTTTACTTACGTTTATGTCAGCAGAAATTCAGCACGCGATGGTGGCCGTTGCTATGGGCCTGGGTTTAGCATATTGGATGTACACCTCACACACAGAGCAAAGCCGGTAGTAATACCCAATGTGAGCGCGGTCACGGCTATTTGCAAAATTTTAGGTATCTTACTTGTGCATTGTTGACCTCTGCAATCGACGCCGATAGTGTTAAGCTAAATCGCAACCCTCACCGTCGTACCTACAAACCATACCTATGTCAGTTAGCCCAAACAAAATAAACGTAGTTGACTGGATTGCACAACGTACTGGCCGCATTTTCGGATTTCGAATTGCACCCACTACTGAACAAGACATCTTCGATATTACAGAGCTAGCTATCGAACAAGATGAACAACTGATTATTGCAAGCCAAAATCTTCATGGGCTGTATGTTGCGACTACCGATGAAGCGTTTCGGAAACTTCATGAGCTGCCACAAAGTATGATCCACATCGATGGTTTTCCCATCGTTTATATCGCTTGGCTACACGGCCTTCGGCATACGAAAATGGAACACAGAAACGGTGTTCACGATTGGTTACCAAACTACGTACGGGAGGCATCAAATAAAGGATGGCGAATTTTCTGCCTTGGTTCTAGCACAGACGTAAATGCTCGCGCTCTCGACGCACTCACTAAGGCAGCACCTAATGCCAATATGGCAGGTCGAAACGGTTTTTTCGATGTTAATCAAACAAGTGCGGATAATCAGGCAGTATTAAATGAAATAGCCGAGTTCGATCCACACATCATTCTGGTTGGCATGGGTATGGGACGACAGGAACGATGGATGTTAGAAAATCGTGTAGCACTCGGAAACCGTTGCATTGTTGTCGTGGGAGCATGTCTGGAATACATGGCCGGTGAAATGAAAATTAGCCCACGCTGGTGCGGACCTTTCGGATTGGAAGCGGCATGGCGATTAGTAACACACCCACGACGTTACGGACACCGTTACTTAATTGAACCATGGCTATTGCTGGCTCAGCTCGTTAAAACTGGACGCCTGTTCGGCCGAAACACATAACGCTGATCACGCAGCACACTGCAATCTTGTTCATTAACAGTTGTATAACTTGCGAACGCACAAGTTATACGTGTAAGTTTCCTTCCATTAGTGTCATTTATTACCACACCAACTGCGCGTGTCATTCTCATATTGCATGCTAGGCTTCTAACAATACAAGTAAAAGTATTCTAGTAGCATGAAAATTATCGTTACAGGTGGCGACGGGTTTTGCGGATGGCCAACAGCACTGCACCTATCAAGTGCGGGCCACGATATCCTAATCATTGATAACTTATCCAGGCGCTCAATCTCCACCGCTTTGCGATATGAATCATTAACCCCTATTCACTCAATCCATGACCGCATTAAAAAGTGGCATACCCTAACTGGCAAGAAAATTCAGTTTACACAGCTGGATATTGCTAACGACTACACGCTGCTACTGGAAACAATAAAACGTTTTGACCCAACGTGTATTGTGCATTTGGCAGCGCAACGTTCAGCACCCTATTCAATGATGTCAGTTGAGGCCGGCAACTACACACTGCATAATAATGTACTTACCACCAACAATGTACTAAGCGCCATCACGGCCCACAACAGACAGATTAAACTTGTGCATTTAGGCTCAATCGGTGTTTACGGGTACGAAGAGCGTGCCTATGAAATACCTGAAGGCAAGACCGAATTTTCAAGTATTGATAAAAATAACAAGCCGTACAGTGTTAGCGCACAAATACCCCTAAATCCAACATCCATCTATCATTTGTCGAAGTCACAGCTCACTTCACTATTAAATTTCTACGCACAGAATTACAACTTAAATATCACCGACCTATACCAAGGCATAGTATGGGGCACACAAACACGCGAAACCAAGCTAGCTTGTGAGCTATCAAACAGGTTCGACTACGATGAAATCTATGGCACAGTACTAAATCGTTTCGTTGTACAAGCGCAATCGAATATGCCGATTACGGTTTATGGCAAAGGCGAGCAAACACGCGCGTTCATTCATATCCAGGACACGGTGCGGTGCATTGAAGCAGCCGTTAATGCTAATACCACACCCTGCAATGATGTAGAAGTTATCCATCAAATCGCCGAAGTCCGTACCGTTAAATCGGTAGCTAGTCATGTGGCAAAGTTAATTGACATTGAAATTAGTCACATTCCAAATCCTCGTGATGAAGCAGAAAAACACAGCTATGAACTAGAGAACACCAAGTTCAAGCAACTTGGGTTAAACAATCTGGCTAGCATAGGGGATAACTTACTCGACGAGATTCAGAATGTTGTTAACAAGCATTTACATCTGATCGATAAAACATGCATTGCGCCAAAAGTAAAATGGGGAAAAACCGTACCACAACAACCAGCTCTCAAACCAGTTCGCAAAACAGTTGGCAATGTAGAGTTCGGTTAGTACCAATGGCATGTGCAGCGCACTAAGAACAATGGCTTGCGTTAAAACCTAGACACCAGAAACATAAGATTTCACAAAGTAGAAGCAATTGCACTATAGAGCCTACGGTAC
>CALHOU010000134.1 GCA_938035945.1 uncultured Granulosicoccaceae bacterium
TGATGCTCAAGGAGTTGCCCTAACCCGAAAGTTGTTAAGCGAAAAGTCAGTTAACCCTTTCACTGATAGTTCAACAATGCCTGATGTTGTCATTCTTGATTTAGGGCCCAATGGAGAATCCGACTTAGCGTTTTTCTCGGCCGCCTTATCAGGATTGTCGTCAACCGCGCTGGTTGTAATTGGTCCAAGTGATAAGCCTGAGCTCATGCGCAAAGCTATGCAGGCAGGTGCGCGCGACTATTTCATGAGTCCGATTTCTGAGGATGAGCTAATCGCGTCGGTCATGCAAATGGGCGTCGCCGCGCAAGTTGCTAGTCGACAAAACCTTGGAACCTTAACCGTCGTCGTTAATGGAAAAGGTGGGGCGGGTGCTTCCTCCATGGTTTCGAGTCTGTCCGCAATTATTGCGAATAGGTCCAAGAATGAATCGGTTGCCGTCGTAGATTTGGATTTGCAGTTCGGCACGTTACCGTTGTATTTTGATTTGCCGTCACGTGACAACTTGATGCAAGCCCTGCAAACGTCCGATGCGCTCGACCCTGTCGCCCTTTCCAATTTGATGGAGCGGCATGGATCGGGTGTAAACATTTTGTCCAGTCAGCCCAAGGAAGTACGTTTACCTAACAGTGCCAGCGCTACCAGCGTTGAAACCATGCTTTCCATGCTTGCCATGAGTCATGACCATGTAATTGTTGATGTACCACGCAATATTGATGATGTTGTAACGGCTGCGTTCGAGGCGGCAGACAAAGTGATAATTGTTACGCAGCAATCAGTGCCCCATGTGCGCGATGCTAGATACCTGATGAGTTTGGTTCGGTCGCTTGGTGTGGCATCTAATCGGATAAAAATTCTCGTTAATCGGTTTGAGAAAAAGGGCGATGTTAGTTTAAGGGACATAAGTGACACATTTGAGGAAACTGATATCTTGAAAATACCAAACGATCATAAGCGTATGTCGTTCGCAGTCAATAATGGTATCCCCGTGTCGATCAAATGGCCCCGGTCAACAATTTCAAAGCAATTGACCAGCCTAGCTAATGAGGTCTGGCCAATTGAATCGTAGTGTTACGAAGAGTTCAAAATTTGTTTTTGACAATTTATTGATGGAGGTATGTCATGTTTCTCAAGAAAAATAAAAATAAAACAGCTGACATCGACTTAGGCGGTGCGGCGGAGAGCGTTGCAGAAAAGCAACCAAAAGTTACGGCTCAGCCTGTACTTGCGAGAAACATGGAGGCTGAACGTCTCGAGAAAGAATGGCTTCATCGTGTTCATGAAAAACTGATGAACGCTGTCGATATGTCGCAACTTGTGAATATGCCAGAGCGTGCAGCTAGAACTCAAATACGCGAGGTGACACAGCGCATTATCGATGAAGAGTCGATTCCTCTACCGGCTGCCGCTCGCACCCGGATTGTAAAGGGTGTAGAAGATGAAATTCTTGGCTTAGGGCCTTTAGAACCGCTACTGGCGGACAAGTCTGTAGCTGATATCCTGGTTAATGGTTCTCAATCAGTATTTGTTGAGCGCTCTGGAGTGTTGGAAAAGACAGAGATAACGTTCAAAGACGATACACATCTTTTGCATATTATTGATCGAATCGTTTCGAACGTGGGTCGACGTATCGATGAGTCGTCACCCATGGTTGACGCCCGCTTAAAAGATGGCTCACGAGTTAATGCCATTATTCCTCCACTGGCCATTGATGGGCCGTCCATGTCTATCAGACGCTTCACTGTCGAACGCCTTGGAATAGATGAACTGATCGAGAACGATAGCGTCTCTCAGCAAATTGCCGAAGTGTTAAGTGGGGTTGTTCGTGCAAGATTAAATGTGCTGGTCTCAGGTGGTACCGGTAGCGGTAAAACAACCATGCTGAATATACTGTCAAGCTTTATATCGCACAAAGAACGTGTAGTTACCATCGAAGATTCTGCGGAATTACAAATGCAACAACCGCATGTTGTGCGTCTTGAAACTCGCCCGGCAAATATAGAGGCACAAGGGGAGGTTAATCAGCGTGATCTTGTAAAGAACTCCCTTCGAATGAGACCAGATCGAATCATAATTGGTGAGGTCCGTGGTGGTGAGGCACTGGATATGTTGCAGGCAATGAACACGGGTCATGATGGCTCACTGGCCACGGTGCATGCCAACAACCCTCGTGATTCATTAGGGCGTATTGAGAACATGGTGAGCATGTCAGGACTCACGCTACCTATGCATGCAATTCGTAGTCAAATAGCTTCGGCCATCGATGTCGTTGTGCAATTGGAACGCATGGAAGATGGTAAACGGCGTGTCACCAGCGTCCAGGAAATTCAGGGAATGGAAGGCGACATTATTACCCTTAGTGAGATTTTTGCGTTTAAACGCTCTGGTGTTGATGCAGAGGGTGTTGTGCACGGCCGTTTTATCTCGACTGGATTGGTTCCTCAATTTACTGATCGAATGAAGGAACGTGGATATGACGTTGATATAGAGCTATTTAAACCCGACGAGGAGTTTGCTTAAAAACAAACTGCGATAAAGAGTAATTAGAAGATGTTAAGTGGATTAGGAGGCGATTATCGAATTTTCATAGCCATGGTTTTTATAGCTGTGGTGTTGTTAATTACATCTGTCATTGTGCCTACGGTTGGTTCAGAGGCTCAGGCAAACAGACGGATGCGCCAACGTTTAAACAGAGTCCTTGATTCGGTAGACGAAGGCTCTGCTTCTATTTTAAGAGATCGGTATTTGGGCGGCATGTCGCCGGCGGAAAAGTTTTTTAACCATTTTCCTGGTGTCAGAAATTTTAGATTGAGTGTTATGCAAGCGGGTATTAAAACCGCTGCATATGTGATTATTCTATACGCCATTACGTTGTTTGCGATTGGGTTTGTCCTTGCCTTTTTGTTTTTAGAAAATATCTGGATTGCCTTGGTTTTTGCGCTTCCGTTGTTGGTGATTCCATTTTACTATGTTAGCTATAAACGTGGAAAACGATTGGCCACGTTTGAGGAGCAGTTACCTGAAGCTCTGGATATGATGGCCCGCGCCTTACAAGCAGGGCATCCGTTTAACGAAACATTAAAAATGGTTGGCGATGAAATGCACGATCCCATCGGTGGTGAGTTCACGACCACCTTTGTTGATATAAATTATGGTATGCCAATAAAAACAGCATTTATGGCAATGCTGTCTCGGGTGCCAAGTATCAGTTTAAACACGCTTATAACTGCTGTGTTAATACAACAAGAAAGTGGAGGCAAGTTGGCTGAAATCTTGATGAAAATATCGTCAGTAATTCGGGGGCGATTCAAGCTCAACCGAAAGGTCAGGACGCTTTCTGCGGAGGGCCGAATGTCTGCATGGGTGCTTACCTTACTACCGTTTGTTTTGGCACTCGTTATTTCAATATCCACACCTTCTTATCTAGGGTTGATGACAAAAGATCCACTAGGCGTATTCATTGTAGGTGGTGCATTTGTGTTGGTTATTATCGGAAATTTCTGGATAAGAAAAATTATAAGGTTTAAATATTGATATGAACGATATTTTGACAGTCATAGCACAGAGTATTGAGTCACTAAAATTTATAACGGGTGACTCCAGATTGCTTTTCGTTCTAGCAGTGGGTGTCACATTTGCGGTGCTTGCGATCAGTATTCTCTATTTACTAGGTCGAGCAGTTAGCCCTGTACGACGACGCATACAAGAATCTGCCTCGATAGATTCTGATGATGCCAGTCAACCAAAAAACAAAACAGCTGCAAAAATAGATAGGTCTGTGGCGCCCATTAAGGGCTTGATCGTCCCTAATCGCGAAAAAGAACTGTCTACAACGAACAAGCGTTTGATGCATGCAGGTTTTCGTGGCGCTGAGGTGACCACCGCTTTTTACGCGATAAAAGTTTTATTGGCTGTCGTGCTTGCCATTAGTGCTGGTGGTATCGCTTTTGTATTTTTTAATACCAACACCGAGAACACCTTGTACTCCCTACTGGGCGGCGCTGCGGCCGGATTAATCTTACCAAGTTATTGGTTAGACAATGTTATTGAAAAACGTCAAACGGAAGTAATGAATGCGTTTCCGGATGTGCTGGACTTGATGGTTGCGTGTACGGAAGCTGGTTTAGGCCTTAATGCTGCCATTCAGCGGGTTGCTAAAGAGACAACTACAATATATCCAGTGCTTAGTGCAGAACTTGCACAAGTTAACTCCGACATTCAGTCTGGTGTTGAAAGAACCACGGCTCTAAAAGGGTTAACCACACGCACAGGTGTTGAGGAAATATCTGGATTTGTGTCCATGATTTCTCAGAGCGTCAAATTTGGTACTAGCATCGCAGATACACTAAGGGTGTACTCTGAAGAGTTTCGGGATAAGCGTATGCAACGAGCCGAAGAAAAAGCAGCGAAAGTGTCTACTAAGCTAATATTTCCACTGGTTCTGTGTATTTTTCCATCGTTTTTCGCGGTTGCCATTGGTCCTGCAGTTATTGCGATTATGCGAGCATTTGAATAGAGGTAGCGACA
>CALHOU010000135.1 GCA_938035945.1 uncultured Granulosicoccaceae bacterium
CCACCCCCATTAGATGGCATTTGGGCGACCGCGCCTTTTCTTCATAACGGCAGCGTGCCAACCATTCGCGCTGTACTCGATAGTAGTAAACGCCCGTTACTGTGGCACCATCTAAACGTTAGCAAGCTAAAGCAATCGGACTATGATCAAAAAAATTTAGGTTGGAATTTTAACTCGATCGATGCTGATGCTGAATTGCAACAACTGCCCATTGATAAGCAATGGGTATACGACACACGTCGCGAAGGCTATGCAAACACTGGACATCAATTTGGCGATGCCTTAACCGGTGCACAACGAGACGCCGTTATCGAATACTTAAAAACCTTGTAACGCGATGAGAGAAAGTAATCAAGGGTAGCCGATACTTGTTGAGTATCGGATGGGTCAGAAGCGATTAGCGCGAAGCATCATGATGCGCCATATATTGCCGGTGAATCGTAATATGATCAGCTAACAGTTTCGCGTCATGCCAAACTCCCCAAATAAACGAAGAACCGCGGCTCGATTGCCAAGGCAGGCCCAAAAAGTATATGCCGGGTTCTGTTGATATGCCGCGTTGGTGTTGTGGTTTACCTGATTCATCAAACGCGTCCACTTTCATCCAACTGTAGTCTGCAGAAAAACCCGTCGCCCAAATAATCGTATTGACGTTGTTATCAGCCAGATGGAGTTCAGATAAAGGATGACTAACGCAATCAGGTTCAGGTTCCACACGTCGAGCTTCTGGGTCTTCTGGTAAATCAATGCCGGTACGTTCAACATAGGCATCAGCTTCATCAAGCACCGATAAATAATTTGCGTCCCCATTGGCAATGTTCTCAGCTAAATCAGAAGCAAAGCTTAAAACGCCATCTTTATAATGTGCAGTCATACCGACCAAGGTCATACCTTCGTTGGCAAGACGTTTAAAGTCTATGGTTTTACCGCCATGTGCACCGCTAACTGAAATAGTAACGTGTTGCGTGCCTGGGTCCATCACTTGCATTTCCCATTTACCTAACACACCTAACCACCAAACAAAGTCGTGTCCGCGATAGGCCCGTGGAGGTCGATCGTGTGGGCCGACAGATAAATACACTTGTCTACCGGCACGTTGAAGTTCATCAGCGATTTGCGTACCGGAAGAACCGGAACCGACAACAAGTACCGCACCGTCTGCCAACTGCTCTGGGTTCTTATAGTCGTGCGAATGCATTTGCATAACAGCAGCATCGCTTGGAACAATCGGCGGTATCAAAGGCGTTTGAAATGGACCCGTCGCGGCGACAACGCGGTTAGCTTCAATAACGCCATCTGATGTGGTGACTTGAAAGCCCGATCGGCCTACGTTTTTCTCAACTAATTCAACATCCACACCGCAGCGAATAGGCGCATCGAATTTTTTGGCATAGTCGACAAAGTATTCGGCGACCGCTTCTTTATCGGCGAACGCATTTGGGTTTAAGTCTTTAAACTCCATGTTCGGAAAACGGTCATGCCAGGCAGGGCCATTGGCCACCAGCGAATCCCAACGTGCCGTGCGCCAGCGCTCAGCTATTCGGAAGCGTTCCAACACAAGGTGCGGCACACCTTGATTGGTCAGGTGTTCGCTCATGGCCACACCGGCTTGTCCAGCACCAACGACTAAGGTATCTATCTTTTCCATGTTTATTGATCGCCAGGTACACCGTAGGAAGGGGCTTCACGCGGGTCTGACGCGCGTTGCAAGTAGGCATCGAGTTGTGGTTTGTAAATGTCCCAAGCGGTAGCAATGTTTTCGATTGGGCAATCGGTTGTCCAGTCGCAACGCAAATCCGCAACCGGCCAGGCGACTTTATCAACGATTTTCATACCAGCTGAATGAATCGGTCCAGCTTCGCCGCCTGCGCTTAATCCTGCGTGCATGGCCGCGATAAGACGATCGCCAATGTGCCCAGTGGCATCCAGATACGCATCGACAATGCGCTGCGGTACGGTATCGTTTGCCAGCAAATTACCGCCGGAGGCTACATTGTTCGCTTTAGCATCGGTCCAAATACCTAAGGAATTTTCACCTGAATGAATCGCCGTTAACCCATTAGTATCCACAGCTAACACTTGTCGGTATTCTAAAAATTCGGCTTCATGTTGAATACGTTGAATCGCTTGTTCGGCGTTTAAACCACTTTGCATAAAATCCAAAGCCATAGGACCCAAACTTGGATCGGTGATGTTTTGTGTAGCAACGGCACCGACACTTGCGCGTGCAAAAGAGCAGCGTGCTGCTACAGCTGGGGAGGAAGATGATATCGCTAAGCCAAACATGCCCGTGTTTGCGCAACGCGCAACTAATGAGAAAGTCATTGATCAGTCCGGGATAACGGCGGTGCCGTCGATTTCAACAAGCCATTCCGGTCGAGCGAGTGCTTGCACAACCAGTCCGGTGGAAACTGGATATACGTCTTTTATATATTCGCCCATGGTGCGGTACACCGCTTCGCGATGACGCACATCGGTTATGTATACAACCACTTTCACCAAGTGGCTCATGTTGCCACCGGCTTCTTCGATCAACTGTTTGATGTTCTGCATTACTTTATGCGTTTGTTCTACGGGGTCATGGCTATCGATGTTTTTCGCATCGTCTAAGTTCTGTGGACATTGACCACGTAGGTAAACAGTTTTGCCGCCATGAGTCACCACCGCTTGACATAGGTCGTTGTCGAGGTTTTGTTCCGGGTAAGTATCCGAGGTGTTGAATTTACGGATTCGGGTATGCGTCACAAACGGCTCCAGATTGGGATTTACAAGAAAAAATCGTGAACTTCGTACGATATACAAATGGGGCAAAGGCGGCAATGTTTAGTGGAATCCTGTTGGTATAAAATTGGTTCATTCTAATGTTGCTGCTTATGCGATTTGCCCATCAATCAGGCCGTTTCAGGCAAGGCGTAAGTTTGCCAAATGTGGCAGCATACTGCCCACAATTTCGAATCAATAATTACAGAGTTTTCGCACATGCTATTAAAAACCCCATACCTGCTGTTCTTGGGCGACGCTGTCGACCCACTGGCGGCGAAAGTTGCGCAAGGCATTAAAGATTGGCGCCCTGAGCACTGTGTTGGTCAATTTCGTCAGCCAGGCTGCAATGCCGATATGGGAATTGATGACCTCACCATTGCACAAGCGGTTGAACGTGGTGCGAAAACCCTGGTTGTCGGTGTGGCTAACCGTGGCGGTGTTATCAGCGAATCGTGGATATCTGTTTTCGAAGACGCCTTAAATGCCGGCATGGATATCGCCTCTGGCTTGCATAACTTACTTATTGATGAGCCGCGACTAGTAAACCTGGCAGAAAAAACCGGCCAGTCGCTTATCGATGTTCGCGTACCGCAGCATGAGTACCCGATAGCAAACGGTGTTAGGCGCAAAGGTAAGCGATGCTTGGCGGTGGGTACAGATTGCTCGGTGGGCAAGATGTACACAGCCTTAGCGTTGGAGCAGTCGCTTAAGAAGATAGGAAAACTATCAACCTTTCGCGCAACTGGTCAAACCGGAATTCTTATTACTGGAAACGGTGTTCCATTGGATGCTGTGGTCGCTGACTTTATGGCAGGTTCCGTTGAGTGGTTAACACCCGATGCTAACGATCCTAACCACTGGGATTTAATTGAAGGGCAGGGCAGTTTGTTCCATGCCAGTTATTCTGGCGTGACCTTGGCCTTGATTCATGGCGGTGCGCCAGATGCGCTTATTTTATGCCACGAACCAACCAGAGAACACATGCGCGGATTACCAAACTACACATTGCCAACGCTCGAACAGCTTCGCGATACGGCCTTGAGTCTTGCACACATCGTAAACCCAGATTGTAAAGTGGTCGGTATTTCGATTAACACGGCGGCTTTGTCTGCAGACGAAGCGAAAACCTTGTTAGCCGATATTGAAGCAAAAATGGGATTACCAACCGTTGATCCTTTTCGAGACAGTGCCGATCGTTTAGCCCAGGCATTATCATGAGGCTCAGCGTCAGCAATGATGCGTTTCAACTCGCGCAGGTGTTTACCATCTCGCGTGGGTCTCGCACCGAAGCAAAGGTGATTACCGTCAAGCTTGCGCAAGATGGCTATGCAGGCTTCGGCGAATGCGTTCCGTATGCACGCTATGGCGAGAGTATGGAGTCAGTTAATGTGCAAATCGAATCAGTGCGTGGCGCTATTGAAGACGGCATGAACCGACAAGAACTGCAAACAGCCCTGCCAGCAGGAACCGCGCGTAATGCATTGGATTGTGCGATGTGGGACTTAGAAGCGAAACAATCAAACACATCAGTTTGGAAGCTTGCAGGTCTTAGTGAGCCGGGTCCGGTGACGAGCTGCTACACCTTGTCGCTTGGCGAGCCGGATTCAATGCGCGAGGCAGCGGCAAAACACAGTGAGATGCCGGTGTTAAAAATAAAACTCGGTGGTGAAGGGGATATTGAACGCTTGCGGGCTGTTCGTGAAGGTGCCCCATCGAGCCGATTAGTTGTTGATGCAAACGAGGGTTGGAGTGTCGACGGGTATTTAGAATTGGCGCCAGTTATGTTGGAGCTGGGCGTTGCACTTGTTGAACAACCTTTGCCGGCTGGCGACGATGACGCGCTTAAAGGAATAGAGCGTAGCTTGCCAATTTGTGCCGATGAGTCTTGTCACGGTGTTAAGTCTCTGGAGCATCTACATGGCAAGTATGATTTTATCAATATCAAGCTGGATAAAACCGGTGGGCTAACAGAGGGGCTGGCTTTAAAGGCTGCAGCTGAAGCGGCTGGCTTTAAAATCATGGTTGGTTGTATGGTCAGCACATCTTTAGCGATGGCGCCAGCGGTGCTAGTGGCACAAGGTGCGCAAGTGGTTGATCTGGATGGGCCTTTGCTACTGGCCGAAGATAGGGACCCACCGATCGCCTTTAACGGTGCGATTATGTCGCCAGCGCCGGCTGCACTTTGGGGATGAAATAAAAAAGGGCCGGTGATACGAAATCAGCCGGCCCTTTTGTTGACTTGGGGTTGCGGTTACTTATTACGATTAACAATCTTTTCGTCAACCTTCTTACCCATTTTATCAACGCCTGTAGCCACGTTGTTCTTAATCTTGTTGAGCATGCCGTCTTCGTTTTTAACTTCGTTAGAAACCCGCTCGCGAATACCGCTGGTTTTCTCGCGCATTTTCTCAGCCGTGTCAGACTGACGCGCATCGCTGATTTTCTCGCCTAAAGCGCTGCTCGCATCAGCGGACTTCTTTTTGATATTGTTGACAACATTACCAACTTTGTCTTCGTTGTCGCCTTCGCCAAGAGCGGTAAAGCTTGCGAATAGACCTTTATCGCTAGCAACGTTCTCATCATGCATGTGGGCGTCGACCCACTGTTTCTCATTGATGCCGTTGAGCAATAACCAAGCGAAAAGTGCAATCAAAAACAGTGAAATTAACCAGATCATTTAGATCTCCAAATTGGTTGGTTGGGATAGTGCAAAGTGTACATAGTCGGCGATGCTTTATTCAAGCATTCGTCAGTGAAAATGCTGCAATACATCAGCACAATACTTGTTACCGTTATCGGGATTGTTTCACAAGCCTTAAACTCGTGCGCCGATCAAATTGTCAACAATTGATTAACAAAGGCTATGCGTTGTATTTCTGCAACTAATACACAACATAAGTGAGGCAGAATTACTACGCTAATTTGCGCGTCTAACGTACAATTACTGTTATTGCTGTGGTGCTTCGAGCAACAACTGCTCAATCTGGAACCACTTATCATCTTGAACTTAGGAGTATCGTCAGTGGATATTGGTGTTCCAAAGGAAAGCCATGACGGCGAACGTCGTGTCGCTTTAACCCCGGAAACGGCTAAACACATTCAAAAGCTTGGGCACACATTGCGTGTGGAAGCCGGTGCCGGATTGGCGGCGAGTATTTCCGATCAGGCATACACGGAGGCTGGCGTCGAAGTGGTGTCAGACACAAAATCTTTGTATCAGCAATCCGACATGATTCTAAAAGTCCGAGCACCCGGCGAACACCCTGGTTTGGGCGATGAAGTGGAACTGCTAAAGCCTGGCTCGACGCTCGCAAGTTTTATCTGGCCTGCCCAGAATGAAGACCTGATGAGTAAACTTGCCAAACGCGACCTGACTGTGTTGGCGCTCGATTCTGTTCCACGAATTTCTCGTGCACAAAAACTCGATGCCTTGAGCTCAATGGCCAACATCGCCGGTTACCGAGCCGTGGTTGAAGCGGCAAATCATTTTGGTCGATTTTTTACCGGGCAAGTAACTGCCGCCGGCAAAGTGCCACCGGCTAAAGTCATGGTGATTGGCGCAGGTGTAGCGGGGCTTGCGGCGATCGGTGCAGCTAAAGGCATGGGCGCGATTGTGCGGGCATTCGATACCCGACCAGAAGTGAAAGAACAAGTTGAAAGTATGGGCGCTGAATTTTTAGAACTCGACTTTGAAGAAGATGACGATGCTGCCGGCGAGGGTGGTTACGCCAAAGTGATGAGTAAAGCGTTTATCGATGCAGAGATGGCTTTATTCCGTGAACAGGCCAAAGATGTCGATATCATTATCACAACTGCCTTGATTCCCGGAAAGCCGGCACCGGAGCTCATTACAACCGATATGGTTGAGTCTATGAAGCCAGGCAGTGTTGTTGTTGACTTAGCGGCAGAACAGGGCGGTAACTGCAAGTTGACCAAAGCCAATGAAGTGATTAAACACGGTGATGTTACGTTGATTGGTTATACCGACTTGCCAAGCCGATTGGCGGCGCAATCAAGTCAACTCTACGGTACGAACCTGCGTCACCTCATCACTGACCTAACGCCCGAAAAGGATGGCGTTATAAACGTGAACATGGATGACGAAGTTATCCGTGGTGCCACCGTGATTAATAAAGGTGAGGTTACGTGGCCACCTCCAGCGCCGAAACTCTCTGCTGCACCAACACCCACGGCGGCACCGGTAGTCTCCGCAGCCGATTTGGCCGCAGCCGCAGAAGAGGCTAAACCCTCTGGATTGAAAACCTTAGTTGGCGCAGGTATTGGCGTGCTCGTGCTGCTTGCAATCGGTCGCGTCGCACCGGCAGATTTTATGAGTCACCTTACGGTTTTCGTATTAGCGTGTTTTATTGGCTATCAAGTCATTTGGAGTGTTACGCCCTCATTGCATACGCCACTCATGAGCGTGACCAATGCTATTAGCGGCATTATTGTCGTGGGTGCTGTACTGCAGATATCCTCAGGCTCGGGTCTTGTTGCTTTTCTTGCGGCTATTGCCGTGCTAATTGCCAGCATCAACATTGCCGGTGGTTTTTTAGTTACTCAGCGCATGCTGAAGATGTTCAGGAAATAAAGTAATGAATCAAGGTATGGTTACTGCGGCTTACATTATCGCCGCCATTTTATTTATTCTGAGCTTGGCTGGATTAAGCAAACAGGAAACCGCTCGTCGAGGCAACGTGTTTGGCATAGCCGGTATGGCTATCGCTGTTTTGGCGACAATACTCAGTCCCAACGTGACCAGCTATGGCTGGTTGATTGTGATGATGGTTATCGGCGGAGGCATTGGCGCGTACTTGGCTGCGCGTGTGCAAATGACGCAAATGCCAGAGTTGGTTGCTATATTGCACAGCTTTGTCGGTTTGGCTGCGGTGCTGGTTGGTTTTGCAAGTTATCTCGATCCCGATTCGCATTTAGAAGGTGCGGCCGGCACTATTCACAACGTTGAAATTTACTTAGGCATTCTTATTGGTGCGCTAACGTTCACCGGGTCTGTTGTTGCATTTGGCAAACTCAACGGCAAGATCGGTAGCAAGCCATTAATGCTTCCTCACCGACATCTTTTAAACATCGGCATCGGTGTTGTGTGCTTAATCCTGATGTTTATCTTCTTGGGTGCAGGCAAAGGAGCGGGTGCTGCCATACTTGTGCTTATGACCTTATTGGCCTTTGCGTTTGGCGTGCACATGGTCATGGCGATAGGCGGTGCGGATATGCCCGTCGTTATATCAATGCTGAACAGTTATTCGGGTTGGGCGGCAGCTGCAACAGGATTCATGCTATCAAACGATTTATTGATTGTTGTGGGTGCATTGGTGGGTAGTAGTGGCGCAATCTTGAGTTACATCATGTGCCGCGCAATGAACCGTAAGTTTCTCAGCGTGATCATGGGTGGTTTTGGTAATGCACCGACGTCAGCCGGTGCCGATGAAGATGAAGAGCAGGGAGAGGCCGTCCCAATTAGCGCTGATGAAGTGGCGCAATTATGTAAGGATGCAGAATCAGTAGTTATCGTTCCAGGCTACGGCATGGCCGTCGCGCACGCACAGCATCCAGTATCAGAATTAACCACCCAGCTACGTAAAGCAGGCGTTGATGTGAAATTTGCCATTCATCCAGTGGCAGGGCGCATGCCCGGTCATATGAATGTTTTACTTGCTGAGGCAAATGTGCCCTACGACCTTGTGCTCGAAATGGATGAAATAAACGATGACTTAGGCGATGTTGATGTCGTGATTGTTATCGGTGCGAATGACATTGTAAATCCATCGGCATTGGATAATCCGAACAGTCCGATCGCTGGTATGCCGGTGTTGGAAGTTTGGAATGCAAAACAAGTCATCGTATCCAAACGCGGCATGGCCACAGGCTACGCAGGTGTAGAGAATCCTTTGTTCTTTAAAGAAAACACGCGTATGTTATTTGGCGATGCCAAGGATAGCGTTAACGCCGTACTTGGCGCGCTCTAACTCTGTGCAGTGTGTCGACGATAACGTTGGCACACTTCTCTTTTGGCACGCTTTTATTATGTTGGCATGGATTTATCATTGCGCATAATCTGGCGATACCCATTTTTACTAGTTGATTCCTGGTCCAAACGGCTTACGTTATACGTCTAACAATATCGCGCTTAAGCCTGACGCGCACCAAAGCCACGATGCCTAATTCGTCGCATTGGCGAAAACCGCTAATTCGACATTCCAGGCATTTATGGCATTTGCTTGTGGTTGAGGGCGGTTGGCCGGAATTAGAAATTGACGATTGGGTGTTTGGAGTCGGTGTTTATCGATAATTTAAAGGCATTTTGTGCGTCTAAAACACGTTTATAAATCGAAATTTTTCGCCTTTTTTTCGCCTTTTTTTCGCGTATTTGATGCTATTTTCTGATCATTTTCCTCGCATCCATGCGTAAGTATTATGCGCTTATGCAGCGTATATATTGACGTTGTACTTTCAATTGTAGAACGAATTATAAAATCTTTCCCTGGCTTTGGTTTCTGGCCGAGGTTTGCTCAAGCTATAAAGTTGCCGTTGTGAATGTTTGCCGCGCGTTGTTGGTCGAACAATCAAAAATGGTTATTCAGCCGACGCTAACAAACTTGCGTTCCCACCAGCGGCCGTCGTATCAATACACACATGCCTTTCAGTAGTAAAGCGTTCTGTGTCATCGCCATGCGTGATAAACGGCACTATGCGCCCTTCCCTATTCGCTAACTGTTGCCTGATGTCTATCGCATTATTTGCGGTTCCTGCAAAGGCTATCGCATCAACGTTGTTCAGGGCGCTTGCGTGTTCGGTACTAAAACGTGCGTGCAATACGTGAAAGCTATCCTTGTTGATTGAAGTGTAACTGTTAATGTCGTTTGTATTAAATGGTTCAGTGCAAATCGCGAGCACAGCACAGCCAGCGGATAGGGCGCTTACACTTAATGTTTTACAAGCTTGAGCATTGTTTGCCACGACTAAAACGCGACCACGTGCATGAACGCTAAGTTGATTACTTTCACCGGTCGGTCCGGGTAACAAAGTTTCTCGACGACTATTATCGTTCTCTAGAGGAACAATTAGCGTATCCAGTGCTTGTTGAATATCGTCTATATGGGCGGTGTCAGGTGCATTGTTGGCAAGCACTTGTGTGTTTAAACAAGATTGCTTTGGCTTAAAAAACCGGGGCACATAGTGCGGGCCGCCAGCCTTTGGGCCAGTACCTGATAAACCTTCGCCACCAAACGGTTGCGAACCAACAACAGCACCGATTTGATTTCGATTAACGTATATATTACCAGCGTGTATTCGATCAACGATGTGTTGCACACGATCATCTATGCGTGTGTGCAGGCCAAACGTAAGCCCGTAACCACTGGCATTAATGTCATTAATTACCTTATCGATCTCACTGGCTTTAAAGCTGGCTACGTGGAGCACGGGGCCAAATATTTCCTCATGCATCTCATGAATACCGGCGACGCGCACAATAGCGGGCGGACAAAATGTACCCTCAGTTGGCACGGATTTCTTTTTAATCAATTGACCATTAGATTCTTTGTCATCAATATACTGGAGGATTTTTTTCAATGCAGCGGCATCAATGACTGGGCCGATATCAGTACTCAGGTGCCAAGGGTCGGCCACACCTAGCGTATCTAGAGCGCCGCTGAGCATTGTTAACAAGCGATCGAGTGCTTCTTCCTGAACATAAAGAATGCGCAGAGCTGAGCAACGCTGCCCGGCGCTTTGAAACGCTGACATGACCACGTCACGGACAACCTGCTCGGTTAATGCGGTTGTGTCAGCGATCATTGCGTTTAAACCGCCAGTTTCGGCGATTAGCATGGGGTTAAGTTCAGCACCGTTTTCAACATCGTTGATTGAGCGTTGCGCAAGCGTTGACTCGATGTGTTTTGCAACACCGGTTGAGCCAGTAAAACAAACACCGTCTACCGCTGGGTTGCTGACAAGGTGGTTGCCGATGCTCGCGCCATCCCCAGGCAGTAGCTGCAGTGCATAGCGTGGTATGCCGGCTTGATGAAGAAGCTCAACTGCGCGTGCTGCAATCAATGGCGTTTGTTGCGCAGGTTTTGCGATTACAGCGTTGCCTGCAACTAATGCGGCGCTTAATTGCCCTGAAAAAATAGCCAGTGGAAAGTTCCATGGACTAATGCATGCAATAAGGCCTCTGGCATTGGTTTCGTCTCCAGCATTGTTCGCTTCAACAGCGTAGTAACGCAGAAAGTCAACGGCTTCGCGAACTTCGGCAATACCATCGGTTAAATGTTTGCCTGCTTCACGACAAACCAAGGCACACAGTTCGGCTATATTTTCTTCGTATAGATCGGCAGCTTGCACAAGCGTTGCGCTGCGCTGCGATACCGGTGTATTTGCCCAGTTATCCATGTTCGATTTAGCGTGACTAATGGCGGCATTAACATCATCGACAGTGGCTTCAACTACGCTTCCCACAATATCGTTTGGATTTGCAGGATTGACTAGCTGTTTCGAGTTAAGTGTGGCAGTAGTTTTTTCTTCGCCCAGCACAGGCTGCGCCGACCAAGTGGTTTGTCGAAACGGTTCGCGTGCATCTAACAATACTTGAACAGATGCGGGGTCGTTGATACGAAATCCTTTGGAGTTTGTTCGCTCAGGGCCAAATAGCGCCAAAGGTTTTTTTATAGCCGGATGTTCAGTGTCGGTAAACGACTTTGTTTCTTCAACTGGACAACGCGCCACTTCCAGAGCTGAAAGATCGGTATTGACTATTTGATTAACAAATGAGCTGTTCGCACCGTTTTCAAGTAGTCGCCGAACAAGGTAGGCAAGCAAATCAACATGCGCACCAACGGGTGCATATATTCGGCAGCGCGTACCGTGTTTTTCCAATATGTGCTGGTGCAAGGCTTCACCCATACCGTGCAAACGTTGAAATTCATAGCTGTTTGAATCGGCACCTGCAAGGTAGCGAATCGTTGATACCGTGTGTGCATTGTGGGTCGCAAATTGTGGATAGATAACATCGCGATTGTCTAACAAACGTTGTGCGCAAACGATATAACTTAGATCTGTGTGCGCCTTGCGTGTATAAACGGGAAAGTTTGCCAGCCCGAGTTCCTGCGCTTGTTTTATTTCCGCATCCCAGTACGCACCTTTAACCAGGCGAATCATCATGCGTTGCTTGCGTGTATGGCATTGCTCGATCAACCAGTCGAGCACCGGTAGTGCTCGACGGCTATAGGCTTGCACAACGACTCCAAAACCATCCCACTCTGGAACGGCCAAATTATCCATTAAGACTTCAATAATATCGAGCGATAGATCAAGCCGATCAGCTTCTTCGGCATCGATGTTTAAACCAATGTTAGCTTTGGCTGCCATATCCACCAAGCTTTGTGCACGCGGTACCAACTCTTGCATAACCGCTGCTTGTTGCGCATATTCATAGCGAGGGTGCAGTGCTGAAAGTTTTATGGAGATGCCCGGTTTTTTAGCCACTTCATCACCAGGCACGGTTGCAATTTCCTCTATTGCTCGGGCGTAGGCTTCAAAGTAACGCTGTGCATCTTCATAGGTTCTAGCCGCTTCGCCCAGCATATCGTAGGAATAGGTGTAACCTGCTTTCTCTAATTTTTGCGCCTCGCCAATTGCTTCTTTGATACTCTGACCTAGCACAAATTGTTTGCCGAGCAATTTCATTGCCTGGCTTACGGCGGTGCGCACCACGGGTTCACCTAAGCGGCGAACCAGTTGTCGAAGAGCGGTGATTGGATTGGTTTGTTCAGATTCGTCTATCGAGTCATCCAGGATTTGGCCGGTTAGTAAAAGCGCCCACGTAGAAGCATTGACCAAGCTTGAACTGGATTTACCCAAGTGCACACCCCAATTCGAAGGCTCAATTTTATCGGCGATAAGTTCGTCGATAGTTTCAGGGTCAGGTACACGTAGCAGAGCTTCAGCCAAGCACATAAGCCCTACACCTTCTTTGGTTGATAGCCCATACTCACCCAAAAAACTTTCCATCATGCTTGGATTGTTTTCAGTGCGAAGCGCGGTGACAACTTCAGCCGCCCTTTCGCTCAACATGTGCCGTTCGCGCTCAGATAAACCCACCTCATGGAGCAATTCGTCAACGATTGCGGGTTCGCTTTGTAGGTAGCGCTTGCGGATTGCCGTTCTTAGTGGAGAAATGTTTGTCATGGCAGGGGACTGGTTGCTTGGGCTGCAGGCATTAAGTGAATGCCTTCCGATAAGATAGATACCTTGAGTTTACCATTGGTCTCGATGTTATTGCGTGCCGCAACATGCCTTGATACTCGAAACGAGATTTGTTCGTTCGTACCCAGTACGTCCAATTTCAGTAACCAGTCTTCACCCATAGCTACCATTTCGTTAACCTGTGTCGAAAGTGGGTTCTCGCGTTCACCATTAGAAGGGCGATCGTTGCGATGCATGATAATGGCTGATGGTTCAATTAGTACCGAGACGGGGCCGGTGCCAAGTGCGGTTTGTTGATGTATGTCAATGCGTGTACCCAGCACGTGTAGTTGCTTGTTTGCATTTAAGTTTGCGGTATAAATATTTTTGTGACCAAGCAGTCTGGCAATTCGCGCTGTCTCCGGCTTTCGCATCACATCGTTAATGCTACCGCTTTGCAGCGTTTTTCCATGGTGGATTAAACACAATGAATCTGCAAGTTGCTGCACTTCAAGCATATCGTGAGTGACCAATATCATCGGTATGTTCAAGTTACTTCTTATTAAAGCTAACTCACGGTATAGCTTTTCACGCGTAAGTTGATCAACGGCCGAAAAGGGTTCATCTAACAATAGAACGTCGGGTTCGCGAGCGAGTGCTCGGGCTAAAGCTACACGCTGGCGTTGTCCGCCAGATAGTTGGGCAGGGCGTTTATCGTGCATGCCGGACATGTTGGTCAGGCTTAACCAATGCATGGCTTTGGTTTTTTTATCTTGACCTTTAACGTGCGACAGGGCGATCGCCACATTCTGTAATACGTTTAAATGTGGGAATAGCGCGTACTGTTGAAACACCAAGCCAACCCGTCTTTGTTGTGCACCAATAAAGGTTTTACCTTGGCGATCTTGCCAGACTTGATCATTGCATTTAACCATGCCATTGGCTGCACGATGTAATCCGGCGATGCAACGCAATACCGTTGTTTTGCCACTACCAGAAGGCCCGGTTAGCGCAAGCATCTCACCTTTGCCGCACTGCAGTTGCACATCCAATGCAATCGGCACGGTTTGCGTCAAACGTACCTGAAGCGTAATGGCTTTATCGTCCACGGTGAATTTGAAGTCCCGCGACTCGCATAACGACGAGTGCGATTACTGAGAATGCTAGTAGACCGGCGGTCATCGCCCCCGCTGCCCCCATATCGAATGCCTGAACGCTGTCATAGATTGCGATTGAGAGGGTGCGGGTTTCTCCGGCAATGTTGCCGCCGACCATCAATACAACACCGAATTCACCCAAAGTGTGAGCGAAGGTGAGCGTGGCGGCACACAAAATACCAAGCCAGCACTGTGGCAGTTCAATGCGTAAAAACGTTTGCCAGGAAGACAGGCCACTTACCCAGGCAGCTTCACGTGTATCTTGCGAAATGGATGCAAAGGCTTGTTGCGATGGTTGGACCGCAAATGGGATATTTACCAGCAAAGAGGCGAGCACCAGGCCCTCAAAACTGAACACGAGTGGGCCATCAAAAAAAGCGCCTAGTGATTTACCGATAGCGTGATTCGGACTAAGGGCCACCAGCAGGTAATACCCGAGTACTGTTGGCGGTAACACCAGCGGTAGATAGACCAGCGCTTCAACCCATGCCTTGGCCTTAAATGAGTAGTAAGCCAAAACACGCCCAATCACTATGCCAATCGGTAGCAACAAAACCGTTGTCCAAAAAGCGAGTTTTAATGACAGTAGAAAGGGCGCCATTATTGTTTGATCGACTTAAAACCGTTACGTTCAAATATGCGTTGAGCAGATTTTGATAACATAAATTCGAACAAGGCTTTACCAGAGTTTGATAGCTCGCCGATGGAAATCATCGAATGCACGATGGCTTGGTGTTGCGTAGCATCGATTTCACGTACAACTATGGTTGGTAGTTTCGCTCTGGCCTCTGTGCTCACCAAGGATAGAGGCACAATGCCACCATCATTTGCACCAGACAAAGCAAATTGCAGCGCTTGGGCTGCGTTTTCTCCAAGCGTAAATTTAATGTGTTCGGTTTGCTGGTACTGACTGAGCACCTCTTTCGCTGCACGGCCATAAGGGGCGAATGCCGGGTTGGCCATCGCTAAGCGGTTTATGTGTTTGCCATAAATCGGGATGTCTTCTGCATCGAGCTCGACTGATTCAAGCATGTTAGCTAGGGGCGTGTTAGGTAATGCGACCCACGCCAGTTTGCCTTGAACATAAGTGATGGGCGCTTGATTGGCAACGCCTTGATCAAACAGGAATTGTGTATACGATTGGTCTGCTGATAACAACAACGAAAATGGTGCACCTTGCACAATTTGGCGAGCGAGATTGCCGGACGATCCGAAGGTGACTCTGGGCTGCTTCGCTGGTTGATAGGCGTCCATCAATAGTGGCCAAACGACGCGTAAGCTAGACGCTACAGCCACCAGTGGCGTATCGTCAGCCCGCGACGGGCCCGTGCACAAAAGCAATAGCCACAATGCCAATACACCAATTTTCATGAGGCCAATACTAACACCCGACGGTAGATAGGTTTTTGGCTATATTATCCTTGCAACAGCAACTGGAACAGATCTTATGAATGAAGAAAATAAACCGAATACGGGTTTGACGAGAATTGTTAAGGCTGCTGGCTATTCAGTTCAGGGGTTGCGCGCCGCCTTTGCTCACGAGGCTGCGTTTCGCCAGGAGGTGCTGTTATGCGTGATATTCATTCCGCTGGCCGTTTTTGTGGCTGACAGCCCACTAGAGCGCGTTGTGCTAATCGCCTTGACGTTATTAGTGCTGGTGGTAGAGCTTTTGAACAGCGCTGTAGAGGCCTTGGTTGATCGTGTTGGTACCGAGCACCATGAGCTGTCGGGGCGCGCCAAAGATATGGGGTCGGCGGCCGTTCTGGTTTGTTTGTGTGTATGGGCCTATGCCTGGATTGAAATATCCATCAATTAGCACTTTGCGCGTTCGCTAGGCTGGTGTAAATTGTCGTTAAGTTAGCTAAACAAAGGGTTCCAAGAATGGCCGGTGAATTTGGCACGCAGTTCATGCCACAGATGACAATCAGTAACTACGACAATGGTTGGGGTGAAATGCAAACCGTTGATGCAGATAAAATCTGCTTGCACCCGGGCGCGCATGTTTTCCACTATGCCAGTACCTGTTTCGAAGGGCTTAAAGCGTTTCTACATAAAGATGGTTCGGTGAAGATTTTTCGCATGGACAAAAACATAGAACGCTTACGCCAAAGCAGTGAGCTGCTTTATTTACCGCCGCTCGATTTAGAACTTACGCAAAACATGATCACAAGCATTGTTGGTCAATATAAAAAAGAAGTCCCTGCTGCACCCGCATCTATGTACATCCGACCAACTCACATTGGTACGGAAGCGGCAATTGGAAAAGCAGCCGCACCGAGCGATACATCATTGCTATATATTTTGCTCTCACCCGTGGGCGATTACTTTTCTGGTGGTGAGGCATCGCTGCGCATTTTGCTCGATGATATTGGTGTTCGCTGCGGGCCTGATCATGGCATGGTGAAAGGCGGCGGTAACTATGCTAGCGCGTTAAAGCATTGCATGCGCGCGCATAAAGAACACAATGCCCATCAAGTTTTGTTTTGCCCTGATGGCGATATACAAGAAACCGGTGCGGCAAACTTCGTATTGATAGATGGCGATACCATTATCACGAAACCACTGGACGACTCATTTCTCCACGGTGTAACCCGGGAATCTGTGCTCACTCTGTCAAAAAGTCGCGGCATGAGTGTTGAAGAACGTAACTTCGGTGTTGAAGAGCTTTTGGAGAGATGCGCAAAGCCGGGCACCGAAGCGGGGTTGGCAGGTACGGCTGCAGTGTTAGCGGCCGTGACTACTTTCATTTATAAAGGCAAAGAGTACCAGGTGGGTAGTGGTGAGCCCGGTCCACAAATACGTGAAATCCGCGGGGCATTAAACGCCATTCAATGGGGTGAAGCTGAAGACACCCACAGTTGGTTGCACACGGTGTAGTACCGAAAAACTTAGGCATAACATAAGGATTTTTTATGACTTATTTCATCAAACGTGTGATTCTATTGATCTTTTGCGCTGCCCTAGTGGCCGCAGCGCCGGGGTGCACCATCAGTGAAAAAGATTGTTTACAGAATGACTGGCAAACGATCGGCTACACCGACGGTGAAAAAGGCCGTTCACCAGATGTGATTAACAGTTACGCCAAATCATGTGCAAAACACGGTGTCACTCCTGACGCCAGCGCATACTCTGCCGGATTTAATGTTGGTATCACCAAGTACTGCACAGCAGACAATGGCATTAAGCAGGGCGAAAGAGACAAAAGCTACAGTGGTGCTTGTCCACCTGACTTGGAAAAAGTGTTTCTTAAAAATTATATTGTCGGGCTTAGACTCAAACTCGTTGATCTGGAAATTCAGTACGACAGGGATACTCTAGAGCTTGATCGGCTTCGGGCCAATCGAGACCGACTGGCTGCTGCAGAAAAACCACACGACGTGGACGATAAGCGCATAGAGAGCATTTCAAGCACATTAAGTTCGAATACCTCGAGCCGACAAAGCATTAACAGTAAGATTCGCAAATGGTCTAGTCGTTTATAGAGGGCTATTTGTAAGCCAAAGATCGCAAAATTGGATAAATAATAAAGCTTGTCAGCGATAGTTGTGTCGCTGCGGGCCTTTAGCAGTTACAATTCGCGCCATCAGAATTTTGGCGAAATTATTCCTCGTGAACTCAAAAATCGCGCTTACAGTCTCCATCCTTGTGATGGCTTTCATTATTGTTGTTTCCAATATTTTGGTCGAATCCAGGGTCAACGACTGGTTGACCTGGGGCACGCTGACGTTCCCATTTGCCTTCCTGGTCACCGACTTAATGAACCGTTACTTTGGCGCACATAAGGCGCGTTTATTGGTGTATGCCGGATTTGTTGTCGGTGTAATCGCGTCCTTGTACTTCGCCGACATGCGCATCGCGATGGCATCGGGTACGGCATTCTTAATCGCTCAATTGTTAGACGTATCGGTGTTCGATGCGTTGCGCTCAAAAACCTGGTGGATAGCACCTTTTGCATCGTCTGTACTGAGTACCGTTGTCGATACGTTTTTATTTTATGGGCTAGCCTTCTACGGAACGGAATTAACTATTTGGCCGCAATTGGCGGTTGGCGATCTTGGTGTTAAATGGCTTGTTGCCGTGGCGGCTTTAATTCCCTACGCCGTGCTCACCACGCTGGTGCCGCGTGGTGTCGAAAAAGCCTGACGACGAGCGTTATGCTTCGTCGTAAGCAGCCAGTAATCCGCAGTTCTGTGCCTCTCTAACACAAGAGGTTCGATTTTTGACAGAGAGCAGTTTGAATAACTGAGAAGTATGGTATTTCACCGTGGCTTCTGAAATGCCAACGATTTGTGAGATCTGTTTGTTCGAATTGCCTTCCGCCATTAAACGCAACACCTGAAGCTGCTTTTCGCCTGGGCGAGGGATGCTTGCGCCTTTTTGTCCTGCAATAGCGGTTTCGAGTGAATCACTCGCACCTTCATCACCGGTATGAATGTAACGTTCGGGAAAGAAACGGCCACCGGATAGGACTTGTTTTAACCCCGCCATCATTTCTGCCCCGGGTAGGGTTTTTTGGATAAAGCCGGACGCGCCGTTTTCCACAGCCGCACGAATGTACTTATCCTCTGTCGCACCGCTAACGATAACAACCGGGATTGTCACACCGCGATTACGCAAGCCGGCGAGTAAGCCGATGCCATCGATACCGGGCATGAATAAATCGGTCAATATCAAGTCGAGTTCCTTGCCCGCATCAATGGTCGACAACGCATGCTGGGTTGAGTAGCAAGCGCTTATGTTGACGCCAGGCTCAATCTCCATGAGCATGATTTTCATTGCATCTGCCACCAAACGGTGGTCTTCTACTAAAAGAATATTCATGCAGGCAGTATGGCGATTCGCGCAAGTTTAGACCAGTGAACAGGCTCAGTTTAACCTAAAGAATGGTCATCGCAATTGGATTGTGAGCGCGACAGCCCATAATGTGAGCAAAAACTGGCAAAATATTGATGGTAAGGCGCAATTTCCTCCAAAAACAACCGTAGTCAACTATCTATGCAAACCGCTCTACAGGCCCTTGAAACCCTAAAAACCGGCAACGCCAGATTCGTCGGTCATGTGCGCGATGATAAGGTCATGGCCAGTCAGGAAAACCGGGATGACTCTGGCGGACAAAAGCCGATGGCGATCATTCTCGGTTGCTCTGATTCTCGGGTGCCTGCCGAGCTGGTCTTTGACCAAGGCTTCGGGTCACTGTTCGTGGTACGCGTGGCCGGCAACGTTGTTGCACCACCTGAGGTGGGAAGCGTTGAATTTGCTGTGCAAAGTTTCGACACACCATTGGTTGTGGTGTTAGGACATTCGAATTGCGGTGCGGTGTCGGCGACCATCAATGCACTCGAAAACCCTGGTGGCGCGGTCACACCAAATATTTGGTCCATCGTGGATCGGATAAAACCGGCTGTATCAACGCTGTTGGAAACACCTTTGAAAGACGACAAAGAGGCGTTGCTTGCGCATGCGATACGCGCCAATGTTCGATTGGCAGCTGATCATCTACGCCACGGATCGCGTTTGCTTGAGGAACGAATCGACAGCGGAAAACTGTTGGTGGTAGGGGCTGAGTATTCGTTAAAAACCGGCGAAGTCGAATTCTTCGACGGTGTGCCTAATTAAAATTATCTTACAAGCTTAAGGCTCGTGAATCCCACATATTTTAGACATTTCAACCAATTCAGCCAATGAGCGTGCTTGCATTTTTGACATGATGCGTGCGCGATGATCGTCGACTGTACGATGACTAATATCGAGTTCTCTGGCAATTTCTTTGTTCGAGTTATTGGCAATACCTGCCACCAGTAAACGCATTACATCCAACTCCCTGGCGGTGAGTTTTGCGAAGCGTTGATTTATTTCTGTCGCGTGTTCCTCTTCTTGTAGTAGCACGCTACTTTTTGCAATGGCTTGTTCGATATGCTCCTGCAATGCATCAACGGAGTAGGGTTTTTCAAGAAATTCAAATGCCCCGTTTTTCATGGCACGCACAGACATGGGTATGTCGCCATGGCCGGTCACGAATATTATGGGTAGGGATGGGTATCGTTCAACCAGCTGTTCTTGTAGTTCCATACCGTTCATGCCAGGCATACGCACATCCAAAACCAAGCAGCCAGCCTGACCGGATTCGTACGATTGCAAAAATGAATCCCCGCTACTAAAGCACTGCACGCTATACCCGCGTTTTTCCAGTGAACGTGTCAGCGCTGTGCGCACAGATTCGTCATCATCAACAACGTAGACGAGCTTCTCTGAAGCTTCCATTGCGAACTACCCCTATGTGACCGGTATGGTGAATCTAAATATCGTAACACCTTCTGAGTCTGGGTCAATCCAAAGCCGCCCGCCGTGCTGCTCAACAATGCTACGACTGATGGAAAGCCCAAGCCCCATCCCGTTGGTTTTGGTGGTCTGAAACGCGCTAAATAGCTTGCGTGCGAATGTAGGCTCGATGCCGGGGCCGGTATCACTGATGCAAACTTCGACATGTTCCTCGCCGTGCAGGCAGGTTTCGATGGATAGCTCGCGCACACTGCTCTCGTTTTGCCACATCGCCTCAACACTGTTGCGTTCAAGATTGACCAACACTTGCTGTATCTGCACCGGATCCATGTGCAGTTTAGGCAAGTCATCAGCGAGTAACAGCGTCACATTGACCCCCTTTTCACGCGCTTCTGGCGCGGTCAGTCGGACCGTTTCCTTAACCAATTCATTGATATCGGTGGGCACCTTGTCGCCTGTGTCTTTGCGCACTAAGTGCCGCATGCTGCGAATAATTCCACCGGCGCGTTGTGCTTGCTCAGAAATATCATTAACTGTTTCGAGTACTTCTGCATCGGCTTCCGATTGATCGCGCATACTCGACATCACGGCATCGCAGTTATGGGTAATGGCGGTCAGAGGTTGGTTGAGTTCGTGCGCCAGGCCAGAGGCAAGCTCGCCTGCCGTGGTTAAACGAGAAACGTGGGCCAATTCTGCGCGCAAACGTCTATCGCGCTCTTCCAGCCGTTTGCGCTCGGTAACATCCTCATGCACTAGCACCGAGTGCCTGCCTTCTCCGGTATTGAAGGTTGACATGGATACCAGGCTCCATTGTCTTTTTTCATCGCGGTGACACGGGTATTCGAAAAACATTTCGTCAGATTTGCCACTGAGTACATCTGCAACCATACTTGTCGCCATGTGGATGCCGTCGCGTTCCAGCTCGGTCGCGGCTGTGGACTTAAAGACTGTTTCGTAGTGATGTCCAATACCACCATCGGCGTACTGTTGTTCGTTACTCGATACAAATGATTTCCACGGCATATTGACAGCTGATATCACACCGTTGTGGTCGAGTATGGCGATATCGGAATTTAGCGAGTTTAGTGTTGCGCGTAAAAATTGCTCAGAACCAAGCAGTGCTTCTTCAGCCTGCAGGCGTCCGCGGGTTTCCGCTTCGATGAGTTTTTGTGCGTTTGATTCCTGGTCAATGGCCAATTGGGTCTGTAGGTTTCGTTGTCTGATCAACAGGGTTGCGATGGTCAGAGACAGCATCGCAAACCCGGCAAGCAGCAATAGCATCGAATCTCGAAATCTTCCGAGAAAGTCGGTCTGCGCAGCGATGAGCTCATTGGCGACATTATCTATTTCTGCTGAAATTTCTCGAATGTCTGCATAGCGCTCTTGCATGCGTTGCGCTGCCAGATCGAGAACAAAAGGGTCATCGGCGGCGATACCATGAAGCCCTTGAGTAGTCCATTGGTCGACGTCTTCAAGTATCGGTTTAATAAACGTGTTTGCTTTTGCCGCTCCGTCTAAGCGTTCAAAACTGTAGTTTGATCGCATTTGCACTAGCTGTGACTGCGCTGTACTAAGTGCATTTGTTAATGCGTTCTGATTTTTTGCATTTGAATCTAATCGCTTGCGTTCAATCGACAGCATGACGTTGCCGTACTCTTGAATGAGAGAAGAGACATCGTGTTGTTGTTCGAGGATTTCTTCCGCGAGCGCTTCACGCACTTGCGTGGTGGAACGATACACAAAGGCGGCAATGCCCATGCCGATTGATAGTAACAATACGACGATGACAACTGTCCACACATTCGTGGATGTTTGGTTCTTAGTCATGGATTAAGGAACGATTGCGCTATTCATTTAGCATGCCTTGTTCTTGGTAAAACCGTTTGGCTCCCGGGTGCAATGGAACACCCATGCCAGCTAATGCCGATTCCAACTGCATATCATTGCCCTTCGGGTGGCCAGTGCTCATGAGTTTTAGCGTGGCTTCACTCCATAACATGCTTGTGATGTTGTACGCCAACTCATCCGCGATCTCGCTATTGATAAGCAATTGGGCAGGAACACCGATGGTGCGAATGCTAGCCGTGTTTTTATACGTGCCTTGTGGAATATTATCGATAGAAAAATAGGGATACCGATCAACGATGGTATCGATCAATGGCCCTTCGATTGGAACAAGCTTAGCGACTCCGTCATCCAATAACTGAGATACAGCATTCACCGGGTAGCCTGCGATGGTAAAAAAAGCATCCAGTTCATTATTACGCAACCGATCGATGGCATCGGATGTTTTTAGATAAGCCGGTTTGAACGCGCTTGGCGAGAATCCGTAGGCATCCAGAATGGTCAAAACATCTACGCGTGTGCCGGAGCCCTGTTCATCCAGAGACACGCGTTGGTTTTTTAAGTCTTCAATGCTGTTGATATTGGCGCCAGCGCGAACAACCAGGTGCACGCTCTCAAGATACAAAGTGGCTATGCCACGAATTCGGTCAATGGGCGCTTCACCTTCGAACGGGCCGGTTGCATTAAACGCCCAATGAGCAACGTCTGCTTGAGCTAACCCGCCTTCGAGTAAACCGGTATTGACATCAGTCACATTGCTTGCAGAACCGGTTGCGCGTTGTGCGATGGCCACGAGTTCTGGTTCGTTGTAAGCTGCGTTGGCGTGTAAACCATTGCGGCCAGTAATTGCCTGCGCGATCAAGCTACCAATAGGGAAATAAGTACCTGCCGAACCGCCTGTACCAATGCGTATGACTGTGTTGTCTGCGCTACCGGCAAGCGGAAGCAGAATAACGGCAGCGCATGCAATGCGAATCGATCGTCGTAGTTTTAGATACCGCAAAAAAATTGACTAACCACTTTTGGAGTGCTGACATCTTAGCGCTGGCAAGGGCTGATTAGCAAGAAATCCAACCAGTTCTTGATGGCCTATGCGCAAGTGCTCTACTGTTATCGTAGCATTGCGCGTTGACCGTAACCAAGAACCATAATTTTCCATCCGCATTAGTGCTTGCGTCTGAGACCAGTAGATTGTGGGCAAGGCTAGGTTCGAACACGTGCGCTTCAGAACATCGCGCAAAGTGGGGCTTGTTGTGTATCGGTGGGGACGTATATAGTGCACCATCCCAACTTGGGACCAGTGCAACCAGCTCATCCATTGCCCGAATTGCGAATGGCTCGTAGTTCATGTTGTCGGCGTGTAAAAGCCAAACTGCACGTTCAGTGGTTTTGTTCCAAAGTTGGTACCAGCTGTTTTCGCCATCAAATTCGTAACCAAAAACGGCGGCACAAGATTCTGAACGTTTATTGTTCAAGCTCAGAAAATCTGGCCACTGAGCCGTGTGCAGCAGCACGTGTAAATGGTGTGGACGTTGGTATTGAACAAATTTTACCTGCGTAGCGCAGGCGGAGCCTTCTGATTTTTCCAGCAAACCCAATACACGCTGGGGAGGCGGGCTCTGATGTGGCGCGGTATCTGTGCGCAACAGGGGTTTCATCATCGCGGTACTTGATACGATCAGTTTCACTGTGTGGTACTCCAATAGTGTTATGCAAACGCTGTTGGGCTAATTTGAACAAACCAGAGGAGCCGCTTGATGGCACCAAGCTGATCAATTGTGATGAAATGTGTTGCGCCCGATGGATTAATATAACGCGAGCACTGATACGGCTGTGCTGAGTCACTGATGTTTTTATCTGGCACAATGCCGTTAGCAAACCAAAATTCTTTAGTGTTAAACCGCCCTTGAGTGTTAAATCGTATGAGTGTTAAACCGTATGAGTGAACGTGTAAAAGTTAGCATTACCAACCGCATAGCCGAAGTAGTACTCAAGCGTCCTGACAAAATGAACGCACTCGATCAGGCAGGCTTTGAACAACTCGCGGCAGCGGGTGAAGCGTTAAAACATGACCCTGCTGTTCGCGTTGTTATCCTTCATGCCGACGGAGAGCACTTTTGCTCTGGTGCCGATAAGTCGTTTTTGCAAGGTGCTGTTTCGGACCCTGTGCAGTTTAAGTCGCGTGCACTGGATCTGCCAGCGGGTGAAATCGCTAACGAATTTCAAAAACCTGCCATGATTTGGCAACAGCTGGATGTACCGGTCATCGCCTGTTTGCAAGGCGTGGTGTATGGGGCTGGTATGCAAGTCGCATTGGCCGCCGACATGCGCATAGCATCAGATACCTTGGCTATGTCATTATTTGAAATACATTGGGGATTGGTTCCTGATATGGGAATCACGCAAACCTTGCCACGCTTGGTACGCGCTGACATCGCCTGCGAATTGCTGTTAACGGGGCGGGTAGTTAAAGCCGATGAAGCCTTGCAGAGCGGGTTAATCACACGCTTGGAACAAGATCCGCTATCCGTTGCTCGAGAACTTGCACTATTAATCGCATCAAAGTCTCCTGATGCAACTCGCCGCGGCAAAAAACTGCTGCGCGATTGCGTGGGTCTAAATGCAGAACAGGGTTTGAAACTTGAAGCACTGTTGCAAAGTGAATTGGTTGGTTCGCCGAATCAGATAGAGGCGGCCATGGCTAACTTGGAGAAACGAGAAGCGAATTTTAAAACCTAGAGCTTCTCCACTAAGCCAACAAAAAACGGCACCTATCGGCGCCGCTTTATTACTAATATCCAATACTGAGGCTAGCTAGCCTTATTAACTAAATCCTTAGCCTGATCTACCCACTCATCACGCTCAATACGATCACCGAATCCGGCCTTTGATTCGGACAGCACGTCAGAGACCATTTTAACTTCTGCTTGTTTAAAGCCTGCAAGCTGTTTGAATGTGGTGATACCGAGATCGTTTAAGGTTCGTTCCATCACTACACCGATACCCTTAATGGTTTTCAGGTCATCTTTTTCATTGCTCGGGGCTTCGAACAAAGGCGTGACGTTAACCTGATCATGTTTATCTGCAACTGGCTTTTTAATGATGGCATCTTGAGCCGTTTTCTTTGCTGCTGCCTGAGCGTTTGCAAAGCTTGCAACGTTGTCTGCATCGTTAGCAGCCTGTGATGCCTTGGCAGGTGCTTTTGCGGGTTTTTGCGCAGGTGCAGCTGCTGGTTGTGTTATCGGTTTTGTCGTCGAAGGCGCAAATTGTTTTGCGTCGTTCGGTTTACCTACAGATGCAGCTTTCGCGCAGGTGGCGCAAAGTGCTTTTGAATCGGAAAATGAGGTGCGGTCACCCCAATCAAGCACTAGCATGACAAACCAGAACCAGGTCCAGATACCTGCAAGTACGAATAGAATGGTCAACATAAGTTCTCCAAAGTACAGTTTCTACGAGCTGTTTATATGCCATTTTTAAAATGGTCTACTTGGAGCCGGTGAGCGACCCGTAGGTAGGTATCTGAACGCTTGACTTCACGTTTTGTCAATCAAACAAGATGTGGCAGTTGTAAACTATCTGCGTGTTGCACGAAACGGGCTCTATCTGCGACATTGATCAGGTCAATTTTTATGGCATTCAGTTCTCATTTATTTGCAACTCGCTGGGCTGTTCCAATAGTGAATTTTCTTCCAGTTTTTTGCATAAGACTGCGAGCACATCAGCCGACATCTCTTTGCCCGCGCCGATGTAATCACCGACCTGGTCTTTGTGGTTTTCGGCAAGTTGGAATGGGCTTTGGTCAAGCCCTTGTGAAATAGCTGTGAGTCCGAGCCCAGATAAGATGACCCAGAACAACATGGTTAAACTGCTTTTAACGATGCGGATAACACCCACGATAAGCAGCACCGCGCCTATGCCTATAAGCAATTCATCAGAATATGCCATAGCGCGAAAATTGTTCCAGTAGTCTAATACACTCATGTTGCTTCTCCAGCCTTAGAATCTTTCAGGCTATGTTCTCACTGAACGCGCGTGTTTGCGCAGAAAAATGACATTATTTTAAGTTCAGTTCAAGTAGCCAGGAATGCGCCGCATTTGTTCGCCCAAAGTGTCAAAAAACGAGTATGGTTTGCTTCAATACAAGCTCGGTATAAAACGATGTCCAAAGTATTTCCTCGCCATACCAACTATGCGCTTCCTGTCATCGAATCTGGTGATGGCGTTCACCTGATCGATACGTCTGGTCGGCGATACATCGATGCTTGCGGCGGTGCTGCTGTGTCATGTTTGGGACACAGTAATCAGCGCATCACAGATGCAATTAAAGCCCAAGTCGATAAAGTATCTTACGCGCACACCAGCTTCTTCACTTCTGAACCGGCAGAAGCGTTGGCTGCGAAGCTTGTTAGTTTGGCCCCAGCTGGCATTGAGCATGTGTACCTGGTGTCTGGCGGGTCTGAAGCGGTTGAATCAGCGATCAAGTTGTCACGCCAGTATTTTCTTGAAATTGGGCAACCCGAGCGGCAGCATATTGTTTCGCGCAAACAAAGCTACCATGGCAATACACTCGGAGCACTTGCCGCTGGTGGCAATGAATGGCGGCGCAGTCAGTTTCAACCTTTGTTAGCTGATGCCATGCATCACATTGATGCGTGTCACTACTGGCGCTTTGCTCAGGACGATGAATCAGAATATGACTACGGACAACGCATGGCGAACCAGCTGGAAGAGAAAATTCTAGAGTTGGGTGAGACCCAGGTTGCGGCGTTTTTGGCAGAACCCGTTGTCGGTGCAACCATGGGCGCTGTTCCGGCTGTTGAAGGTTACTTCAAGCGGATAAGAGAAATTTGTGATCAATACGGTGTATTGCTTTTGCTCGATGAAGTGATGTGTGGCATGGGCAGAACCGGAAGCTTGTTTGCCAGTGAACAAGAGCAAATCAACCCGGATATAGTCTGCGTTGCCAAAGGTCTGGGTGCAGGTTTTCAACCAATCGGCGCCATGCTTTGCAGCGCCACAATCTACCGCGCGATTGAAACTGGGACCGGTTTTTTTCAGCACGGTCACACCTATCTGGGTCACCCTGTTGCGGCGGCAGCAGCTCTTGCGGTAATCACCGAGCTCGAAGAGCAAGCTCTGGTGGAACAAGTCGCCAGGCGCGGTCCGGCGTTAATGTCGATGCTAAGTTCGAGTCTGGGTAATCATCCTAATGTAGGTGATGTGCGGGGCCGCGGCTTTTTCATTGGTGTGGAGTTGGTAGAAGATAAACAAACCAAACAAGCATTGGAACCATCGTTAAAAACCCACGCCAAGCTGAAAAAAGCAGCGTTTGAAAATGGCCTAATGATTTATCCGATGGGCGGTACTATCGATGGCCGCTCAGGCGATCATGTTCTGCTGGCACCGCCATTCATTGCAACCGATACCGAACTTGGCGAAATGGTTGATCTGTTAGGAAAGTCTTTGCATGAGGTGCTGCCGACCGACGCCGTTTGATTGCCTATACGCACGGGTTGTGGCGCCAATAAACACTTAGATAAATCAGGTAGAAAGTTGGCATTGTCTCGCGTGCCATCGCAACTTAGTTGGTAGCCCAATTGTCTGAGTCGATGCAATCTCCATCCAGATTCATTGTCATATAAATTCATTTTTTTGCGGATACGGCAAACGGCTGTATCAATTCGGCGTGAATCCATCGATGAGGGCAAAGTCCAAATGGTTACCATCAGTTCGGTATCGAACACAATTCGCCCGTGATTGGAAAACAAAAAATACGCTAATGCAAACTCGCGTGGGCTTAGATGGATTGGAACGCCCTTGTGGGTAACCTTGCGTCGTTCAACATAAAATTTAAAAGGCCACACATCGAGTATGTCGACATTACTGCGTAAATGTCTGCGTGTAGCGGCATTCAAGCGTGCTCGTAAAACGCTGCGCGACTCGTTTATATCGAAGTAGTGGTGCGCCCCAGCTTCCAGAGCTGCAACAACGGTTTCTTCGTCTTGTTTATCCGACAACACGATTAAACGAGTTGGATAGTGGCTGGTCGGTATGTGAGGTGCAGGTGCTTCGACGGAGTATCGATGACACACGATGATCACGTCACAATCCGCAATGAGCTCATCAGAAGAGGCTTGGTTTTGTTGGATTCGCAGGTTGTGATTTATGTCGCCAAGGCAGTGCTGTACAAGCTGAATATCATGTGCAGCATTCACTAAGAGCGCCACATCTTGAATATTGGAATCCATCCTAATGCTCAGAAGAAGTTGATTTGAGGTAGATTTAGGATAAAAAGGGCTTGTACTCACCGATCTAACCCGTGTGATTTATACCGTAACAGTACCGAGTTGTACGTACTATTACCGAAATAGGTTATGGATTTAACTAGCCCATTGAGCTAACCCGTCGGTATCAAGCTAATCGGGCTGTGGGAGTGCAGCCACGATATGTACTCGGTGCGATTCACCACCGTTCAAGGCCGTGTGATAGCCACGTGTGTCGGTAAAGTAAACCGACCCATCAGCGGGCAGGTGGGTGACATGGTGATTCACCACAAACAATGAGCCAGGGTTGGAAATAACCGGAATATGCAAACGCGGTTCAGGGTCTCGATGCCATGAATTGCAATTGTACAGGCCTTTAGATAAAACCCGCATGCGCCCTATGGGCGCTATTGCCTTCAAGGTTTCCCATACATAGTGAAAATAGGTATTTTCAAAGCGTGGCACGAATTCGGTAAACGCGTACTCATCGACACGTTCCTCGCGCTCCACTTCTTCGTACGAATCATCCACTCTGGTGTGAAAAAGCCCAGATAAATCGTTTGCAGTTTCAACTTCCACGCCGGGTCGACGGGTTAGCGAAAACGCACCAAAGCCGTCGTCCAATGCACCCTTAAATTGGGTTATTTTCAGCGATTCATTCAGCGCATCACGCAACAGCGCAATATCAAATTGTATCGGGAGTTTTTGTATGCCCGGCCCAGCTTTGAAGTTTGCTACCGATTCAATATCTGGGCGCTTGGAGAGCCATGATTGCAGGCTGGTTCTCGCCTGCGGTAGGTGGGTAAGGTTATCGGTCATAATCACGCCGCTTGGGTTCTCCGTCAGCGACGAAATGTAGCACAAAAATCTGAGAAATTATGCCCAAGCGTCGTGCCCGTAGCCTCAGTTCGGTATCATGCAGGCAATCACCTATATCAACTTAAAGTAGAACCGAAAACTATGTCCTCGACGCAATCCTCCTTTCCACTGAGTGGCGTGATCGGAATTGTTGATGCTTCCGATGCCCAAGTAGAACAGGCGATTCAGCTAAACTTATCGTGTATTGAGGTTCGTGCTGATTTATTGATTAGCGCAGGCCTTACCCACGATGCGGTGTTCGCACTTATAGCTAAAGCAAAGTTGGCAGGACTTAGCTGCTTGTACACCTTAAGACACGCTGATGAAGGTGGCAGCTTCAATCAAACCGACTCTGAACGTGTGGATAGGTGTCATCAAGCTTTGCAGGCGGGCGCTGACATAATCGACTTAGAGCACGGTACACAATCGTCTAAAGCCATGCTTGCTGCTGGTGCAACTGTGATCTTAAGCCACCACAATTTTAATCGCATGATTAACGCTGCTGAGTTATCTGCCCTAAGCGATGCGATGGAAAGCCAAAAGCCTGCAGCTGTAAAAATTATTCCAACCGGTAGTTCCTTGGCTGATGCAGCGACTATGCTGACTTGGGTGCGCGGTGCCAATGTCAATACGCGTCGAATTGGTTTTTCGATGGGCGCGGATGGAGCGCTTGCACGTATCTTAACCTTGGCTAACGGCGCACCAGTGACCTATGCAAGCTTTGGTGAGCCGGTCGCGCCCGGGCAAATAGATATCCAGCTGTTGCTGAGCCGATACCGTTGCATGTCGATGACCAGCGATACAAAAACGATCGCCGTGTTTGGCAATGCAGATCAAGCACATTCGTACTGTGTTAATGCTATGAAAGAGCACGCAGACTGTGTGTACATCGAGATCGCAAGCACCGATGAAGCGTTTGTTGAACAACAACAAGAACAGCTAAATATAAATGCAATTGTGCGTTTGTAGTTTTAACTTCACCAAGGTCAACGTCATCGTTATGAGCCAATCAACACTTACACCAGAATTACTTGCGCTTTTAAAAAGTGTCGACACACCAACGGTGTGCAATGCCATTGAAGTCGCGCAAAAAAAAAGGGGCTTTGCAAACTTCACACGAAAGACCATGCTGGTTAATGACACGAGTTATCCGGCCATGGTTGGTTATGCACGCACGGCTAAGATTGCTGCTGTGCAGCCTCCCACTGAATCTGCTGATGTGATTAAAGCGCGGCGGATGCAGTATTTTCGTGAAATGGCGGCGGGTCCCCGGCCAGCGATAGCGGTTATAGAAGATGTTGATTACCCCGATTGCATTGGTGCGTGGTGGGGTGGGGTGCATACCGCTGTGCACAATGGTTTGGGTTTAAGCGGTGCGGTAACCAATGGTGTTATGCGTGATCTTGGAGATATGCAGGAAGGCTTTAGCGTGGTTGCCGGTTCTATTGGCCCTAGTCATGGATTTGTGCATGTGCGTGAATTAGGCACGCGTGTGAATGTGATGGGGATGGAAGTTGAGCAGGGCGACTTAGTGCACGCCGACAGACACGGTGCATTGGTCATCCCAGATGATGTCGTTCCAAATCTATTGGATGCCATAACCATTATGATGGATACTGAATCAATCATTCTGGAGCCGGCGCGGCAAAGCGACTTTAACATCGAAAAGCTCGAAACCGCCTGGGCTGCTTTTGAAAAATCACGAACGTAATTTAGGTTTGAGCTAATGGCTAACAACAGTCACGAAAGTTGGGTTAAGGTCGATGCCGGTAATATCGATGAGTTTATTGCGCAAGTCTCCGTGCAAACTCAATTGAGTGATTGGCCCCTAGCTAGCGCGGTAGAGCAAAATCTATTGGTATACACGGGTGATGATGTTCGAGCCGCTAGCACCAACAAGAGCGCACGCCATGCACTCATGCATGAATGGGCGCAGGCACTATCAGTAGGGCCAGGCATTGTCGCAATAAGCAATGCCATGCCCGATCTCGATTCGATAGATGCGACCAGTGCTTTGTTTACGAACATTATCGATGAACAACACCAACTGGGGCAAAACACGGGCGATCATTTTGCTAAGCCCGGTGCCAACGACCGTGTTTGGAATGCATTAGAAAAGCACTGCGTGGCCGACCCGAGCGGTTTTGCAAAATACTACGCCAATGACGTGATTGCGATGATCTCGCAAGCGTGGCTAGGTCGTGGTTATCAAATCACAGCACAAGTGAATCGCGTAAACCCTGGCGGTACGGCGCAAAAAGCGCATCGTGATTATCATCTGGGATTTATGTCACCTGAAGAGATTCTGGAGTTTCCAGCGCACGTTCATACGTTTGGGCAAATGCTAACGCTTCAAGGCGCTATAGCGCATTGTGATATGCCGCTAGAATCTGGCCCCACGCTTTACATGCCATATTCACAATTGCACCTGGAAGGATTTATTTCGTTCAACCGAGATGAATACCAAGCGTACTTTGATGAAAACAGAAAACAAATGGCTTTAAACAAGGGTGACATGGTGTTTTTTAATCCAGCCGTTATGCACGCCGCTGGCCATAATAAATCAACCGATATTTATCGACTGGCGAATCTGCTGCAAGTCTCATCGGCGTTTGGTCGAAGTATCGAAACCGTTGATAGAGCAAGAATGCTGCGATCACTTTATCCTGTGCTACTCAACGAAAAATCCAACTTTTCCCATCAGCATCTAAAAAATATTGTCGCAGCCGTAGCTGAAGGCTATTCGTTTCCGACGAACCTGGATTTAGATCCCCCAACCAACGGTATGGCTCCGTTACCACAGAGCGCCATTGTGCAGGCAGCATTAAGTAAGAACACCCCGGCAGATCAATTCAATGCCTTGTTAAGTGCACATACCAATCGACGATCTTCGGTCCCTATATAACCGACGGTAAACGTGTTGCGGGTGGTGTGTTTCGGCTGCGGGTCGACGTCACTTCACCATCGATAATAGTCATTCCAATGCCGGGCAGGTTGCCTTGGTGAATGCTTTCAAGCATGTCTTTGCCGGGTGAGTGTTGTGCCTGGTCCAGTAAAACAAAGTCTGCTGACTTGCCAACTTCAACGATGCCCGTATCCAGTTCGCGCATACGCGCCGTGTTTCCTGTAGCAAAACAAAACGCAATTTCAGCGGGTACATTGCCCAAACTGGACAACATGGCAATCATGCGCAGAATGCCCAGTGGCTGCACGCCGGAGCCTGCCGGTGAGTCTGTGCCTAAAATAACGCGCTCAGATTGATCGATCTCAAACGCGGTACGCATGGCTAATAAACCGGCACGCTCATTGCCGTTGTGCACGATTTCAATACCGCGTGTGCAACCTTCACACAAACACATGATTTGATCGTCGGGCAGGGCCGTATGGCCACCATTGATGTGGCCAATGATGTCAGCATCGGCTTCGAGCACAACGTCTTTATCGATAAGGCCAGAACCCGGAATGGATGGGCCACCGGTGTGGATGGTGGATTGAATGCCATACTTGCGTGCCCACTTGACCATCTGTGCGGCGGTTTCACCCGCTTTAACCGAGCCCAGACCGACTTCCCCCAGTAATTTCACACCCGCTTCGGCCAATTCTTTGAAGTCGTGTTCTTCCATGCCTTCTTCAAGCACTGGTGCGCCTGCGATCATTTTTACACCAGAGGGGCGAAAGTTCTCATACCAGCGTTGTGAGGCGATAGCCAAGGCTTTCAAACCAACGATGTCTTTGGGCCTGCCGGGAAGGTGCACTTCCCCGGCTGAAATCATCGTGGTCACACCGCCATGTAAACACGAATCTATCCAACTGATTTGTTGCTGTCGTGGCGTGTAGTCGCCAATCACTGGATGCACGTGGCTATCGATCAGTCCTGGGCATAGCCAAATACCATTGGCATCGACCGTGACGTCGGCCTGATCTGTGTCCAAGGCGCTGAATTGTCCGATGCTTGCGATCTTGCCGTCGATGCAAATAACGCAGTCTCCATCAATTAAGGGCTCTTCAAGCTTGCCAGAGAGTATCTGACCAATATTCTTGATCACTAGCTTTTTGGATTCGGTGCTCATTGTTATTGCCTTGATTAAAATGTGCTGGTTAGAAAGAAAACTAAAGCATATTGTGCTCGAACGCCAGTCTACTTGACGGTAGCATCGGATTAGAGGATAAATATTCGTACTTAATCAGAGCTCAAAATCGCTATGGTCGATATTCAATCACGCAAAATCCATGTGAGCGTCGAGGAAATTTGGCACGAAGGAGGTCCTGTAGCCGACGTGCCGCAACGCAAGGCGTCTGCATTCGCCATTATCGACAATCCGTTCGCCGGAAAATACGTTGAAGATATCGCCGACTTTATGGAAGACCTGAAGCCCTTAGGTCTCATGCTGGCACAACGCCTGATTGATGTTCTCGGTGGCGCTGAACATGTGCAGGGCTATGGCAAGGGCGCAATTGTTGGTAGCAATGGCGAGATAGAACACGGCGCACTGTGGCACGTGCCAGGTGGTTACGCTATGCGCGAACTCTTAGGCGATGCCAAGGCGATCGTGCCGTCCACTAAAAAAGTCGGTGCGCCGGGTACACGATTGGATATTCCAGTGACTAACATCAACGCCTCCTACGTACGCGGCCATTTTGATGCCATGGAAATCGGCTGTAACGACGGCCCAAAAGCGAATGAGCTGCTGCTCGCCTTGGTGATGACTTCCGGTGGACGCGTGCACGATAGAGTGGGCGGATTGCGCGTCGAAGATATCAAGGGTGTCGATGGTTTGCGATAGTCCTCAAAGTGGCGCCAGCTATCGCTGGTTGCAACAATATAAACGACTGCACGCTCAACACGGCCCGATCGACCTCATTATCGAGGCTGATGGCGATGAGTCTGAACGCGTGCAGGCGTTTGCACAAGCCGTTACCTATTTTGATTCCGTGCTCGAAGACTTGGTTGGCGAGTTGGTTTTTTTGCGCACACCCTGTAGCGAGTTATCAGAACACAGATTTGAGTCGACTATTGCCAAGCGCATGCATGATAGCGCGTCGCAATTCGGCGGCGTGTTCGTCACACCCATGGCAGCCGTTGCAGGTTCAGTTGCAGAGATGACTTTGGCCGCCATGTGTGCTCAGCGGCACCTGTCGCGAGCCTTCGTCAATAATGGCGGTGATATCGCTGTGCACTTGCAACCTGGCTACCAATACAACATCGGCATTTGTGATAACCCGATGACCGGCAATCAATCAGCAAACACACTTATTAACTCTGCCAGCACCATTCGTGGCATTGCCAGCAGTGGTTGGCATGGCCGCAGCCACTCACTTGGTATAGCAGACGCCGTCACCGTACTGGCCGACAGCGCAGCCATTGCCGATGTGGCTGCTACGCTTATTGCTAATCGTGTTGATTTAGCAAACAATGAAAAAATCAAACGAACAGCTGCACGTGAGCTATCACCGGAGAGTGACTTAGGCGAGCAAGCGGTAACGATCGATGTAGCCGCCTTAAGTTTAAGTGAAAAGCATCAGGCATTAAGCCAAGGGCAGCGATATGCAGCATCGCTGGTATCGCAAGGCATAATTGATAGCGCTTACTTAAGTTTGCAAGGCGAACACGCACTGGCAGGCGCTACACAAAGTATTCAATGGAGGCATTCCGCATGAGCACCGCTAAAATTAGAAAAATCGTGATGTTCATGGATGAGACACACCGCGAAATGGATAAAGACATCACACCTGCTACACGGCGTGCAACGGCTGTGGCGGTTATTGAAAACCCTTTCGCCTCAAAATATCAAGATGATTTAACCGAACTGATGAACATTGGCGAACAAATGGGTGAACTGCTAGGTACCCGTTGTGTAGAGATGTTAGGCATTGCGCCGGCTGATGCTCAAAGTTACGGTAAGGCTGCCATGGTCGGAGAAAACGGCGAGCTTGAGCATGCCGCTGCGATACTACATCCAAAACTTGGCAAGCCGCTGCGTGCAGCGGTTGAAAAGGGCGCAGCGCTGGTCGCATCCAGTAAAAAAATGGGTTCGCCCGGTCAGCCGCTTGATGTGCCGTTAGGGCACAAAGACGCAGCTTATGTTCGTTCGCATTTTGATGGAATGGAAGTTCGCGTAAATGATGCACCGCGTGCTAACGAAATCATGGTAGCTGTTGCTGTTACCGATTCAGGGCGTCCGCTACCCAGAGTGGGTGGACTTACGCACGATGAAGCTGAAGGTAAAGACGGTTTACGCTAAACATGAAAAATGTATTAGAGCTTGAAGCTGCTTTGCAGTTTCTTGCCGATGATGATGTTCAGGTCTTATCGGGTGGCACAGACTACTACCCAGCGCTCAACGATGCTACGCCTGCGTCCTTTTTGCTCAATGTGCAGAGCCTTCCTGAACTGCGCTCCATTGAGTTAGTTGGCGATGACTGGCGAATTGGTGCCGGGGTCACCTGGTCTCAATTGATCAATATGCCCATGCCAGAATGTTTCAATGCCTTAAAGCTTGCAGCGCGTGAAGTCGGTTCAGTACAGATTCAAAATTCAGCCACTATCGTTGGCAATTTGTGTAATGCATCGCCGGCAGCCGATGGTGTTCCGGCTTTGTTGGTGTTGAATGCGCGCATTGAACTTAGCTCCGTCAATGGTGTGCGCGTTGTTGATTTATCCGAATTTATAACCGGTGTTCGATCAACTGTACTCAGAAGTCATGAGCTGGTCACCGCGATTCTCATTCCAAACGCACTAGCAAGCGATAAAACCGAATTTGTAAAATTAGGCTCTCGTACCTATCTGGTTATATCCATTGTTATGTGCGCCGTGCGCATTCGGGTTGATGACGCTTATAGAATTACTGATGCGGCTATTGCCGTTGGTGCTTGTTCGCCAGTTGCAAAACGCTTGACTGAGCTCGAGCAACTGCTTGTTGGTCGAACCTGCGATGCATCCTTGGCCAATTGCGTTAGTGCAGAGCACTTATCGAACTTATCACCCATTGATGATGTTAGAGCCACCGCTGAGTATCGACTACAAGCAACACGTGTGTTGTTGCAACGCATGATCAATGGCTTCGCAGATCATGCTACAACGGATGCTTCAGCATGAGTCCCGCACAATCGAAAAGCGTGGATATCGCGTTTGTTTTAAACGGTCAACGCGTGAACGTAAGTGTGCCTGCCTACACGCGTTTAACTGATGTACTCAGAGATCAATTGCAACAAAAGGATGTAAAAGTCGGTTGTAACGCCGGTGATTGTGGTGCTTGTTCCGTGTTGGTTGATGGTAAAAACGTGTGTGCGTGCCTGACAGCGGTTGAACAAGTCGGTGGTACACGTGTGGATACAATTAGTGGGTTAACAACCACTGATCCGAGCGCCAAAATATTAAGCAATGCGTTCTTACGCTACGGTGCGGCTCAGTGTGGCATTTGCACACCCGGAATGTTGGTGTCTGCTATTGCTTTGTTACGCACAAATCCAAAACCAACAGAGCAAGAGGTATTGGACGCGTTGGGCGGTGTGCTTTGCCGATGCACAGGTTATCGAAAAATTATTGATGCAGTTGTTAATGCAACTGAGTTAAACGAACAACAGAATGTCTCTGATCAAAAAGTGCCAGTCGCGGAATCTGAAGGTGTTGGTGCATCTGGTGCATGCTTTACCTCGCGCATAGATGCAAACCTTGCACAAATAGATGGTGGTGTGGGCCAACCCATTGTTCGCCTTGATGGGCTTGAAAAAGTCACAGGGCGAGATGAATTTGGTGATGATGTAGCACCGGCAGATGCGTTGGTTTGTGTCGTTATACGTTCTCCGTACCATCATGCAGGTTTTAGTTTCGGTGATCTCAAAGCTTATGTGGCTAATCATGCAGGCGTGACTTGTGTGCTTACCAGCGAAGATATTCCCGGCATTAATCGTCACGGTGTGATTCCACCGTTCCAAGACCAACCTGTCTTCGCTGAAGAAAACGCACGTTTTAAGGGTGAGGCAGTTGCTGCGATTGTGGCCCGAGCCGAGGTGCTGAACAGTGAACTTGTGGATGCCTTTCCCATTTCGTGGACTGAGTTAAACGCGCACCTGACTACAGAGGATGCGCGTACTGATGGTGCAAGCCTTGTGCATGCACAGAAGCAAGGGAATGTGTTGTGTCGCGGCCGCGTTAAAAAAGGTGAAGTCGATGCTGCATTGCGACAAAGTCATTGCGTCGTTGAAGGGCGCTACCAAACTGACTTTATTGAACATGCTTATATTGAACCCGAAGCGGGCTATGCCAAAAGAGTAGGCGACAGGTTGGAAGTATTCGGATGCACGCAAACACCGCACATGAATCGAGACTCATTGGCTGATATTTTAGGCTTGCCTGCCGATGCCATTCGTATTGCAGCCACATCCACCGGTGGTGGTTTTGGTTCAAAGCTTGACTTGTCCTATCAGCCTTATATCGCCCTTGCCGCTTGGGTCACTAAACAACCGGTGCGAATCACTTACACGCGCCGTGAATCCATGCAATCAACCACCAAACGGCATCCATCAAAAATGCATGTCCGCATTGGCGCAAATGCGCAGGGTAAATTGACGGCGCTCGACTTTGATGGAGAATTTAATACCGGTGCCTATGCGTCTTGGGGACCAACGGTTGCCAATCGTGTGCCGGTGCACGCGTCTGGTCCGTACTACCTGCCTAACTACGAAGCCAACACGACGGCTATCTACACGCACACAGTGCCAGCTGGCGCATTTCGGGGTTTTGGCGTACCACAAGCCGCCATTGCCCAAGAGTGTTTGTTTGATCAACTCGCCGATAAGCTCGGTATTGATCGACTGAAATTTCGAATAGACAACGCATTGGATAACAATCAAGAAACGGGCACCGGTCAAGTGTTCTCGTCATCGGTGGGTATCAAGCCTTGTTTGACTAGTTTGCAGAGCACGTGGGATTCATTATCATCAACCGTTAGTGAATTTAATCGCTATGCCCAAGCGAAACATGAACCGTTAAGGCGGGGCATAGGGATAGCATCTGGCTGGTATGGTTGTGGCAATACATCCTTACCAAATCCATCGTGCATAAAAGCCGGCATTAAAAGTGACGGCACGGTGTGTTTGCATCAAGGTGCAGTTGATATTGGACAGGGTTCCAACACGGTTATTACCCAAATGTTCGCCAGTGCCCTGGGTGTGGATATTGGCAGCATTACGCGTCTAAGCAGCGACACAGATATAACCCCGGATGCTGGAAAAACATCGGCTTCACGACAAACGTTTGTGTCGGGCAATGCGGCGCGATTGTCAGGCTTGGCTTTACGCGCGCAGATTCTGCGCTTATCCAACTGTGACTCGACCAGCGTTATAGAGTTTGAACCCAACCGAATTGTGATTACAGATGGCAATGCGCCTCAACAAAGCATAGACCTAAATGAACTCCGTGTTGATGATGATGGGTATGTGCTCAGCGTTGCCGAATCATACGACCCTCCCACTAAAGCCTTGGATGAAAACGGGCAGGGCCAACCTTATGCTATCTATGGCTATGCGGCCCATTTAGTCGAACTTGAAGTCGACATCGAACTCGGTAGCGTAAAGCTCATTGGTTTTCATGCAGCACACGATGTGGGCAAGGCGATTAATCCAAATTTGATTGAAGGACAAATTCAAGGCGGTATTGCGCAAGGTATTGGTTTGGCTCTAATGGAATCGTTTATTCCTGCTCGCACGGAAAATTTGCATGACTACTTAATTCCAACCATCGGCGATGTGCCGCCCATCCAATCCATCATTGTTGAAGTACACGATGAACATGGTCCATATGGTGCGAAGGGTCTTGGCGAACATGTGTTGATACCCACTGCGCCAGCCATACTTAACGCGATTCGGCATGCGTGCGGTGCACAGATTCATCATTTGCCGGCGACACCCGACAAAGTGCTAAGCGCGATTCAAGGTGCAAGTGCATGATCAGACAAAAGGTAGATATCGAAGCCAATGGAAAAATCCGTTGCGATGCGTGTCCAGTGCTTTGCTATATCAAAGATGGACGGGCTGGCGCTTGCGATCGTTACGCAAATGAAGGCGGTGAATTAGTTCGGGTTGATGCGTTTACGGTTATTGAAAAACGCAAACAATCTGGCGGTGAAGTTGTTGCGTTTATGCCCGGCGACGAAGTGCCTAGCTGGGATGGTTCTCTGATTAATAAAAACGACACCTTTGTAACGGCCATTGGTGCAAGTACAACTTACCCAGACTACAAGCCAGCGCCGTTTATCGTTGGCCAGGAACATGACGGTGTTGATATGGTTACCGTTGTTACCGAAGGTATTTTTAGTTATTGCGGGGCAAAAATTAAAATCGACACCGATCGGCACGTTGGGCCAGAGCGCGCATTAGTGCGTGTAGAGGGCGAACCGGTCGGGCATGTAACCACGGGCGAGTATGGTTCTCAAATGTTGTCACTCGGTGGCGTTAATCACTTAACCGGTGGAAGTAAAAAGGAGGGGCGTATAACGTGCGACTCCTTGATGAAGCTTTGTAATCGTGAACCGGTTGAGATGAGTATCGATGATGGAGTCGATTTAATCGTACAAGCCGGTAAGGCACCGATTGTTAACGGAGTTGAAGAAACCTTAATGCGTGTTGGCTGTGGTTCAGCCACTATCGGTATGTTTGCTACGCAATGGGAACCACACGTGGATGAAGTTGTTGTGGTTGATGATCACATCACTGGGGTGTTATCTGAACATCAAGCAGGCAAGTTGTTGGGGATGCAGCCAACCGGGATAAAAGTGCGAGGCCGAAAATCCACGCCGGGTAGGTACTTTCAAGTCGCCGAGCCGGGAATGGGATGGGGTGGTACTGATATCGATGATCCGCTGACCATTCTCGATGATTTCAAGCCTAACCAAGCCAAGCCGGGATTGCGCATTTTGATGGTGTCAACAACCGGCGAACAGTATGCCTTCTATGAATTGGATGAAAACTTAAAGCCCGTTGAAGCGCCACTGCCGGATGCATTACGACCATCGGTAGAGCGTGTAGCAGAAAACTGCGAGCCGTCATTATGCTCAGTATTGTTTATGGGTGGTGCCGGTGGTTCTTTGAGAGCAGGCGTCACGCAAAACCCTGTTGGTTTAACCCGCTCGGTTAAAAATTCGCTTACCCACGTAAGCTGCGGCGGCGCTCCAGCCTATGTCTGGCCTGGCGGCGGTATAACGGTGATGGTCGATGTGATGCAACTGCCGAGTAATGCGTTTGGCTATGTACCCACCCCTGCGCTAGTCGCACCGATTGAATTCACAATGCGACAAACCGATTACACCGCCATGGGCGGACACATTGACAGCATCACACCCTTGTCATCCCTGACGAGCCAAGTAGATCGTTGCGTTGAAGTCGATGCTCCAAATACATGGCCAATGGATAAGCGTCAGTTTCATTGGTAGTTCCATCAACAGAATCGGTAAATTTCGATAAGGATTTACAACAATGAAAGATCACACTCAAGCGGTAGTCATTGGTGGCGGTTTACTCGGGTGCAGTATCTTGTATCACCTCACCAAGTTGGGCTGGACAGATGTGATGTTGCTTGAACGTGATGAGCTCACATCTGGTTCCACCTGGCACGCTGCTGCTAATATTCATGGCTTGCACGATCACAACAATATTTCCAAGTTACAGTACTACACCATGAACTTATACAAGGAGCTGGAGAAAGAAACCGGACAAGGCTGCGGTATTTTCCAGCCCGGCTCATTGTATCTTGCCCAAACCGAAGAGCGTGAACATCAGCTGCGTTTACAAGAAGCCAAGGCGAGATACTTTGGCGTAGATTTTTATGAAGTCTCGGTTGAGGAGGCAAAGCAGCTACATCCGCTTGTTGACTACGCCGGTGTACGCTGCATCATGTTCGAACCCGATGGTGGCAACGTAGACCCATCTGGTGTGACACAAGCATACGCTGCCGGTGCGCGAGCGCGCGGTGCCGAAATTCATCGTTTCACGCCGGTTATAGAAACCAATCAACGCAGTGACGGTGGTTGGGATGTGGTTACACCCAGTGGTACGGTTAAAGCCGATGTATTAGTTAACGCAGCTGGTCTTTGGGGCCGTGAGGTTGCTAAGCTTGCAGGGTTTGAGCTACCACTGATGACCATGGAACATCAGTACTTTGTCACTGAAACTATTCCTGAAATTGAAGCCATGGATGCGCGATTGCCCTCTGTTGCCGATCGTGATGGTGAATATTACTTGCGTCAGGAGGGTAATGGGTTGTTGGTTGGCGCGTATGAGCGTGACGGCCGATTCTGGGCAGTCGACGGTACACCGCTCGATTTTGGTCATGAATTGTTACCCGATGACTTAGAACGCATTGAAGACAACATGGAGCGCGCTTGCAATCGACTTCCATTATTGGGAGAAGCAGGCATTAAGCGAGTTATCAATGGTCCGATGATTTGGTCACCGGACAGTTCGGCCTTGTTTGGCCCGGTACCGGAATTGGAAAACTACTATTGCTGTAACGGTATTATTCCTGGATATAGCCAGTCAGGTGGCTTGGGTAGTCAACTGGCGCAATGGATTGTTGAGGGCGAATCTGAACTCGACATGTTCCCGTGGGATATGGCGCGCTATGGTGATTGGACGCCTAAAACTTATGTGATGGAACGGGCAATGGATTGCTATACCAATCGATTTAAAATCCATTTCCCTTACGAAGAACGCGAAGCTGGCAGACCAGTGCGCATGCGACCGGTCTATCAACGACAAAAAGAAAAAGGCGCCGTGTTTGGTTTGAACTATGGCTGGGAGCATCCACTATGGTTCGGCGGTGAAGGCACCACGCCAACAGAAAACTACGGTTTTGATCGGCAAGACTGGTTCGAACCGGTTGGCCAAGAATGCCGTGCCTTGCGTGAAAGTGTTGGCATCATCGATGTTTCAAACTTCGGCAAATATAGAATCAAAGGCAAAGGCGCAGGCGATTGGTTGGACTTGGTCGTAGCGAACAAAGTGCCACGCGAAACCGGACGGTCCTGTTTAACACCATTGCTGGGTGTGCGAGGTGGTATTGCCGGTGACTTTACTATCACACAGCTTGATGAAGATGATTACTGGATGGTTGGTTCGGGTATGGCCGAGCGATACCATCAACGATTTTTTAAAGCTGTTCCCAGGCCCGGTAGTGTGAGTTTTGAATCTCATACGGTATCGCATTGCGGGTTTAATGTTGCCGGACCAAATGCACGCGAACTATTATCGCGCCTGACCAACAGCGATCTTTCTAACGATGCATGGCCGTTTATGCGCTCAAAGAAAATCCAAGTCAGTGGTATCGAGACGATCGGACTGCGCGTGTCATTTACCGGAGACCTTGGTTGGGAATTGTATGTAGAAGAATCTCAACAGTTAGCTTTATATGATGCTTTGTTTGATGCAGGTAAGTCATTAAACGTTGTACCGGTTGGTGGCCGTTCGTTATTGTCATTGCGGGTGGAAAAGGGCTATGGCAGTTGGGGGCGTGAATACTCTCCAGAATACTGGCCACAGGAAGTTGGCTTAGATCGTTTGATCAAATTAGATAAGCCAGAATTTTTAGGACGAGAGGCCTATCTTGCTTTAAAAGACAAGCCGCCACGTGAAAAACTAGTTGTGTTAGAGATTGATGTTGCGCATAACGCGGACGCCACCGGCGGAGAGCCCGTGTTTCTAACCGATGGTACGCCGGTTGGCCGAGTCAGTTCCGGATCCTATGGTTTTGGTGTTGAAAAGTCTCTGGCGTTAGCGTTTATAAAAACATCTGCGTTGGATGCCCATACAGACTTTCACGTTGCCGTACTGGGTTTAAATCACACGGCCAAGTTACTCGATGCAGCGCCGTTCGATCCTCAAGGTACGCGCTTACGCGCATAAACGCGCTTACGCGCATAATCACGCTTACGAATCTAGGAGCAAACCAAAGCGCACAGACTAATTCTGTGCGCCAAGCAAACGCGGCAGCACCATACCGCCAGCCAGTCCAGCCAGGAATACAAGCAGTGCCCATGGCTCTACCAAAAATGCAGCCAAGGCAGGACCTGGGCACAGACCAACCAAGCCCCAACCAATACCGAATAGCATGGCGCCAATAATAAGCCGTGAGTCGATTTGCGTGAGGCTTGGGAATTTGTAACGACCATCGAACCATGGTTTACCGGCTCGCCCAATCCAGCGAAATCCGATAAAAGTGACGACGACGGCACCACCCATAACAAACGCCAATGATGCATCCCAGTCACCAAAGATATCTAAGAAACCTAATACTTTTCCTGGATTGACCATGCCAGATACGACAAGTCCAAGACCGAAGAGCAAGCCAATAAATAGCGCTGATAGTTGTTTCATGTTCGCATCTGCCTATAGGTGTCGAACCACGTAAACCGTGGCGATCGCGCTGAGCATAAAAACGATGGTCGCGACCAACGATCTAGTCGAATGTCTTGATAGTCCGCACACACCATGACCCGATGTGCAGCCATTGCCGGTGACAGTGCCGACTCCAACAATTAATCCGCCGATTAATAAAACGGCCGGGTTTTTCGTGATCGTGATTTCAGGAAATTGCCCGCTTATAAGCATGGCAACAACAGGCGAAAGAACAGTGCCCAGCACAAAAAGTGCTCGCCATTGCCAGTCAACAGCGATTGGCGGAAGTAGTCTGTTAACGATGCCGCTAACACCCATGATGTTACCGTGTGCTGCCATTAAAAGTACGGCGGCAAATCCGATCATAGCGCCACCGAGTAGGGCCAGCAAATAGTCGTGCATTGAAGTGATGCTCTTTTGTTTTATAAAAATAGTTGTAACTAATGTTAGTCGACTCGCTCTAAATAAATATTAAAGTCAATAAACTTTTTGATACAAAAATTTTATTACGCATACTGCGTCACTAATCAGTCGCGTAGCCGCTATGGGTGGTATTAATACCCAAAAGAAATCAATTTTCATTTGTCACCGGATTGATTGGTGCAGTAGAGTGTTCATCTATACGAACACGCGAGTTTGCTCATGTTATTGCGCAATGCATTGTGTACAAGTTTTTTAAAATCAAATGTCTTTGGTGTTGTATTCATTTTATCCGCATGCGGCGGTTCCAGTCCTGACTCTCCGACAAATGTCAGTAATACTTTGCCACTTGCTAATCCGGTGCCAATCACCAGTGCCGCCATGGATGGAACTGAACGCAGTCCCGTAAATGATGATCTCTCGCAAGGTGTGCCCGCACCAAGCGATCTTACGATAACAAACTTGCGATCCGGTTTCGTATCATTGCAATGGACCCCTTCCGTGGGTGATGTTAATCAACAGCAACCAGAGGGCGATAGCGTTAGTTACTATCGAGTTTACCGAGACGGAGAAATATTGGTTGATGCCTTTTCCTCGTTTGTTGTAGATGCAAGTGCACCAATTGGTGAAGTGGTTTACTCCGTAGAGGCGGTAAAGTTTGTTACTGAGCCTGAATATGGTTTTACTCGCTCCGCTTTAGTTGATCTTGTCGTACAAGTGCCATCAGCGCAGCAAGAAGCGGCTAATGTGGGCGGTGTAGAAATTAGTAATCATGTTTATGAAAGTGCCCTGGCCGATTTTCAGAACTGTGTTATCTCTCATGCATACAAAAACGTAGCGCCCTTGTGTGTCAATGCACATGGCTACGCATGGCCATTAAATGCAGATGGTACACCGGGTGATGTATTGCACAACACACGTAGCATAGCTGGCGACGTGATGGTCAGTGTGCGTAACAAAGAAGCCGAGTTTGGCCCTGTTCCGGGTAATCCTACCTGGACGTTGAAAATATTGAGCACCGGAGAAAATATTGTTCGCGATGTCACCCTTGGTGATGGAGACTTAAGTGAAAGTGAAGGCCATGTTGTTAATGGCACCGCAGTTGCAGACGATGGCACCGTTTTTATCTCAGGTACGCTATACCAAAGCTATCTTCCACGCTCACTGGCACCAAGCGCGGATTTGTTGCCGGTAATCAATGCATACTACATCGCCCAATACAATTATTCGACGGGTGAGCAACTCCAGTTCAAACGTTTCTCTCTAAGTGAAGCGCCCGGTGCGCTTGCCTCGGCAAGCAATGGCGAATTAGAATTGCATCAAGCCGGTAAAGTCACATGGTATGACGCACAAAGCCTGACTCCGATTAAAAGTGTGCGTGTTACCGGCTACCCGATATTTAGCGATGAACGATCTGTGTATACTCAATCGTTCGACCCTGATTCGTTTTTCCGCTTTGCTCTTTAAGGCAGTTTTACTTTTAATGTCAGTTTTATTTTAACGTCAGTTTTATTTTAATGTCCAATGAACTAGTCATACAGCTTGACGATCGCGGCGTATTGAATATTCGTATGAACCGACCTCAGGTTCATAATGCCTTCGACGAACATCAAATCGCACGGCTTACAGATGCGCTTAAACAGGCCGGTGCTAATCCAATGGTAAAAATAGTTGTGCTCGGGTCCGACGGCAAGCATTTTTGCGCAGGTGCCGACATCAACTATATGCAGCGTATGGGTGGCAACACGCGCGAGCAAAATGTTGACGATGCCGCTGCGCTAGCTGCGTTGATGCACACCTTAAATTACTTACCTAAACCCACAATAATCAGAATCCAGGGAGCGGCCTATGGTGGTGCGGTTGGCCTGGTTTGCTGTAGCGATATCGCCATTGGCGCAACCTCATCCGTGTTCTCACTGAGCGAAGTGAAGATAGGTTTAGTCCCTGCGACAATAGGACCTTATGTTATCCGCGCAATTGGCCAGCGAGCCGCACGTCGATTGTTTATAACCGGCGAACGAGTCGCCGCTCATGCTGCTCGGGCCATGGGGCTGTTACACAGTGTGGTAGAAGATGAGCTACTCGATGATGCCATCGACGGTGTTATTGAATCGCTTTTAGATAATTCGCCAAATGCGATGGCGGTCGCTAAGCAAGCGGTGTTTGATTTAACGGCCGATACCATCACTGACGATATTATTGAACGCTCGATTACAACGATTGCAGATATTCGCGAATCTGACGAGGGCAGGGAAGGTATTGCAGCGTTTTTAGAAAAGCGTAAACCGGGTTGGAAACAGGATTAGATTCGCAACGGATGTAATCAGTTGATTAAAAAAGGGCGCTCAAGGCGCCCTTCAAAGTACTACAGGAGGAGAAAAACCATACTAAACGCTGCATGTACAAACTAAACGTACAACACCAATTCAGTACGGTCGCTATAGTATCAAATCAGATAGAAATAGATAGTATGAAACGTGTTCCGCTTACAAAGCGTAACACTGCAGTTACATAATCTTGCAATCAACAATAAATACTGTTCAATAGTGCATTTAATTAATGTATTGATTAAAACTGATCTAACGTTTTATTCGAAAGCAGCGTTTTGATGTTCACCTAACATAGGTGAAGCCGAATCAGCTGCCATCACTTGCCCATTCATCATAATCGGTGTGCGTACACCTGGAACCCCGCCATTATCGACTAAGAGTTGACGGTGAATAAACTGTGGATCGGTAAAGGCTTCTTGCACGGTATTAATCGGACCGGCGGGTACGACTGCATTTTCTAACGCAACTAAAAGGTCTGACTTATTCCATTTTTGCGTTGATTGATTAATGATTGGCATTAGTTCACTGCGGTGTTTTACGCGTAATGCATTGCTGACAAAGCGTTCATCGGTTTTAAGCACCGTTAACTCAATACAATCGCAAAGTCGGTGAAATTGTGCATCATTACCAGTAGCAATGATGATATGGCCGTCACTGGTGGCAACGGTTTCATACGGGCATATGTTTGGGTGCATGTTGCCCATGCGGGACGGCGAATTACCACTACTTAAGTAGTTCATGGCTTGATTAGCCAAAACTGCAGTCATGCAATCAAACAATGCCATATCAATATGCTGTCCAACACCGGTTTGTGCTCGAGAGCTGAGTGCGGCCTGAATTGCGATGACACTGTATAAACCAGTGAATACATCGGCAAATGCAACACCAATCTTTTGCGGTGAACCGTCGGCTTCGCCGGTTAAGTCCATGATGCCGCTCATGCCTTGAATCATAAAGTCATAGCCAGCACGACTTGCATAGGGGCCGGTTTGACCAAAGCCTGTGATTGAACAGTAAATGAGCTTTGGATTTAAAGCATGCGCCGAATCATAGTCAAGACCAAACTGTTTTAAGCCACCTACCTTGTAGTTTTCAATCAGTACATCAGCGTTGCTGATCAGATTTTTAACGCGTTCTAGTTCATCAGCGTTTTTAAGATTGGCACTGATTGAACGTTTGCCGCGATTGCATGAGTGAAAATAAGCAGCAGAACTTTGCTCGCCTTGCTCAATATTGGGTGGGCCCCATTGACGAGTGTCATCGCCGGCCGGGCTCTCAATTTTAATTACATCAGCGCCAAGGTCAGCCAAGGTTTGCCCAGCCCATGGACCTGCCAGTATCCGCGCAAGTTCAACGACCTTTAAACCGGACAAGGGCGCGGTCGTAGTTGCGTTTGATTCGGTGGAGTGCATGTGTATTTGTTTACTCGATTCGGGTTGTGTTCTATTTAAATAAATCAGGCCGCGCTTAATTGCTCAATATGCCAGGCTAAGGCTGCATTGCTCGAAATGATTGGGATGCCGTGTGTTTTACTCATGTCGTCGAGAATGCCCAATGTTCGTAAATTGGTGCACGAAGCAAAAATGGCATCGCAACTGGCCTGGTTGGCAACATGCTCAACGGCCTGCACGATTGAATCGCTGGAAATTCTGCACACGTTATAGTCATGTTCTTCATAGAAAGAGGCGGACGCTATAATATTAAATCCGTGTTCACTCATGTGCACGGCCATGGCTTGCGTAACTGAAGGAATATAGGGCGTTAACAAACCAATATTATTTGCATGCAAATTTTTCAAACGCGCTTTAACAGCAGTAATAGGGTTGGTGACTTTGGCGTTTGGAAATACTTGCCGCACACCTTGCTCAACCACTGATTCACCAATCATCGTAGCGCCTGATGTACAACAGTACGCCACGACTTCAATCGGCGCATGCTTTGGAAACAGGGCGCATACCTTTGGAATTTGCTCGCGCATTTCGAGCAAAGTTTCTTGGGTAACATTGTCTTTATTCGTAATGCGTGTGTGATACAAAGTGATGTGTTCGGGTAGCCAGGCACGTACTTCGGTTTCCACTACCTCGTCGGTCTGTAACACAATCAAGCCGACGCACGCGCCACCTACGTTGTAGTCTTGTTTAATGTAGTCGAGCTTGTTCACTTTAGTACCCAATTTGTGCGTAATTGTGCAACTATATGTGGCAATGGTTTGAATGTAAACCAAGCAATTCTCAACCCAATGTATTACGCAATTAATCCATTATGTCCATCACTCAAAATCTGGTCACTCACATTCGTAGTCGTGTTGTTCGCGCTGCCGACCGACATCACGCGGCGCTATTTATGCTCGATGCACTCGCAAGTGCTTACGCGGGGTCGTCAACGCCTGTGGGGCGAAAACTGATCAACTGGGGTCGGCACAGCGCCAATAGTGTGCGTGAGCAGTCATTCTTGATGGGGGCGCTCACCCACATCACAGAAACCGACGATCTACATCGTGCATCGGTAACTCACCCAGGGTGTGTTGTTGTCCCCGCCGTTTTAGCAGCAGTGCAGCGTAGTGAGGCAAGCGCTCACGATGTTCTAGACGCAACACTCAGTGGTTTTGAGGCCATGTGCCGCATTGGTCGAGCTGTCGGTCCTGCTCACTATAAGGTGTGGCATAACACGGCGAGCTGTGGGCCATTTGGTTCGGCGATGGCCTTAGCTGACTTATACAGTCTTTCTGATGAACAGTGCGTTCATGCCTTAGGCAATGCAGGCACACAATCATCTGGCCTTTGGCAATTTTTGAAAACCGGCGCGATGAGTAAACACTTGCATGCTGGGCGAGCCAGTGAGGCAGGTGTGTTGGCCGCTGAGCTTGCCCAATATGATTTTACCGGTGCACCGGATATTCTTGAAGGTGAGCAGGGCGTATTCATTGCAATGTGCCCCGATGCAAATCCAGATGCAGTACTAGCCAACCCAGATGCCGTATGGGAATTGGTGCAAACCTCGATAAAGCCGTGGCCATCATGTCGGCACACGCATCCAGCCATTGATGCCGCACTGGAACTCAACGCACAGCTGGGCAATGCCATCGTGGAAAGCGTTACCATTGACGCCTATAAGGCGGCGCTAAACATTTGTGATCGTCCAACAGTGACTAATGAGTATCAGGCGAAGTTTTCACTACAGCATTGCGTTGCAACGGCGTTATCAAACGGGCGGGTCGGACTAGATTCCTTTTCTGCAAGCGCACGTGAAGCGGTTGACGAATTATTACCGAAAACAACAGTGCAATTATCAAATGAAGTTGAAGCGCGTTACCCTGAGTCTTGGGGTGTAATTGTTTCGTGCAAACTAAGCGACGGCCGCGACTTGTCTTCGGTAAGAATTGATTGCAAGGGGGACCCTGAATTACCGCTAAGCGATGATGAGATGATAAACAAAGCGCGGAGCCTGCTCGATTTTGGCGGCCTGTCCGCTGCTCAATCTGATGCAGTTGTGAATGATGTGCTTGGGCTTGCGGACGGTGTTAGCAACAGTCATTTGATGGATGGGTTCATGCAACATATTATGCGTTAGCTCTTTATACGAATATACCAGAGCTCAAAGCCAACATGACTCCACGGGAATGGCAACTCGTGCGACGCCCGTGGAGCAGATTCGGATATTACATTGAGCCTTTTGCCGCACGAAGAACTGGATAGAACTGAGTAAATACAAAATCATCTGCCGCACTGGCAGCGTGACAGGCATTACACGATTCTGCGGGAAAAGCCTTTGCGGATTCCTCATATGGTTGTGGCTTATGCCCAAATGAGAAATAAGCCCAACCGCCAGGCATATCAGGAAAGCGTGTGGAATCTTTAACGGTTAGCTCTAAACCTGAAAACTCACCTTGCTGAAATCCACGACCAGATACTTCTGTTGATGCACCAACAGCATCGTTATTGTTTTCATAGATAGTTGTTAGTTCTTTGGCTATCTGCGTCCCTTCAGGCCATTTGCCTGTGGCTGCGTACGCTTCGAATGCTGAAGGTTCAACATAGACGTTGTGGTACTCCGGGAAAGGCGCATTGCCTCCATTCAGAGCGTTGGGCGTTAAAGGCGCTCCCACAAACACCCAGCGCCGCCAATTGACGGGTTGTGCCACACTTCCATCATCATTGAATGATGCATGATTAACTTTACTTTCATTATCGTCGGCATACACTGTATTTGCGGCACACGATACAATACTCATAACACCGACTGCGGCGACACTGGCCAAAAGCAAACGACGTACTAAAATGGTCATAATATTGGTAACCCCTATCAAGAATTGAGTCGATGGATTATTCGACGTGTAACAATGCTAATTCTCGATGGGCTTTGGGTCCAATACCGATTAACTATCGAAGCCCAGCCAAAAGCTATAAGGATTTACGCACCTAAATGCACAGAGCTTATGCAATTTAATCAGATCAACTATTTTCTTCGCACCTGCGATACGCTCAATTTTACGCGCGCTGCCGAACTTTGCCACGTGAGCCAGCCGTCGCTGAGTGCGGCTATACAAAAGCTTGAGGACGAGCTCGGTGGTGAGCTATTTTTACGGCAAGGCAGAAACATCACGCTCACCCCATTGGGTGTTGCAATGCGTACTCATTTGAGCCAAATAGAGGAAGCCCGAAACGCCGCTAACAGAACTGCTTCAGAAATAGTTCATGGCCACGTAGACACGATTGATTTAGGCCTAATGTGCACATTGAGCCCAGAGCATCTACTATCGGCCATAGCATTGTTTGGCAAAACCCACCCCCAAGTAGAGCTTCTAGTGCACGATATCTGGGAAACCCGCGCCCAGGAACTACTGCTAACCGGCGCTATAGATTGCGTTATCGTCGCTCACACTCAAGATCTCCCCGAACGATTTACCGAACACAATTTAACTAATGAACCCATGCTACTCGCTTTGCACGAGTCACACCCATTGTGCAAGCAAGCTAATCTCACACTAGCCGACTTGCATGATCAACAATATGTTGATCGCTTACGTTGCGAGTTTAGAGAAATATTCTTTGAATCAATGGGTGCTCGCAATCTAAACGTAAAGACGGTCATGCGTTCAGAAAGAGAGGACTTGGTGAGAGAATCGATTTCGCAAGGTATTGGCGTATCGATCATGCCTAAAAGTGCAGCCATGAACGCAGGCCTTCAAACACGCGAGCTCACCGACATGAACATCGTGCGCAAAATCAGCGTGGTTACCGTTAAAGAGCGTGAATTAAAGCCGATCACGGAACAGTTTATTCAAATGGTTCGCTCAGCCTATAACGCCAAATGCTAATTGTAACCAGTAGCAACATAGTATGATGGCGAATCATAAGTAAACGCCTGTGCATGTTGGCGGAAAGCCCTTGACTTACATCCTGCGGAATACACACGTGTATAGTCAACATCGTAAACAGACTCCACATGTTTTGCGTCAATCCTATCCCGACTTATCTCTGCATTAAAATCATCATTGTTAGAACGACCTGATATAGCCCGTCCATTTGCATCTAAAAATTGAAATCTAAAGCGAGTCGGTGATAGCTTGCGCACGGTTTTGAACGATTCTTTATTGTTGCGCAGTGCGTGTTCAAAATCAAACACGCTAAAGTCATCATTGCGCTGTTGATTGATGAACTGCGCATGTTCCCAAATCGAATTTTCCTCAACGCGTTCAACGGTGTAGCCACCTTCATGCACTAAAGTATGATGGTAGGGGCATAAGCACACGCCGTTTTGAACTGAAGTTTCACCGCCGTCAGCCCAGTGTTTTATGTGATGAATATGCAAATTATGTGAATGCGTGCACCCAGGCCATGCGCAGTGCTGATCGCGTTCTTTAATGGCTCGTGCCATGGCGCTTGGCCATATTCTCGATTTACGGCCAATGCTAGCGGGTTCTGTTTTACTGATTTTGTTTATTGAAACACTGCAGTCACAAGCAATGCGCCTTGCTGTTTCGGTAGCGATTGGGCCTACGCCGTTTAGGGTTGGTCGTTTCGATGGGCATTTTGCTGGGCGTGTTTCGTTGGACTGTGTTGCGTTGCTGCTATTGGTTTTAGCAAGTTCATCGATATCAACACTAATACTCACTTGATACCGATCAGCGCTAGCAATCGCTTTACCCGCGTTTTGCAAACTGGTTTCAGCCATTAATACGGCTGCATCGGCTCGACGTTGAGAAATCGAGTTCTCATCGGCTTCTTCGCCTTCGGCGCCCAGCTGATT
>CALHOU010000136.1 GCA_938035945.1 uncultured Granulosicoccaceae bacterium
GCCACTGAGTTTGGTAGGAGGTACACCTAAAACGATCTATCAGTTCAGATTCAAGTAAGGTGTTCAGCGCGCCGCCACAATTGCACTAAATAAAAGTCGGATACCGGCTTTAAAATAAAGCAATTTTGGCGGCGTTTTTGTGTGTGGCGCATTCAGCCTGGTTTAACCGTGAATAGCACTTTGGGTGCGGCCCTTTCACGATTGGTTGGAATCAAATGTGCTAGTTCGTAGTATGGCAACCAAATACCCTGGACCAACCCATGAGTAAAAGTTCGAAAGCACGCAAGGCTCGGGCGCGCGCTAAAAAATTCGCCGCAAAAAATCGAAATGCCGTGGATTCGTATGACACCGCAGAGGCCCGTCTGGACCCAGCAAATTTCAGTAAAGAAGATAAAAGATACTTAATAGCGTTTACTATTTTATCGTTCATTATCACCCTCTTTTATTGGAATATGGGGGGACGTAATCTATTCGTATTCCCAGCGTTGTTATGCATATCAGTTGGAGCGAGAAAGTATTGGTCTGGTCCAATTCGACGATTTGCTGACGATACATAACAATATTAGTCCATCGCAAAAGCACACTCCAAACAGTTGTATAGGTACTCGCGTAGCTCAAGTACCGGCTATATAGCGCTGGAAAAAAAGGGTCAATGCGAAACAAGCACAGGCACATAAGGCAAGAAACGTTGAGCCCAAGGTACTAATATAGATCGCATCCAGCAAAGAAATTCCGGCAATCATACTGACCACGGCTTTTGGGATATTGCGCTTCTCTGGATTGATAATGAATTGAATTGAATACAACAGCCACGCCGCCAACAGTACCGTGAAAAATAGTGTGGGCAAATTATTCATAGACTCGTATAAGCCGAACACTACCGGCAACGCCAGAAACGCAACAGGCCACGGTGGTATGCGAGAGTTTTTGTTTTCGTGTTTGGCGATATATGTCAGGCCTATCAAATAACTCAATGTGACCAGTGCGCCAAAGAACAAGAACCTACTTGGTTGAGGCAACAAAGCGAAACCAGCACTGATATAAACCAACATTCTGCACAATCCCATAATGATTGGACTGAGCGGATTCTCTTTATGCCAAACATTGTACAAAACAATGCAGACGCTCAGAGCGGCGGTTGACGCACCAGCATATTGAACCAAGCCTGCTGATCGGCTTGCTACAAGTACAGCTAATACAACACTGCAGAGCAGCAAAGCAAAGCCGATCATAAAAACAGATTGGGCGCTTATCATACCGGCAGGGATGGGGCGTTCGGGGCGTTCAATCGCATCTATGCCCGCGTCAAATGCATCGTTTAAAAACATACCGCCAATGTAGGCCATGGTCATGGCGAGAATAAGCCACAGCCAGTTGGCATCAAATCCGGTGGCGCCAGCCAAGACGGCACCGGCGACGGTGTTGCTCCAGACTGTGGGTAGGTTTGATACGCGGCCAAGCCTGAGAAAAGTTAATAGCATGTTCAATTAAGCTGCGTTGTTACCCACTGAAGTTCGCGAATAATGGCTTCTTGCATGGTTTGCGTTTTTAAGGCATCGGGCAACACTCCCCATGTATAGGTTTCTACTTCCAAGTGATTGCTTATCGGCTTCGCCTTATGCAACTGCAACATCTCTTTGACAAAAAACTGTGTTGATTGATAACTCCCAAAATCATCCAAGAAAACGGGTACGTGAAAATGCACCCGCCACTCATCAAAGTCGGTGCCGTTTGCGACTTGTGCGAATGCCTCATGTAAATCGGTAAAGCGTTCCAACTTAGTACCCTGTCTGGCGACAACTTGATGGAGGTACACATTGTCGTCAAACGGTTTTAGAAGTTCGATAGTCTGGCGGCTTATGTTGTCAAATTTCAACCCTGCGCTGATCTGCAATTTACCCACTTTGCATTCAGCATTCTCCAACTGGGCCAGGCAGGCTTTGGCATCTTCGTACTCGACCGCCGCATGGCAGATATCGAGACAAACGCTTAGGTGCTCATGCAAGCGTTGCTCGGCCTCAGTGGTTGTAATGCCGGTCAGTTGGACCAGTTGCTTTTGCGCTGTCTGGCTAAACAGATACTCTTTGAAAAATCGACACGTCTCGTCAATGGTTTCCAGAAAACAGCAAGGCTCTGGTTCAAGTGCCAAACAGATTTTTTTACCGGTTGCCCGTTCTACGTCAATCAAGTGCGCTACATGACTGATCAAGTTATTTGCCATGGTTTGAATGTCATCATCACTTTTAATGGATGGTTTGAAAGCGCCTGGAACTGTGCTGATGGAACCCTCAACATCATCGGGTAATAACTGCGCCATTAGATCAGAGAGTTCATTGGTATAACGAAGTCGTTCTCTGTTTAACCAGTCTGGCAAATAAACGTCTTCTTTCACCGTGGTGCCATGAAACGGCCCGTATGGAAATCCATTAATGGTAAACAGGTAGAAAGGGTTGTCGCGCAGATAGCCCTGAAATTCTTCCATCGCGCTTGCTTGTCGCAGTTCGTGAGCAGCTTGGGCTGATAGGCGTAAGCCAATGCCAAAGTCCTGCCCAGGTGCAATGTGTTCACGTATGCCGGGGAGGTTTTGGCGCAAATTGTCTATCGTTTGCGACCATGTCTCTCCTGGGTGAATATTCGAGCAGTAACTCAAATGTTGTTTTGTTTGGAATGCGGAGGCGATTTGCACTTTTCTTATCCGTTTAAAGGCTTATGCATGTGAATATAGTCAAGCATTAACTTTGTTGCTTTGACAGTTGGATGTTCAGTATCATTCTTCGATGAATCAAACTCTCGTCATTCTTGTTGTTGGACTAAGCCCTGCCTTGGTTGGTGAACATACACCTCATTTGCAGAAGCTTGCCGCCAGAGGCAGCATGCGACCACTCAAGGCTGTGACGCCAGCGGTCACCTGTACCGCACAAAGTAGTTTGGTGACGGGTTTAATGCCCACTGAGCATGGCATTGTTGGCAATGGTTGGTACTTTCGTGACCTATCGGAAGTTTGGCTCTGGCGACAGTCTAACCGATTGGTGCAGGGAGACAAGATCTGGGATACCGCCAAGCAGCGTGACCCGAATTTTACATGCGCCAAAATGTTTTGGTGGTACAACATGTATTCCACCGCTGACTGGAGTGCCACGCCAAGGCCTATGTACCCAGCTGACGGGCGAAAAATTCCTGACCATTATGCCTACCCGCCCGAGTTGCATGACGAACTAGATCACAAGTTCGGCCAGTTTCCATTGTTCAAGTTTTGGGGGCCGGCTGCAGACATCACGTCGAGTAAGTGGATAAGCGATGCAACCAGACACGTCATGCAAACACGCAATCCAACGCTCACACTAACTTATCTTCCTCATCTTGATTACAACTTGCAACGCCTGGGTCCAGACCTTGCGCATGCTGATATCCAACGCGACTTGCAAGCAGTTGATGAATTATGTGGGGAGTTAATAGCGCAGGCCGACGCCCAAGGGCAGCAAATTTTGGTTGTATCAGAATACGGGATAACACCGGTTAGCGACGCTATTCATATTAACCGAGCGCTTCGTCAAGCCGGTTTTCTAAAAGTGCGTGATGAGAAAGGACACGAACAGTTCGATGCGGGTGCATCTGATGCATTCGCTGTATCTGATCATCAAGTGGCACATGTGTACATCAATAAACCTGAATGTAAGCAGGCAGTCTTGGCGCTTTTACAAAATCTTGATGGTGTAGAACATGTTTTAGATGACAATGAAAAAAAGGTGTGGGGTCTGGATCATGAGCGATCGGGTGAGCTTGTTGCGATATCCAACAGTGATCGCTGGTTCAGTTATTACTATTGGTTGGATGACGATAGAGCGCCTGATTATGCACGCACGGTCGATATTCATCGTAAACCCGGCTATGACCCGGTTGAGCTATTTGTTGATCCTGAAATTAAGTCACCTAAATTGGCCATAGGCGCAAGGCTTGCGAAGCGCAAATTGGGCATGCGAGCGCTGCTTGATGTTATATCACTAAAGGATACGCAGCTGGTTAAGGGGTCACATGGCAGGCCTACCGATGATCCTGATCATGGACCAATCCTTATCAGCAGTAATTCAGCGTTAATGCCTGACAGTGTTTCCACCACCGAATTCAAACAAGTTGTGCTTGACCATATTTTTGCGTAAAGCGGCGAGAAGTAAAATAGAGTGGCTATCCGTGATAGGCGCTAGTTGATTGCTGTATGAGCGTTGCGCGTTGTTTATTTGATAATCAATTGATCGGTAGTTTTTTTATCCGAATCGTCTTCTACCAGCGGGTCGCGTCCGCCGCGTAAAATTGAATTACCTTCGTACAGTGTTCGTTGATCTATCGGTGCAGGATTTAACCAATCTTGTTCATTCATTTGCCCGCTTTGGCCATACGCATCGAGTGCATTTTGATAACACACCATTCTAACTTGCTCTTCGGGTATACCTCGCTGAAGCGCCAGCTTGGCTGTTTTGGCCACACCGAGTGGTTCTGAGATACCCCAGTCACAAGCCGAATCGACCATGATGCGATTCGCACCATAGTGGGTCAGAATGTCGACCATGCGCTCGTTACCCATTTTGGTTGACGGGTAGATAGAGAACGCCGCCCAATAGCCGCGGTCCAAGACTTCCTTAACAGTTTCTTCGTTATTATGATCAACAATGATCATGGATGGGTCCATACCGTGCTCTTCGCACACGTCCATAGAGCGCGTTGTGCCGCGTTTCTTATCGCGGTGCGGCGTGTGAATCATGACCGGCAATAAGAGCTCTTTTGCCAGTTCAAGTTGTAATCTGAAGTACTTGTCCTCTAGTTCGGTTTGTTCGTCATAACCAATCTCGCCAATGGCAACCACCCCTTCTTTGAGTGCGAAACGTGGCAGAATTTCCATAACGCCCTCAGCAAGCTCTGCATTGTTCGCTTCTTTAGAA
>CALHOU010000137.1 GCA_938035945.1 uncultured Granulosicoccaceae bacterium
GCTCTATTGTACGCAAGAATAGGTGAGCAAGATCTTGCACAGAAAGCGTTTGAAAAGGTGGGATCTGAACATCAAGCACTCAATAACTTAGCTTATATCAATATGCTGCTTGAAAATACAAGCATTGCAAAAGAACAGTTGAATTCGTCTATCACCAAGTCCCCTTCGTATTATCGCAAGGCTTATGAGAATCTAGATGCTATTGATTCGAGGAATAAATTGGCCGACACTCAATCAACTGACGGCTTGACGAATTTAAAATCAGGTTTGAACACGGCCAGCAGGGCAGTTCAACAAAAAGCTAAAAAACCAGTAGCAAGTACCTCTGAAGTATCCATACTTGCAGAAAATACGAATGCAAAAAATGAGACACTGGTAATAACAAGGGCTGCAAGCGGCATTGCAACTACACCTAAGCCGGCGTCTGAAACGGTCGCAATAGCAAGTCCGGTTGTTGATTCGCCGAAACCAATTCTGAAGCCAATTGCACCAGTAAAAACAAAGAAAAAGGTCCGCAAAGAAATATATACCGCTCAACAACTAAAAGATATTCAGCGAAGCCTACGTGAATTAGGATACCTCAATGGAAAAATAGACGGGGTTTATGGCAATGATACAAGACAGGCTATTAAAGAATTTCAAGCAGATCAAGGGATGGCAGTTACCGGAAAAGTAACGGCTTCGATAATGGATATTCTTTTATAGATGCTTGTTCGTCGTTCCGTATTATACGCGGTATTTTGTTGTGCCGTTCTGTATGTCATTCTTCAACTGCTGTTAGCGCAAATTAGTGGTGCAGCAGCAGGGGAGCTTGGTGGGCCAGACTCCTACATGCGAGTCAATCGAATTATTAGCCTGCTCAACAATGGGGAGTGGTTTAACCCAGTTTATCCAAGAATATATCCCCCCATAGGGCACGAACAGCATTGGACGCGCCCCATGGACATGGCGATTCTATTGCCAGCGTTCATGATGAAGCCATTTATGGAATTTGGTACGGCAATTCATCTCTCGGCTATGTGGGTGAATTTGTTCCTGTGTGTTGGTGCTTTGTTCGCCGTATACAAAACAGCCGAGAGGTATAGTGGATCGAATCAGGCGATAGCCACGCTTTGTATATTCATATTGGTGTTGCAGACAGGAATGAACACGACATTTCAATTCAGTCGTTCTGATCATCAAAGTATATTATTTTTGTGTGCTGCAGGTTTTATCTGTGGTCTGTTGCCTTTACTGCGTGGTTCTAACAAATCCTATTCCTATATCGTGGCTGGTTTTTTTGCAGCCTTGGGTCTATGGGTTAGCATTGAGTTTAGTTTGGTCTTAGCCGTTGCCATGGCCACGTTAATGGTTATGTGGCTACTCTCGCCCAAACACTTAACATCAGCGATCGTGAAATTATTTTTTATCTTGTTGGCTTTATTGGGCTTATTTTTGGTAGTAGAAAGAGGGCCATTAGCGATAACTAGTTTTTCCAAAGACCAAATTTCATTGGTCTATGTATATCTCTTTAGTGTTCTGGCTTTGGGTTGGTTTGTCATATATCTGCTAACTCATCATTCAAAATTGTGCAGCACAATTGCAGGTAGGTTTGTCTGTGGTGTTTGCGTCGCAGCAGTTGCTCTCCTCGCTGCCACATTAATCGATACAGGTATAACCACTGGGCCACTGGATAATGTCAATGAGCTTTATGGCATTACCAGGCTGGCATTTATAGATGAATACCAATCTATATTCTATGAAGCATTTCGTGATGATCGATCGATTTACAGCAATATTGATAGCGTTCTGAGTTATTTGGGGGTGCCGCTCGTAAGCGCGATATACTTAGTATATAGGTTGTTGTCAGGGGATCGCAGCTATGAAACACTGTTGTTTTTGTTTGGCGTTATAGTTTTCTTTGGTATGACGGTATGGCAATTACATTGGGCATCGTACGCCTTATTGTTTTCAATAGTCCCGTACTCGGTTTTGGGGTACAAGCTTATTAATAAGGCCAATGATATTCAAATTGCTGTGCTTGCGTCAGCATCTAGAATAATGCTTCTCATTTTGGTATGCGCATGGTCGTTTCTGTCTTCGGTAGCAGGTTCTGTAGCCGGCGTTCAAGGTAATGCGAGTCAGGATGAAAATATATCGCTTTTCACCAGAAGCCAATGCGATTTATCTGCGATCTCTGAATTTTTAATGGAGCAATATCCGAATAATAAACTGAATATTATCGCCTTGGCTGATGCTGGCCCTGAGCTGCTCTATAGAACTCATCATTCAGTTTATTCAATCCCGAATCACCGATTTCAACCGGGTTATAACCAATCCTTCAAATTGTTGAGTGAAAGCAACCCTGATTCCGCGTTATCTATTGCCAGCGAAATGAATGCTGATTTAATTCAACTATGTGTTGGGGCGCTAGAGAGTAATCACTATAAACGAATCGGTGCTGAGAACACCATGTACGATCAATTAGCGTTCGAAAACAAAGTGCCAGATTGGCTTGAAGAAATTACATTGCCAGCCAGTTTGAACAAAAACTTCAAGTTGTTTAGTGTGGTCGCTAAATGAGCGTGATCTAGAAAACACTTAGCTTCTTCAATACCAAATAGTTTATACCCGCCAGAACAGTATCACCTAGCACGGTCACAATTCGATAACCCAGCACTGCAATAGATGCGGCATCCGTTGCGCCCATTTGCGATAGAAGCGCCACCAAAATGAGCTCTCTTACGCCTGCACCTGCGGGGCTGCCTGGTATGTATGTTCCGATTAGCCATGCGAGCAAAAGTGGGAAAATGAATTGAGATGGTTTGAATTCGGCGACAAGCTGCAGGTGTAGAGCCAGCAAGTTTAGCAGACAAACGCTAATCATGAAGAACACGGTGTATAAAATTACGCTGAGTGCGAATCGAGTTATAGGCTTTAGTTTAGATTGGGTTGCTTGATTATAATTTTGTTTGTTAAAAAGTAAAATTGATGCGACCCCAAAAACAATCGCAAGCAGCAATGCGGTTGACTTCAATGGCCATGCATTAGCAAATTCAGGCAGATAGAGTCTGATTGTTGTTTCACTCGATAGACTTTGATCATAAAACAAAAAAATTAGAACTGTGGCGGTGAGTGAAAGGAGTAAAAACTCTAGCACAGCAGACAATGCCAAACGAGAATGCGTGTACCCCAAACTTTGTTGGAGTGTATGTCTGCCAAATAAGTGGAGTACGTTGCTGGGTAGGTATTTATAGATTTGTGTAAATCCATAAATAGCCATGTTTGATTTATAAGTGTGGGCTTTATCAACCTTGGGTGGCCCGATCAATACGCTCCATGCAGCTCCTAGCAGTAAGCCTGATATAGCGTAAGCAATGGCTGAAAAAAGTATTAAGTTCCAAAAAGATGATTGGCGCCAGGCGGTGCTACTCAGTGCATTGTTTTCAATAAGCTGGTAAAAAAACCAAACCGCCGCGAGTAGGGACACACATAAGCCTATCGTGTTTACCCATTGGCGAAGTTTATTTTTAGTGTTTGGAGTCAAAGCCGAGTAGTTTACTTTGGCTTGCAAAGTATCATTGTCCACGGAGTGGGAGACAATGTTTCGACAATCTGAAAATGTTGAGCGACAAAGCTTTTAAATCTATTTTTTGACCAATGTTGAAGATGGCCTGGGGTATTTCCAAATTGTTTTAGGTATTTGCCTCTTGAGACATTAAGTACGCGCCACAAAGGTTCTCTTGGAACGCTAAATATATAATGTTCAGCCTGCACTTGGCGAAGCATTGCAAGGGCTTCTTCAGGACTTTCTAAGTGTTCGAATACCTCGCAGCATACGACTAAGTCTGCTGATATTTCAGATGGGTCAAAACTATAGATGCTTTTCACTTCGTATTGAATTTCCCCGTTCGCGTTGTTTTCCCTAAATTGAGCTTCAGCGATGATTTCATCATCGACATCGGATGCAGCAACTTTGATTCCAAGCGAAGTCATCAGGCGAGCGAGCTCGCCTTCACCGCAACCAAACTCATAAGCCGACATCGCTTTAGACTGTTTAGCAAGCGTTGTGAAGCTGCCGATAAATCCAGACATAAGATGCTTTGCTATTGGATTTTGCGTCTGATACTTATCGTAAAAATTGCCGGCAACATTGCGCTCGTATTCTTCTTGGCGATCGTTCATTGGATTTTGTTTTTTATGTTTGAATCGAGATGTAGTTCGAGCTCTCGCCTTCTGGAGCGCAGAATCAGTTCGTGAAGAAGCATTCTATTTTTCGCAATCATGTCGGCTACCATTGCAAGCAGTATGCACATCACGCCTAGTATTACCAACATACTTCCCAATACCAGAGATTGAACATGGCCTTCACCGCCGCTGGTAAAAAAGAAGTAAAGAAATCGAGAAATGGGTATGGCGCCCATTAAGAAGAATAATGACCCAATGCTACAAAAGGTAGCTATAGGTTTGTACATCATATACGAACGCAGCATCGTAGAAATCGCCTTCGATATGAAATGAATATTGGATTTAAATAGCCTGGATTCTCTCGTTTTTGCGTTTGTAGTTATGGGTACGTGGGTTACCCTGAGGTTCAGATTTCCTGCTTGGATGAGCATTTCAATCGTGTAGCTAAATTCTGTGAGAATTGACAGATGAAGAGCTGCATCGCGCTTGATCGCTCGAAATCCAGATACGGCGTCGGGAACGTCTACGCCTGATAGATACCGAACAACTTTGCTTCCTATTCGTTGCAATAATTTTTTCTTTGCCGAAAAATGCTTTATTTTATCTGTCTGTCTATTGCCAACACAAACGTCTGCGCTATTAGACAATAATGGCGCTATTAATGCGGGGATTTGATCGCCTGGATATTGATTATCGCCATCCATATTGACGATGATATCGGCATCAGATTTCAAGCACTGTTCAATACCTGCAGCAAATGATTTCGCCAGGCCTCGGTTAGTACTATGCTGAACAATGTGGTTTATGCCCAGGGATTTGGCTACCTCTGAGGTGCCATCAGTACTGCCGTCGTCAACTATGAGAGTTTCAATAACATCAACACCTTCTATTTCGGTGGGGATGCCGGCTATCACCTCTGGCAGGGTTGCAGCTTCATTCAGGCAAGGGATCTGAATAATTAATTTCGTCATGTAGTTAGTACAACTTGATTCGACACCATGATTGAAGTGCGCTTTAGACTAGTATATTAAATAGATGCGCATGCTACGTTTATGCCGATTTATAGCAATGCTGCTCACGAATTATAATTCGCGACATAATAAATAGGTATTGCGTGCGACTTCGCGTATTTTTCGTGACCTTTTTCAATTGTAGTCGGCCTGCGAACTATTACGGGATAAGCTGAGTTTTTTATCAGAAAATAGTGTGCTCATCACGCAGTAAGAATTAGTGGATTACCCAAATAGGTACGTTGGTAGAACCACAAACCAAGATATTTTTGTTTGTTAGATTCTTGGCATTCCAAATAGAGTTCGGCCTTTATCGAGTCTGACTTCTGGTTGCCGCAGTTGCATAAGCTTCTCAATGCTTAATGAATTTTGTATTAGGACTTAATACAACTTCAAGTATGCGAGCTTAACAAGATAATTATTCGACTGCTTATATCAGTCGATTGGTCCATTAGCATTTCCGTCCAAATCAAGTGATTGGCTGTGTGAATTTAGTCGTAAGAATTGCATGGGCGAGTTATGAGTCAGGTCCAGGATAGTAAGTTTTTGTGAATGTGAATTCTCGTACCTGGTGGTCCAGCTGCATAAAGTTCTATCTTTAGCGGTGACTTGCTTCGGCTCCGCGTGAAACGTCAGCCTACCGCTATTCATGGAGTGCATTTACAAGGGATTGGAGCCATAATCATAATTGCAGCAAGAAGTTAAATCCCAATCTCGCTGCGGCGAGCAACCTCATAATGGATTACACTCCCTGTCATGAGCAGAATCATTGCAATCGCAAACCAAAAAGGTGGGGTAGGTAAAACCACTACCAGCGTCAATTTGGCATCTGCGCTTGGCAGTATGCAAAAACGAGTATTGCTGATAGACCTTGATCCGCAAGGTAACGCCACGATGGGCTGCGGTATCGATAAGAACGAAGCCGAATTAACCGGTTTCGATCTACTGGTCGAAGATACACCAGTGGCAGAAATTGCTCAGGCCTCAGCTGCAAACAACTGCGATATTTTGCCCGCCAATGCAGACCTCACGGCGGCAGAAGTCGAGCTTATGGCCATGGATGAGCGAGAGCAAAAGCTCAAGCAAGCGCTTATTCCTGCGCGTGAAACCTACGACTACATATTGATCGACTGCCCACCGTCGCTAAATATTCTAACCTTGAACGCGTTTGTTGCATCCGACAGTGTCTTGGTGCCTATTCAATGTGAGTACTACGCGCTAGAAGGCTTATCGGCACTGCTCGAAACGATTGATGGCGTGCGTGAGGCGGTTAATCCAGAGCTCGAAATCGAAGGCTTGCTGCGCACAATGTATGACGGCCGTAATAACTTGGGTGTAGAGGTATCAGCCCAGTTAATCGAACATTTTGGCGAGCAGGTGTTTCGCACCATTGTGCCGCGCAATGTGCGTTTGGCCGAAGCACCAAGTCATGGTGTGTCTATCGTTGGTTACGACAAAACATCACGTGGTGCTCTTGCCTATTTGGCGCTCGCGGGTGAGATTATCCGTCGTCGAGCGCAACGCAGCGACCGCACAACAACCCGCAATACGGAAGATGCGCAACCCGAAGAATCACCATCAGATTCCTCACAAGCATCTGAAAACCAAATAGAGTCGGTGAATGGCTAAGAAAAACCGTATGGGCCGCAACCTGAACGCTTTGTTGGGTGGCGCTACAAAAAATCGAGCTGTCGAGGCTGATACCGAGGTTAGCTCACCCACGAGCAAGACCGAGGCAGCACCAACCGACGAAAAACCTTCGGTAACGCCTGTAACGCCTGCGGCATCGACAAATCCTGCCGTGGAATCTGTTCCAACGCCAATAACACCCAAGTCAGACAGCCCGATAGTGCCCAAAGCTGACAAAGTCGAGCCCACCACTTCCGCTGCGTCTCCGGTCGAGGCCCAGCTGCCGGCCGACTCGCACCCGAGTGATCGTTTGCGCATGCTAGGGGTCGATCAAATCACCCGCGGTATGTATCAGCCGCGCCGCCATTTCGACCAGGATCTGCTCCAAGAGCTGGCTGATTCAATAAAAGCGCAAGGGCTGATTCAGCCCATTCTGGTTCGCGCCTACGGCGGAAAATTTGAGCTTATCGCCGGTGAGCGCCGGTGGCGAGCCTCGCAACTTGCCGGAATCACCGACATCCCGGCCATCGTTCGGGATATGGACGACCAATCCGTTGCGGCAGTCTCATTAATAGAGAACATACAGCGTGCGGACTTAAACCCACTTGAAGAAGCGCAAGCATTAGAGCGTTTGTGTGCCGAGTTTAGTATGACGCATCAACAAGTAGCTGAGGCCGTCGGCCGGTCGCGGGTTGCGGTGACCAATCTAATGCGTCTGTTAGAGCTGCACGACGATGTAAAAAGCATGGTCGATAACGGCGAATTGGACATGGGCCACGCTCGCGCATTGCTCGGTGCTCCCCGAACTGATCAACCTGGGATTGCAAAACGTATTACACAACAAGGGCTTACGGTTCGTGCGGTCGAAAAGCTGGTCAAAGAATTGCGTGAAGGTAAAAGTGGTTCCACCGCCGAACCTGCGAAAACCGACCCCAACATTGAAGCGCTAGGGCAAAAGCTGGGTAAGCTGCTCGGCGCGCCGGTCAATATCAAACACCAGCAAAATGGTGCTGGGAAGCTCGAGATCAGTTATTCATCGGTGGATGCGCTCGAAGGCATTCTCTCGCACATAAAATAAGCTACCGTTACATAGCCTGAAATAGATCGATCCGAAAATTAATATTGGGTCTATGCTTCTTCCTCGGTGTAGTTTTGGTTGATAAAAGCAGTTTTGATTGGATAAAATAAGTGCAATTCCTGACAGGCAACAGGTTGGTTCCACGCAGGTCGCACAGGCACAATAAGTCGTGTCAGATTCCCATCAAAAACGTAAAACACTGCTATAATTCGCTCGCTATAAATCGGTAATGACTTTCCGTCGTTATCAGCTTTAACTCGTGTTTTTTAGCGCCCATGTTATATAGGGATAGAGCCTAGGCTATGCAGCAGGCTGGTGAGCGATTGCGTGTTATCAAGCTGATACTGCTTGGCCAGTTTCTTGCGATGAGCGCGGTTGGCATTATTGGATTTATCTTAGGCGGCCAATTAACCGGTCTGTCGGCCCTGCTGGGTGGCTTGATCGCTTGGTTACCGAATACGTATTTTGCGCTGCGGGCCTTTAGGTACCGTGGAGCACGAGCAGCACAGAAAATAGTGCGCTCATTTTATGCCGGGGCTTTCGGCAAAATGATATTGACCATGGCCATGTTTGCCGTGGTGTTTATCAAAGTAAAACCGCTGAGCGCATTGGCGCTGTTTGTTGGTTTTGCCATAGTTCAGACAATGAACTGGATAGTGCCGATCATGGTTGCTCTAAAGGAGCGCCGTCGGTATTCACGTGAAGATTAAGAAGAGATTCTAAGTAAACGATATGGCATCTTCAGAAGCAGGTAGAACCACTACCGAATATATTCAGCATCACTTGCAAAATCTGGTGTTGGGTGTTCACCCAGAGAACGGACTCAGCATTGCACATGGCTCAGAAGAAGCCGCAGCAATGGGTTTCTGGGCAATTCACCTCGACTCTATGTTTTGGTCAATTGGCCTTGGCTTGTTCTTCCTTTGGTTATTCAAAAAAGGGGCAGATCGCGCAACCGCAGGTGTTCCAGGACCACTACAAAATTTCGTCGAAACCATCGTTGAGTTTGTTGATGAAAACGTTCGCGAAACCTTTAACGGTAAAAGCGAAGTTGTAGCGCCACTAGCGCTCACTATATTTGTTTGGGTTTTCTTGATGAACCTAATGGATTTAATCCCTGTTGATTGGATTCCCTATGCGTCTGAGAAAATCGGCATCCCATACATGAAGATCGTACCGAGCACAGATGTGAACATCACACTGGGCATGTCTTTCTCAGTATTCGCTCTAATGATCTACTACAGCATCAAAATTAAAGGCGCCGGTGGCTTCTTTAAAGAATTGGCTTTCCAGCCGTTCAACAGTCCTAACGTGTTGGTTCAGGCCATCTTCGTTCCAATTAACCTGTTACTTGAAGGTGTTGCTCTCATCGCTAAGCCTATTTCACTGGGCCTTCGATTGTTCGGCAACATGTATGCAGGTGAGTTGATCTTTATTCTTATTGCGTTACTGCCGTTCTACGCGCAGTGGGCTTTGTCTGTACCGTGGGCTCTGTTCCACATATTGGTTATCACGTTGCAAGCCTTCATTTTTATGATGCTGACCATCGTGTACATGAGCATGGCGCACGAGCATCACTAAGTAGTCGCGCAAATAGTTTCACAGTTATTTAGGCAATTTTGCCAATAGTTTTATATATAAGTTTTTTTAAATTTAAATATTTTTTCGGGAGTTAGTAATGGAAACAGTAGTTGGCTTAACAGCAATCTCAGTTGGCCTTTTGATTGGTCTAGGTGCACTTGGTACAGCAATCGGCTTCGGTCTATTGGGTGGTCGTTTTCTAGAAGGTGCTGCTCGTCAGCCAGAAATGACTCCAATGCTTCAAGTTAAAATGTTCATCGTAGCGGGTCTTCTCGATGCGGTTCCAATGATCGGTGTTGGTATTGCGTTGTTCTTCACTTTTGCGAACCCATTCATCGCTCAGGTAGGCGGATAAGTCGAACTGACTTAAGAAGGAGAGCAAAATGAATATCAACCTGACACTAATTGGCCAGGCAATTTCATTCGCTATCTTCGTTTTCTTGTGCATGAAGTACGTTTGGCCGCCAATCATGACGGCTATGCGTGAACGCCAAGATAAAATCGCGCAAAGCTTAGCGGCTGCAGAACAAGGCGCTCAGCGTCGTGAAGAAGCAGAAGCTGAAGTAGAAACGATGTTGCAAGAGGCGAAAGCACAAGCAGCTGAAATCGTGGCTACTGCAACTAAGCGTGGAAACGAAATCGTTGATGAAGCCAAAGAAACCGCTCGCGCAGAAGGCGATCGTTTGAAGGCGGCAGCTCAGTCAGAAATTGAACAGGAAGTCGTGACTGCACGAGAAGACTTGCGTAAGCAAGTGGGCTCAATCGCAGTGGCTGGCGCTGGCAAGATTCTAGGCACAGAAGTAAATGCCGAGTCTCATGCAAAGGTGCTAGACGACCTGGTTGGACAACTCTAAGAGGCGTTTGACCATGGCCGACTTTACTACTGCTGCACGTCCGTACGCGAAAGCTGTTTTTGAAGTTGCCCGCGAGAGCGGCAAGTTCGACGACTGGTCGAATCGCTTAGCCGTTCTAGGTGCCATTGTTGGCCACCCAGAAATGGAAGAGCGATTAGAGGCACCGAACCTGACGCAGGAAGATGCTGCAAAACTGGTTGAAACGGTCGCATCCGATGTTGTGAACGACAATGACAGCCGCAATTTCATCAAGCTACTTGCTGAGAACAACCGAATGAAGTTACTCGGCGATATCAGTGGTTTGTTTGAAGAGCTTCGTTCAGAGGCCGAAGGTGAAATTGAAGCGCATGTCGTGAGTGCATTTGAACTGACTGACGAACAGAGTGAGACGATGGCCCAGGCGTTAAGCAAAAAGCTAGACCGCAAGGTCCGAATCGTTAGCTCTGTCGATAACAGCCTTATTGGCGGTGCGATTATTCGCGCTGGCGATTTGGTTATCGACGGTTCTGTTAAAGGTCGTTTGGAAAAAATGACCACCGCTGTCGGAACATAAGAACATTGATACCTGCACCTGCGATACGTTCGCAGTGTTGCGGGTTTAAGCTGTTTTTAGTTTGTGGAAACAAACTGAAGGTAGCTCGGTAGGTAAACACTTAAAAGTGTGGGTGCCGTACCGCAGCCGGTTTTCGCAGATTTGAAGCCGGTAACCGAATTTAAGAGGATTTTGCTATGCAACTGAACCCATCAGAAATCAGTGAACTGATCAAACAAAGGATCGGTGATTTCGAAGCGTCTGCTGACGCACGTACTGAAGGAACGATCGTAAGTCTTAGTGACGGTATCGTTCGTATTCACGGTCTAACCGACGTAATGTCTGGTGAGATGATCGAATTCCCTAACAACCTGTTCGGTCTTGCACTGAACCTTGAGCGCGATTCCGTTGGTGCGGTTGTTTTGGGTGACTACCAATCTCTTTCAGAAGGCGACAAAGTTAAATGTACTGGTCGTATTCTTGAAGTGCCAGTTGGCCCTGAACTACTTGGTCGCGTGGTTAACCCGTTGGGTGAGCCTATCGATGGCAAAGGCCCAATCGATGCAAAAGCGACTTCTCCTGTTGAGAAAGTGGCACCTGGCGTTATCGAACGTCAATCAGTAGATGAGCCTGTGCAAACGGGTTTGAAATCAATTGATGCGATGGTACCTGTTGGCCGTGGTCAACGAGAACTCATTATCGGTGACCGACAAACAGGTAAGACAGCGGTAGCGGTTGATGCAATCATCAACCAAAAAGGCACAGGCATTAAATGCGTATACGTTGCGATCGGCCAGAAGCAATCAACCATTGCAAACGTTGTGGCGAAGCTTGAAGAGCACGGTGCGATGGAACACACCATCATTGTTGCAGCGGGCGCGGCTGATTCTGCAGCTATGCAGTACGTTGCTCCTTACGCTGGTTGTTCAATGGGCGAATACTTTCGTGATCGCGGTGAAGACGCACTGATCGTATATGACGATCTTACAAAACAAGCATGGGCTTATCGTCAGGTATCACTACTACTTCGTCGTCCTCCTGGTCGTGAAGCGTATCCTGGTGATGTTTTCTATCTTCACTCACGTCTTCTAGAGCGTGCGTCTCGTGTAAACGCTGAATACGTAGAAAAATTCACCAACGGTGAAGTAAAAGGTAAGACAGGTTCACTTACGGCATTGCCAATTATCGAAACCCAAGCAGGTGACGTATCGGCATTCGTACCAACCAACGTTATCTCAATCACTGATGGCCAGATCTTCCTAGAGACCGATTTGTTCAACGCTGGTATCCGTCCTGCGATCAACGCTGGTTTGTCTGTATCGCGAGTAGGTGGCGCTGCACAAACTAAAATCATCAAGAAGCTTGGTGGTGGTGTTCGATTAGCACTTGCGCAATACCGTGAATTGGCAGCGTTCTCACAGTTCGCATCCGACCTTGATGAAACCACTCGTAAACAGCTTGAGCGTGGTCAACGCGTAACAGAGCTAATGAAGCAGAAGCAATACTCTCCACTGTCGATCGGTGAAATGGGTGTGTCTTTGTACGCAGCTAACGAAGGTTTCCTTGATGATGTTGATTTCGACAAAGTTGTAAGCTTTGAAGAAAATCTGCATGGCTATATGCGCAGTAACCATCAAGATCTTCTAGATCAAGTAAGTGAGTCGGGTGATTGGAACGAAAACATCGAAGCTGCGTTTAAAACAGGCATCGAAGCGTTCAAATCAAGCGGCACTTGGTAGTCGGCAGCCGCCTTATATAAATTAGGGAAGCATCGACATGGCAAGTGAAAAAGAGATAAGAACGCAGATCGCGAGTATCAAAAATACTCAGAAGATCACCAAGGCTATGGAAATGGTAGCCGCGAGTAAAATGCGTAAAGCTCAAGATCGTATGGCGGCGAACCGTCCGTACTCAAAGAAGATGCGCTCGGTAGTTGGTCACGTGGCTTCGGCAAACATTGAGTACCACCACCCGTATCTGATGGACCGTCCTGATGTAAGTCGGGTTGGTTACATTGTTGTCTCCACCGATCGCGGTTTATGCGGCGGTTTGAACACCAATGCATTCAAGGCTGGCGTTAAGTCAATGCGAGAATGGTCGGAAAAAGGTGCTGAGATAGATGTCGTCACCATCGGTAAGAAAGCGCAAGCCTTCTTCGGTCGTATGGGCAGCAACATAATCGGTCAAGCAATTGATCTTGGTGATGCACCAGAACTTTCAACGCTTATTGGTAGCGTGAAAGTTATGTTGGATGCCTATGATGAAGGTAAAATTCAGCGCTTATACATCGTTGAAAATGAATTCGTTAACACCATGACGCAGTCGCCAACGGTTACGCAGTTACTTCCCGCTCAACCAGACGTTGACGAGAATCTAACTCACCATTGGGATTACATTTACGAGCCAGAATCAAAAACGGTTGTTGATCACCTAATGACTCGCTACATAGAGTCTTTGGTTTATCAGTCGGTTGTTGAAAACGTGGCATGTGAGATGGCTGCTCGAATGTTTGCGATGAAGAGTGCGTCGGATAACGCCGGTGATTTAATTGATGACTTGCAGTTGAAATACAACAAAGCTCGTCAGGCGTCGATCACTCAAGAGATATCAGAGATTGTGGGCGGTGCGGCCGCGGTGTAAAACCGTCGCACGAACCCATGACTGAAAACGCAAGTTATCAGTCTTAGACCTGGTTATATAAGTGGCCAGTCTTATTACAAAACGTTTTTATATTTAGGAACACAACTATGAGTTCTGGAACAGTTGTAGAAATCATCGGTGCGGTAGTTGACGTGGAATTTCCACGCGATGCAGTACCAAAAACTTACGACGCGCTAAAGATCGATGGCACTGAAATCACACTGGAAGTACAAGGCCAGTTGGGTGACGGTATCGTGCGAACTATCGCGATGGGTACTTCTGAAGGTTTGAAGCGTGGTTTGGTTGCTTCAAACACCGGTGCGCCAATTTCTGTGCCTGTAGGACAGGCCACACTTGGTCGCATCATGGATGTATTGGGTAACCCAATCGACGAAGCGGGTCCAATCGCCACTGAAGATCGCATGCCGATTCACGGTGCGCCTCCCACTTATGCTGAGCAATCAGGTTCTACAGAACTGCTAGAAACAGGTATCAAAGTAATCGACTTGCTTTGCCCGTTTGCTAAGGGCGGTAAAGTTGGACTGTTCGGTGGTGCGGGTGTAGGCAAGACCGTAAACATGATGGAACTGATTCGTAACATCGCGATTGAGCACTCGGGCTTCTCTGTATTCGCAGGTGTAGGTGAGCGTACTCGTGAAGGGAACGACTTCTACCACGAAATGAAAGAATCAAACGTACTCGACAAAGTATCGTTGGTATACGGTCAGATGAATGAGCCTCCAGGTAACCGTTTGCGCGTAGCACTAACGGGTTTGACCATGGCGGAATTCTTCCGTGACGAAGGTCGTGACGTTCTTATGTTTATCGATAACATTTATCGTTACACACTGGCGGGAACGGAAGTATCTGCACTGCTTGGTCGTATGCCATCAGCGGTAGGTTACCAGCCGACTCTTGCGCAAGAGATGGGTGATTTGCAAGAACGAATCACATCGACAAAGACAGGTTCAATCACATCAATCCAGGCCGTATACGTACCAGCGGATGATTTGACTGACCCATCTCCGGCAACCACCTTTGCTCACTTGGATGCAACGGTTGTACTGTCTCGAAACATTGCGGAATTGGGTATCTACCCAGCGGTTGACCCTCTGGATTCAACCAGTCGTCAGCTTGACCCACAAGTTATCGGTGCAGATCACTACGACACAGCTCGTGCTGTACAGAACACGTTGCAGCGCTATAAAGAGCTGAAAGATATCATTGCAATCTTGGGTATGGACGAATTGTCTGAAGAAGACAAGCAAGTGGTAACACGTGCTCGTAAGGTTCAGCGTTTCCTATCTCAACCATTTTTCGTAGCAGAAGTATTCACTGGGTCTCCTGGTAAGTACTGCTCCTTGAAAGACACCATCATCGGCTTTAAGGCGATTGTTGCTGGTGAATACGATCACTTGCCGGAGCAAGCGTTCTACATGGTTGGAACCATTGAAGAGGCTGTTGAAAACGCCAAGAAGATGGATAGCTAGTCATGGCTGCTACCTTCAGGGTCGACATCGTAAGCGCCGAGAAGGAAATCTTCTCGGGAGAAGCTGAGATGATTGTGGCGTCTGCTGAATTAGGTGAAGTGGGTATCGCGCCCGGTCACACGCCGTTTATCACCCGCATTAAGCCGGGTGAAATTCGGGTAAAAGCCTCAGGTGATGAGGAAGATCTGGCTATTTATGTGTCTGGTGGAATCCTTGAGGTTCAACCGCACGTGGTCACTGTGTTATCTGATACGGCACTTCGCGCTGAAGATATCGATGAGGCGGCGGCCGAGGCTGCCATGAAAGAGGCAGAATCAGCCCTTGCAGCGGGTGGTAAAGCCGGCGAGGTTGATTACGCTGCCGTGCAGCAACAGCTCGCGGAAGCTTCAGCTCAGCTACAGCTAATTAAGAAACTTCGTAAATAAGCTTTGCAGTGATGGGTCCGTGCTAAGGCACGGTCGCAGGAAGTCGCTACAATTTAACGAGATCGCCGGCTTTATGCCGGCTTTTTTGTTTTAGAGCCTGAATATTGGCAATCCGCGCCGCCTCTGCATAACATGTAGAGTCAAGCGCTTGCCTATAAGGCTTTGAATTCACTCGCAAAGCTGTCTTCATAAGCCCCCCAAATAGGGCCTAGTTCCTGCATTGCGATACTGACAATTACGTTCGGAGGATGAACATGGCAATTCGGGCTATCGTATTGGCCGCTGGCAAAGGCACTCGCATGAAATCGGCGATGCCTAAAGTGCTGCACCGTCTGGCCGGTAAACCCTTACTTGGTCATGTGCTCGACACCGTTTCAAGCTTGGGTCCTGCCAGCATGACCGTGGTTATTGGCCACGGCAGCGACCAAGTCAAAGACACTATCACGCATACCGTCAACTGGGCTATGCAGACCGAACAACTCGGTACCGGCCACGCCGTGCAACAGGCATTAGACGGCATCGAAGACAACGATACTGTGTTGATTACCTACGGCGATGTGCCGCTAACCCGCGCTGCCACTTTCCAGGCTTTGCTCGATGTCACCAACAAAGATCAACTTGGACTGTTATCACTGATCGTCGATGACCCCCACGGCTATGGACGTATTAAGCGCGTCGATGGTGCAGTTACCGGTGTGGTTGAACAAAAAGATGCAAACGAAGAAGAACTTGCGATCAATGAAATTAATGCCGGTGTGTTGGCCGTTAATGGCGGTGCACTTAAAGCTCACTTGAGCGCAATCGATAACAACAACGCGCAAGGCGAATATTATCTAACCGATATTTTCGAATTGGCCGTTAAGGCCGGACAAACCATTCAAACGGTTCACCCAGATGATGCGTGGGAAGCAGAAGGCATTAACTCACGCGAGCAATTGGCAGAACTAGAGCGTGTGTACCAACATACCCGCGCAGCAGAATTAATGGCAGCCGGTGTCACGGTAAGAGATCCAGCGCGATTAGATGTGCGCGGCAGCTTAACGACAGGTACTGATAACGAGATAGATGTGAATTGCGTGTTTATCGGTGAATGTTCTCTGGGTAACAACGTAAGCATTGGGCCGAACTGTGTAATCAGCGATAGCCACATTGGTAACGGCTCTGTTGTGCTTGCAAACTGCGTATTAGAAAACGCGCATCTGGAAGCCAATTGCAATATTGGACCGTTCGCACGCTTGCGTCCGGGTTCTAATTTATCAGCCGGTGCCAAGATTGGTAATTTTGTGGAAACCAAAAATGCGGATATTGGCGAAGGCAGTAAAGTGAATCATTTAAGTTATGTGGGCGATTCGGTAGTCGGTCGTAACGTAAACGTAGGCGCCGGCACTATAACGGCGAACTATGATGGAGCGAATAAACACAAGACTGTGATTGCTGATCGTGCGTCGATCGGGTCGAACTCAGTTCTGGTTGCACCAGTCACCGTTAATGAAGGTGCAACCGTTGGTGCAGGCTCAACGATCAGTAAAGACGTACCGCCAGAGATGCTGACTTTCACGCGTGCTCAGCGAAAAGATATAAGCGGATGGAAGCGTCCGGTTAAAAAGAAAAAGTCATAAGACTTAAATTAATTAAAGAATAAATGTAAGGACATTTAATCATGTGTGGAATAGTAGGCGCTGTAGCGCAGCGCGATATTGCTGACATACTGCTTATGGGGCTGCAAAGCCTTGAATACCGTGGCTATGACTCGGCCGGTATTGCAACTATCGACGCCAATGGCGAACTACGCCGTATTCGGCGAGTGGGTAAGGTAAAAGCGCTCACCGATTCGGTTGCTGAAGAAGGTATGCCTGGCGGTGTTGGTATCGCGCACACTCGTTGGGCCACGCACGGTGAGCCAAACGAGAAAAACGCGCACCCACATGTGTCGGCAGAACGCATTGCGGTGGTCCATAACGGCATTATTGAAAATCATGATGAGCTGCGTAAAGCACTTCAGGCTGATGGCTATGTGTTTGCATCCGACACCGACACTGAAGTAATTGCACACCTTGTAGACAAAGAACTAAAAACCAGTAGTACTTTGTTTGAAGCCGTGCAAAAAGTAGTGCCTCAGCTAGAAGGTGCATACGGCACCGTGATAATGGACAAGACCCAGCCTGAGCGTTTGATCGTTGCACGCTCCGGTAGCCCGCTGGTCATTGGATACGGAGTGGGTGAGCACTTCATCGCATCAGATCAACTCGCTTTATTGCCTGTTACGCGTCGGTTTGCTTATCTTGAAGAAGGTGATGTGGCAGAAATTACGCGTACATCAGTCTCTATCGTTGATGTGAATGGCAAGCCGGTTGAGCGTGCTATTGAAGAATCTAATTTAACTAACGATGCAGGTGACAAGGGTAACTACCGTCACTACATGCAAAAGGAAATCTACGAACAACCCGTTGCAATACAACGCACTCTTGAGGGCCGTTTGGAGAATGGTCTTGTGCTGGACACAGCATTTGGTGAAAACGCCAGCGAGCTACTTTCTAAAGTGAAACACGTACAAATCATTGCCTGCGGTACCAGTTACCACGCTGGCATGACCGCACGCTATTGGTTGGAAAGCTTTGGTGGAGTGTCGTGCAATGTTGAAATTGCCTCTGAGTATCGCTACCGCGAATCGTTTGTGCATGAAAACAGCTTGCTTGTAACCATTTCTCAGTCGGGTGAAACAGCCGATACGCTAGCGGCCCTTCGCTTAGCAAAAGAACAAGGCTACATGACCAGTCTGACCCTATGTAACTCACCGGGTTCATCCATGGTGCGTGAGTCTGATATGTCTTACCTGATGAAAGCTGGTAAAGAGATTGGTGTTGCATCAACCAAAGCATTTACGGTGCAGTTGACGGGGTTGTTGATGTTGGCAGGTGCCATTGGTCAGCACAACGGTATGCCAAAAGAAAAATCGGCACAGCTGTGCCAAGCGTTGCAAAGCCTGCCAGCCAAGCTTGAGCAAGTATTGGCAATGGATGAGCCCATTCAGGCATTGGCAGAAGATTTTGCTGATAAGTACCATAGCTTGTTTCTTGGTCGTGGCGATCAATACCCAATTGCCATGGAAGGTGCACTAAAACTGAAAGAGATTTCATACATACATGCCGAAGCCTATGCGGCGGGTGAACTCAAGCACGGTCCGTTAGCGCTGATCGATGCTGATATGCCTGTTATTGTTGTTGCACCAAAGAACGATTTGGTAGAGAAATTGAAATCAAACGTTGAAGAGGTGCGAGCGCGTGGCGGCTTGATGTATGTGTTTGCGGATAAAGATGCAAAGTTTGAAAGTGATGGCACTATGGAAGTATTAGAAGTGCCGGTGTGTGATGACTTGGTTGCGCCAATTATTTATACCATTCCTTTGCAGTTACTTTCTTATCATGTAGCCATTATCAAAGGTACTGATGTTGATCAGCCGCGTAACTTGGCGAAGTCTGTAACAGTAGAATAGTTGCACACTATAGGTAGCGCTGATCTAGCGCTACCTTTGTCCCAGAAGAATCCGCTTTTCGCGCGCAGCTACCCGCTATGACCTGTGGTGCCATTTAAAGCAAAGCATTGAAGAGCATTCTCGGCGTCTGAACAGGAGGCAAGTGAAACAACCTGATTTCCCTATCAGGCTGTTAAAGGCGTCCATCAATGTTTGCAGGTCGGAGTAAATTAATTAGCGCTATCAATCGCCGTATCAAGTTCTTCAAGTTCCGAACATCCATCAGGACAAAGCTTGTTTAGTTTCGCAAGATTTTCTTTCGCTTTGTCCAGTTGCCCTAGCAATATAAACAATTCCCCTTGGTACTCAAGCGCGCCTAAGTGGTTTTCATCTATAGCCAAAGCCTTGTTGTAGGCCTCGGTTGCACCATCGGTATCACCGGTTTTACGTAACGAAAACCCAAGTAAGTTCCAAGCATCCGCGTTTTGCGGGTATTTTTTGGTTGTGCGTTTCAGGCTTATAATAGCTTTATCGTACTTTTCTTTGTACACAAAGCGCTGTGCTTTTTTTAGTTGACGATCTTCAATTGATAGTGTGGGTGAGTCGTTCGGTGATGGCTCGTCGGAGCCTGCCGCCCCGACGGCATTGGAAAAAAACAATGGTGGAATGAGTAGTGAAATTATCAGTAGACACTGAGATCCTGATTTTTTGTTTAATCTAATGGTCATGGTTCGTGTTCTCTACTGCTCAGAGTACTTAGTTTACATTCTGATTGCGTAAAACGTATTTGGTTCTCAGCTAATTCGACTGGGTGTTGAATTCGTTCGCAGTTTTGTCTGCAGCTGGAAGCGCGACACCCATGCCTATAAATATTAATCCAGGCCATATGAGATAGGGTAAGATTTCCAGATTTTCACCAAACGTGTAGAGGAAAAGCAACAAAATGACCGACAAGCCAGTACGAGCGGCTGCTCCTGCTGAGGTTCTGGCAAATGAGTTACGCCATAGCGCTAAAAAGCTTATAAGCATTGGCAGAGCCAGTGCAAACAATCCGACAATGCCTTTGACAAACAAAAGTCCGAACCAGGTATGGTGAGAGCCTATCGGCATATATTCCACCATGTGAGGGCCACGTTCAACAACCCCATGACCCCACACTGGTGCTTCCCTTGACCATCTATCAATGGCAATTCTTCCAAGCGCTGAGCGTACGCGAGATGAATCGGCTCGGGCTTGTGTAAACGCATCGATCATTCGTTCGGCAAAGGCAAGCAGTGGCATCGCTAACATTCCCAGAACAAATGTGGCCACACCCATTAAGTAAATTACAACCGGGCGGCCAAAACTGGTCAGAAACCATGTTACCGCCCAAACACTCGCTAGGCTAATAACGCCTAGTCGAGATTTAGACATTAAAACAATGATTATGCTTGCCGTGATTCCGATGATTCGCCAGCGTATATTTTTTTCTTGAAGCGCTAGCAAAAAATAGATATTCGCGACAAATCCGGCGGCGGGGGCCCAAGGGGTAAAAAACCGCCATCGTGGTGCGCCGGTACCCGGCTCAAGCTCATACAGATTTAATGTAAAAAATTCTGGGCCTGGTCCGCCAAGGACTTTAAGTGGCGACACCCAAAGGTTCTGGGGCAGACTAAGAACGTAAGCGCCTATAAATACGGGCAATAGAATTAGTGTGTGCAAGCACACAATGCAGGCGGCTCGATAGATTATTTCTGGCCTAATCGACAAGCAACCAATAAACGGGAATATTGCGAGTAAAGCCCATCCTTTGGCCCATCCTATGGAAGATTTTATCGTGTTACCAGCTCCCAAATTAAAGTTGGCGTGTCCAACCCAGAGTGCCAGAAGCATTAAGGTCATGCCAACAAACCATACCATTATGGAGACCGGTAGGTTGGGTAGGTTACGTACACTACTATTCTTGTTTGGACCCAACCATTGGTAAAGCGCAAATAAGAGTAATACCCAAGCCATGACAGGAGCGACCAGATACAGAGCACCCAAGAAGTAGAACCCGTAAGTCCCAATCATTGTGTACCAGATTATTTTCTCTTCTGTAGTTTCTGGAGTAAGATGCCGCGTTTCCATGATATGAGCAATGCTAGACAAACAAGAATGGATCCAATGGCTGCACCGAGTAGAGCTATCGGTTTGACAAAATTTTCTGGGCCGTTGGGGCGTGTGGGTTCCATCAATAGTTGGGTCATTGGGTAAGACGCGTATATGTCTGAGTTACCGAGATCTGCCTTTGCTGCTGCAGACACATAAATGGCTGTAGCCACTTGATGCGAACGTTCTAAATCCTGTAACTTGGCTGCCATACTCGCGTTACGAAGGGTACGACTCTCAAGTACATCAATTTGAGAATCATAGGAGTTAAGCTCTGACTCAGCTGCAGATCTAGCGGCAGTCAGTTCTATAATGGATTGAAATAACTCGCTCCTACCCGCGTTAGTAGATAAATACAGGTTGTCGAGCGCTCGATAACTACTGGTACCCGTTAGATCATCGGCTCGGTTAAGCATGGCGTTTTTAGCGCTATTTACGCGTGCTTGCGCATGCTTAACTTTAGGATGGTTTCGGCCCCAAACTGCCTGCTTTTCAACAAGCTCTGCGGCCAGGTTAGCAACCTTGTCAACGAGAGAATTAAAAATGGGGTCGTTGTGCAGTTTAAGTGCGGCAGCGGCGTAAGCAGAGCTAATGCCAAGCGAATTTTCCAGTTGAGATAGATTGGCTTTTACTGACTCCAACTTTGTAAGCGCTTCATTTCTTTTTTGCTTGATCGATTCAACATTGCGTACCAAATCACCGAATTGTTCAGGAAGTACAATTGTAGATTCCTGTTGGAAATGAAGGACGGCGCTCTGAGCTTCTTCGACACTATTTCTGTAAGACTCCATGACATTTTCATTGGCCAGTCTGCGTGAACTTAGCTCCGAGCTACGTAGCCTTGAAAGCGTTGTTTCAATGGCATTGAAATAGGCAACCGATTTATCATAGGCTAACTGCTCTGAATCAGCGGTCAAGGACACTTCAAGAAGGGTTGTCTGGTCAATCAGTTTTACTCTTGGTTTACCAAAACTTTGGTTGGACATTTCTAGCGATCTAGCTGCTTCGCCTATGACAACTGGGCTCATGGCAATAGCTTTGTAGTTTGTTTTGGGGTCCACTTTGTTGCTTGCGTAAGCTGAGTTTACCGAGGTAGTCGCTTGACCCAAATCGTCTAGATTTATGCTTGAGCCGGCACCAGCGCCAGGAATGAGCAGTGTGAATTTACTGACGAATCGGTCTGGTGTGGATTGAATAAAGAAAAGCGTAGATGCCCATATAATCAGTAAGTTAAACGCACCGGCAATCGCGTACTTTTTTGTTCGAGACATACTGAGTCGCTGCCGCAATCCCAATTTGCCTTTAGTCGCTCCATATACGGAAGCGTTCGCGCTCGATTCATTCTCATTTTGAACTGTCTCGAGTTGATCGCCAGCCTTATCTGCATCATTGGTTTGGCTGTGCAGTTTTTTAGTTGCATTGCTCACGTCTGTTGCTACAACAGCTTTAAATCTAATATTGGTGCAAGAAATTCCGAGAATGTGCGCGTAACATCCCTAAAGTTTGTAACGCCAGAGTCGTAGCATGCGATAGCATCGTTTGGCATTAGGAATGGATTAATATTGTCGCGCTCAGGATCGCTTACCAATTGCTGAATGGAGCGCTCTATAACTTCTGTACGACCTGATATAGGATTGGTGCTGATTAAGATCGCCCTTCGAGAGGCATTGGTAAGCTGCGTTCCACCTACACAATTACCAGAGACCAGCCCTTGCAAAAACCGGGTTCCATACGGCATACTAGTTGAGCTGCTGTTCACAGCTGACTGGGAATTGTTTAGCGCTGGAATGCTTAGATTGGAAATGAATATGCGAATTCCTGGCGGCGTAACTTGTGTTCTCTTTACTAGCTGGGCTTGAAATCGGCCCGTACTTGGAATTAACACTTGGTCTCCTGCCGCCAAGGGAACATCTTTAGTAAGATCGCCAGTAAACAAGCCTAACAAATTGATTGTTTTAACTTCACCATCACGTATGAGCTGAATTTTTTCAAGATCTGCATCCGGTCGTATTCCGCCTGCCGAATAAAGTGCAGCACTTAATAATCTGTCTTTAGC